>JAUIMF010000012.1 GCA_030433415.1 Gammaproteobacteria bacterium | reverse complement strand
TGCCCAGTCCATTGGGCAGACCCTTGGGCGTTGACATGATGTGGGCACCGGTGAGGCCGTGCTCTTTGATGAAATCCTCGGGATTGATGTTCTCGCCCAGGTAGATGATCGCCCGGTGCTCCGGGTTGACCGTGGTGCTGACGGGGTTGGCATCGGTGCCGACGGCGACCTTGGTGTCGGGTTCGGCATCACCCGGCGGATTGCAGGCTTTGCTGCGCGCAGCTTTTTTCGCCGCCCGGTCCGCAGAGCTTTCGAGGGAATTGGCCTGGCGGTCCAGCTTCTGGGCCTGGCGCCGAGCCTCTTTGGCTTTTTTTATGGCGCTTTTGGCGGCGCTTACCTGCAGCTTCAGGCTGCCCTCAAGGCTTCGCCGGTCGCCCTCCATGGACTCGTACTTTTTGAACATCTCTTCGGCTTTGTCCACGGCCTCGTCCGCCGCCTGGTCCAGTCCGTCGAGCTTGTCCCGCAGCTTGTTCGCCGCTTCGCGCGCCTTGTGGGCCTTGATAAAACTCTCAGCCAGGGCGCGATTGCAGGGGTCCAGGTCGGGATTCTTGAGCGCCTCGTCGTACTCGGCGCGTTTTGCAGCAGTGTCCTTTGCCCACTGGTCCCGCGCCGCTTTGCCGGCGTCACGGGCGTCTTCGTAATCCCTCGTGGCCTCGTTCGCCTTGTCTACCAGATCCGAATGTTTGTCCTGCAGTCGTTCCCACTGTTTGGGCGTGATCTGCTCGTGATCGAGGCTGTCCATCTGCTTGCCCAGACGGTCTGCCGCTTTCTGGGCTTTCTGCGCTTTGGCGTGGGCCTTGTCTTCGAGCTTGTTGAGGTCCGACAGCTGCCGGCCGGGAAGTTTGTCTTTGGCCAGAACGGTGCTGGGGGTAAACAGGGCCAGCGCCAGGCACAGCATCAGGCACTGCATGAGGGAGAGACCGGTCGGCATGCGCCAGCAGAGAGTCAACGACGGTTGTGCGATCATCCGAGGATTGCTCTCCCTGCGATGCGCCCTGAGGGTCGATTAGTTTTGAATTCAGCTTAGCAGAGCACTGCGCATTGACAAGGCACCCTGGTTTTACGTCAGGTAAGGAGCGACCCCGCGTAGGGCTCGCATTCAGGCGGCACGACGCAGGGATTCAATGGGTGATACGGACGCAGCGAGCAGGGCAGGATAGCCGCCAAATACACCGCCGACGGTGACCGCCACGGTAAAGCCCAGCACCGCGGCGCTGGCATCAAAGGCCATGGACCAGTCGGTGCCCCAGCCAATTAGGGCGACCACCACGTAGCCCACCAGAATGCCCGCCGCGCCAGCGGCCGCCGCCAGCACCAGGGCTTCGCAGACGAATTGCTGCACGATGTCGCGCTGCGTCGCGCCTACGGCAATGCGCAGGCCGATTTCTGGTCGGCGCGATACCACGTTCAGAATCATGGTGTTCATGATGCCCACACCCCCCACCACCAGCATGAGTCCGGCCACTGCCAGCAGAAACAGTTGGAACATGCTCTGCGTGGCCTGTTGCTGGCGCAGCAGTTCAATGGGAATGATGAGTTCTGCCGATTCTTCGTTGTGCGCCAGCATGCGTTGTAGCAGCTCGATGGCACTGCTCATGCGCGCCTCGGAGCGAAACTTGAGCACGACTTCGTCCAGAGGAGTCCGCGTCACTACGGTGCGGACCTGCAGCGGGGTATAGATCCTCAGGTTGATGTCCGCCAGGTTCAGGGCATTGAGCTCGGGTAGCTGGCTGCCACTCGGCTGCAGCCAGCCCACCACCGTGTGCCAGTCGCCATCGATGCGCAGCTGCTGCCCCAGCACCTGACCATTGGGAAACAGCCGCCGGGCCGCTTCCCAGGTCAGCACGCAGACCCGCTGCGCTTCGCGTATGTCGTGGGCGGTGATAAACCGGCCGGCGTACAGGCGCAGACGAAAAATCTCGCGGTACGAGCCCTCGGTGGCCAGGCGCCGAAAATCGCCGGTCTCGCCCTGGGCGGTCGTCGCGTGGACCGTGGTGGATTGAACGCGGGCGCTCGCCTCGATCTGGGGACCCAGCAGCGTCAGCGCGCGATCGACAAATCGCTGCTCGACTGGCCTGGTCCCCGTGGCGTCGGCATCGCTGCGAATCAGCACCGCTCCCGCGCCCAGGCTGCCCAGCGCCGCCTCGAGCTCGCGTTTGGCGCCGCCCCCCACGGCAATCAGAATCACCAGTCCCGCCACACCGACCACCACCCCAAGGGCACTGAGCAGGGCCTGGGAGCGAAAGGTGCGCCACAGGCGCGTGGCGTTCAGCAGGTCGGCCTGCAGGCGTTTGATCATCGCATCAGGCATCGATCAGTACGCCATCGTCGAGGCGCGCCTGGCGACCCGCCTGGGCCGCGACCTGAGGGTCGTGGGTCACCATCAGAATCGCCAGGCCCTCGCGATTCAGGCGACGAAAAATAGCGAGCACATTGTGCACATTGTCTTCGTCCAGATTGCCCGTCGGCTCGTCTGCCAGCAGCAGCCCCGGATTGTTGAACAGCGCCCGCGCGATGGCGGCGCGCTGCCGTTCGCCTCCCGAGAGCATCGACGGACGATGATCCTGGCGTTCGCCCAGACCGACGGAGTCCAGCAGTCCCACGGCGCGTTCGCGATCTGCGGCGCCATTGTCACTATCGCCATAGGTGCCGGGCAGCGCGACGTTGTCGGCCAGGTCCAGGTAATCCACAAAATGGCTGCTCTGGAACACAAAACCGATGTCACGGTTGCGTACCTGGGCAAGCTCGCGGGGCGACAGGCCAGACACCTCGGTGCCTGCCAGGCAATAGCTTCCCTGCGTGGCCGTATCCAGGCAGCCGAGCACATTCAGCAGGGTACTTTTACCCGCGCCCGAGCTACCCATGAGGGACAGGAACTCGCCTTCGCCCAGCGAAAAAGACAAATCCCGGAGCACCATCAGGGGCGCGCCGGGACCTGCATAGGATTTGCTCAGCCCCCGAACTTCAATCATGCATCGACGGACTGGGGATAGACCAACGAGACTTCTTCGCGCGGCGCCAGACCATCGAGTATCACCACACGTTGCCCGTCACTGACGCCCAGGATCACCTCGACCCGTTCGACTCTGCCGTTGCGCAGACGAAAGCACACCGCCTGGGTCCCTTCGTAGAACACGGCTTCTACGGGTACCTGCAAAGCCTGGGACAGACGGCTGATCTCGATCGCCGCGCGGGCCGTCATGCCGGGGCGCAGGCGCTCGTCGGTATCGGCGAGCGTGACGCGCACATGAAACAGGCGGCTGGCGTCATCGTTCTGATCGGTCGCGAGGGTACCGATGGATTCGACGCTGCCAGACAGTTGTAGACCGGCAAAGGCTTGCGGTTCGACACGCACCGGCTGCCCGACGGCCAGTTTGCCCAGCTCGGTTTCGCGTACCTGAAGCACCGCGACCATCGCGCTCATGTCGGGTATCACGGCAAAACCCTGACGGTTCCAGAGTGCGTCGCCCACCTGTACCTTGCGACGCTCTTTTTTCATGCTCAGTTCTTTGTACAGCAGCATTCCCGGGATGGGCGCGGTGATCGTGGTGCGCTCAAGGTTCAGGCGTGCTGCGTTCAGATCCTGCTCCAAGGCCGCGATGCGATTGCGGGCGCGGGCGATGCCTGCCTGGTAGATGTCCTGCTTGTGGGCCAGGGATTGCTGAAAGGACTCATGGGCGCGTTGGCGGTTCTCAAACTGGATTTCGGCCAGGCGGAGCTCGCCGGGGATCGTGACTTCGCTCAGGGCCCGAAGGTCCTGCTGGGCAATGCGCAGCTGCGCCAGACTCTCCTGTTCGCTTTCGATCGCTTCCTGGTGGGTTTTCGCCCGCGTCAGTCCCTTCTCCAGAAGTTGGGTCTCGGTGTCCAGATGTGTCTTGGCCTGGGCGTAGTCGTGCTCTGCTTTATCCAGGGCCCTCTGCGCCCGTGCCAGGCGGATAGAGGCGTCGCCTTCGCGTAGCTCCGTGAGCTTCAGACGCGCGAACTCCACCTGCTGCAGCAGTTTGGCCTCTTCCTCTTTCTCGCCAATCTTCTGTAGCCGACGCTCGGCTTCGGCCTCGGCAATGTTCGCCTGCTGGTCGCTGATGTCGTTCTCGATCTTGAGAATGCGCTCTTCGAATTCCGTAGGATCAAAGCGCGCCACGATGTCGCCGGGGTTCATCAGGGCGCCTTCGGGCGCCAGAAACACGATCTTGGCGGAGTTGCTTGGCAGGTCCGAGGCCAGGATCACCGACTGGCGGGATTCGAGTACCGCCTCTTCGGTCACAAAGGCGGCAAAGGGTGCCTCCTCAACCGTTGCTGTGGGACGGTAGCTGGTATCGAATTCCCGTGGGTTGTCGTCGCCCACCAGCCAGCCGCTGGCGATGAGCAGAGCCATGGAGATGCCCGCGGTGCCCAGCACCACGGTCGAGGTTTTATTTTTTAGTCCCGCCATTGGAAGCCGTAATGTCCGCTCGCGAAAGCGAGCTCCTGGGCGGCCAGCAGGTAGTCGATGCGCGCGGCGAGGTGTTTCTGCTCGGCATCGGCAAGCTGTTGGTCACTCTCGAGGAATTCCAACTCTGTCAGACGCCCCCGCGCGCGCAGTATGTCGGCGTGTTCGTGCTTGCGTTGCGCGACATCCAGGGTTTTGGCCGCGTAGCTGGCCCGGCTTTTCGCCTGGGCGCAGGCGTTTCGGGCAGTGCGAATCTGCACGGACACCTGCTCGCGCAGGTAGTCAAACTCCCGCTGGGCTTTGGCAAAGCGCAGCTGCAGCTTGCGCTCCTTGAGCTTTTGTTCGGATTGCCCGAAGTCGGTGTTCATGCGCAGACCCACACCAAAGCGTTGGTCATCAAACTCCAGGCTGTCGCTGAACTGATCGCCCTCGGCGACCAGGGCGTATTGCAGCGAAATCTCCATGGGAGGCAGTGTGCCGCGGGTGTTGGCACTGATTACCTTGCGGGCCATGAGCAGTTCTTCGCGCTTGGCGATCAGCTCGGTGCGCAGGGACATCGCCTGTTGCTCGAGTTCTTCGACGGGGGCGTGCATCAGGGAGTCGTCCACCGCGACGGCGATGTCGGTGTTCACATTCAGGGGTCGCGAGGCATCCATGCCCAGCATCAGGCGGAACTCGTGCATGCGTTTTTGAAACTCGAAATTCGCCTGCTCTAGGCGATGCTCAGCGTCGGCGATGGCCAGGTCCGACTCGGCCAGTTCCAGCTCCGACAGCTCGCCATTTTCAAAGCGGATGTGCTGGGCGCTGAGCAGTGTCTCGGTCATGAGGGCGCGATTGCGCGCCAGTTCTTCCTGCCGCGATGCCAGCACCAGACGGTAGTAGGACGAAGTAACGGCGTTGATCAGTTCTTCGGTGCCGATTTCGATCAGGCGCTGGCTGCGAGTCATGTCGATCTCGGCCTGGTCGATGGCGAGATGGCGGCTGTCCAGAGCGTTCTTGAAAAACGGCAGGGTGTACGAAAAACGCAGTTCGGACAGGGAGCGGTCGCCGAAGGTGCTGTTGTAGTACCCGGCGCTGTAGCGTGAGCCGGACTCGTTGTCTTTGGCCAGGTACACGCTGTAGGTGCTGCCCAACTCGGCGCCCAGGCGCGCATCACTGCTCATGCGTGAACCAAAGCGCGTGCGAAAGACGGATCGCGCAGCCTCGTAGTCCAGCTCGGCGATTTCGGCGTCGCTGATGACATTGAGGTACTGGTGATTTTCGCGCAGCGCAATGTCGATGGCGGAGTTCAGATCCAGGATCTCCGTTTCGGCGTGAGCGATGGTTGCGGCGAAGATCGACAGAAGGGGTACGGCGAGGGCCGGCAGCGCCAGCAAGGTGGCTCGCCGTCGCGAGGGGAGCCGGGACTGTCGCCGTACGCAGCGCAACACGAATGCCATTACTGATGGTCTTCTAAACAACAGAGAACCTGTTACTCATTCGGGAACTCAGCCCGGTCATTCCACGAAGGTGGTTGTTTCGATGCTGCCACTGCCTTCGACGGGATTGCCTTCGAGATCCGTCGCCATGACATCGATGGTGGCGGAATTGCTGCTGCCAAAAAAGAAGCCAGAGCCACCGCAGAAGAAGTTGATGATCAGCTGCGCAACCTCTCCCGCTGAAATGGTCTGCGAGCTCGGGGAGACTTCGATAAAAGACTCAGAGCTTTGTGCCATGACTTCGATGGTTTCTCCGCCGACGTTCATCAGACCCACGCTGTCTTCGGGCTTGCGGCAGTCTGTCGTGGCCGAATCATGGGTGCCGAGATCGACGAATACGCGCTCGATCTCCAGGGCGCCGGGGTTGTCCGCGGCCATCACCGTTGCCGACAGCGCCACGCTCGCCGAGCCCGCGCTGGAATCCGTGCCCACGTCGGTGCCTTCGATGGTGATGCTGCCCGAGGTGGTTTCATCCGGTGAGCAAAGGAACTGCACGTCGAAGGATTCGGATTGCCCCTGGCTCAGCGTTGACGGCATGGCGTCGTAAGCGAAGCCTGCGGGCGCGCTGCTGACCGTGTAGGTCATATCACCCACGCCGCTATTGCTGACCGTGACGTTACCCATGGACACCGGGCAGCCAGAGTCGCCCGCTGTGCGACTGATGCTCAGGCTCTCGGGAGCTACGCCGAGCAGCGCAGGATCTGTGGCGCCGCCGTTGCCGCCACCGTTGCCACCGCCATTACCGCCGCCGTTTTCACCGCCATTGGTGCCGCCATTGCCGGTGCCTCCGCCGCCACCGTTGCTGTCATCCGCCACGATGACCACGGTGGCGATTGCCGCAGCACCCACCAGTCCCAGCTGCACAGCGCTCATGCCCGTGGCGCTGATGTTGGTGAAGGTGAATCCACCGCCGATCACGGAGCCGGCGGGTAATTTGTCGACCTTGGAGCCATCGAGCCAGAACAGAAAACCGTCATCATCGGTTTCGGCGTCTTTTTCGACGCCGTCGGGCAGGGTGATGGTGACCGATACTTTCGCGGCGGGGGTTCCCCCGGGGTTCATGACCTGCACAACAGCAAAGGCAAAACTGGGTGCCAGTAGTACGGCGATGCTGAGAACCAGATTAAGAGATGTTCTGCGCAGAACATGAATCATCGGGCTGCTCCTCCTATACAGTTGGACACGATCAGTCTGGTAGGCAATCGCGCAATTTGCAAAAAAACTTGTAAATTTCCCGGGCGCGGCGCCGCGGTGCGGGTCTAACGTAGTCCCCGCACCACATGAACCAATATGAAGCCTGTAGACTGCAAATCATCGGAATGTCCGGAAGCCCCGGTGGATCGCCTTGTGTCACAGAAACCCACTCCGAGAGAACTGTGCAGATGGTCGAAGCCTCTGCTGATCGCCATTGCGCTGCTCGCAAATGCTGGGGTCGTGGCAGAGATTCCCTCAGGGCATTCGGTAGCGAGGGCCTGGAACGAAGCCCTGCTGCAGTCGATCCGCGAAGACCGAGCGCGACCTACAGTGCACGCGCGCAATCTTTATCATCTGGCGGTGGCCATGTGGGATGCCTGGTCGGCCTTTGACGAGACCGCCCGGCCGGTGCTTCTGGGTAACCATTACCACGGATTTTTCTGTGGCTTTGATGGAATGCCGACGCCGCGGGATTTACACCAGGCGCGCTCCGAAGCTATCAGCCATGCCGCGTACCGCCTGCTGCGCCACCGTTTTCAAGCATCTCCGGGCAGGGATTCCGCGCTGCTGCGTTTTGAACTGCTGATGGTCGAGCAGGGCCTGGACCCCTCTGCATCGGGCACGGACTATCACTCTGGCGATCCCGCTCAATTGGGTAACTACATCGCCCAGTGCGTGATTGACTACGGCTTGCAGGACGGATCCAACGAGCGCGCCGACTACGCGAGCCGTTTTTATCAACCCGTGAACCCGCCGCTGGTGCCACCACTGCCGGGCAATCCGACGATACGAAACCCGAATCGATGGCAGCCGATAACCTTCGACCGGTACATCGATCAGGCGGGGCACCAAAGCGCGGAACTTACGCCGGACTTCCTTGGACCCGAGTGGGGGTTCGTCGACCCCTTTGCCCTGAGGGCCCGGGACCTGACGTTGCACGAGCGCGATGGTCAGAGATTTCAGGTCTACCACGATCCGGGCGCACCGCCGTGGCTTGAGGAGCAGTCCGGCGATGAGCCCGGCGACTATCAGTGGACCCACTCTCTGGTGCTGATCTGGTCGTCGATGCTTGACCCTGACGATGGTGTGATCTGGGATATCTCTCCCGCCAGCCTCGGCAACAATCCCGTGGCGTCATTGCCGCGGGATGTCGCCGGCCAGCGGGACTTTTATCGGCCATTTCGGGGCGGCGATCCTGGCAGGGGGCGACCCGTCAATCCCCGCACGAAGCAACCGTATACGCCGCAGCGCGTTCCGCGGGGGGACTACACGCGGGTCGTCGCCGAGTACTGGGCCGACGGGCCCGACTCGGAATCTCCTCCGGGGCACTGGTTCACGTTGTTGAACTACGTGTCGGATCACCCGGCGCTGGTAAAACGATACCGTGGTGTGGGACCGGTGCTGGGTGATCTGCAATGGGATGTGACGGCCTACCTGGTCCTGGGCGGCGCGATGCACGATGCGGCCATCGCCGCCTGGAGCATCAAGGGGTGGTACGACTATATCCGACCCATTTCGGCGCTGCGCGCCATGGCGGACCGGGGGCAAAGTTCTGATCCCGCGCTTCCTCGCTACGATCCATTGGGGATACCACTGCTACCCGGATACGTCGAATTGGTGGAAGAAGCGGATTCGCTGGTGGGGCAGGCGCAGGAGCATCTGCACAAGATCAAGGTTCGATCCTGGCGAGGACCCCGGCGCCTGTTTGTGCCCAGGCGCGAGGTGGCGGGCGTGGGCTGGATTCTGGCAGAGAACTGGTGGCCCTATCAGCGGCCTACCTTTATTACCCCGCCCTTTGCGGGGTACGTGTCGGGTCACTCGACATTTTCTCGCGCCGCTGCCGAAGTTCTCACCCTGTTGACGGGGGACGAGTATTTTCCCGGCGGCCTCGGTGAATTTCACGCAAAGAAGGACCGATTTCTCGTGTTCGAAAAAGGACCGAGCGTGGACGTGACGCTACAGTGGGCCACCTATCGCGACGCCTCGGATCAATCCAGCCTGTCGCGCATCTGGGGAGGTATCCACCCACCTGCCGACGACATCCCTGGGCGTCTTATTGGCCGGCGGGTGGGAACCGACGCCTTTGCCTTTGCCCAGCGGTTTATCCTCGGGCAGTAGAGGGCCGGGACGCTGCGCGACGCTTGGGTTGAACCGTTCTCTTTTTCGCCGCCACCTTTTTTTTGCGTGGCGCGCGCTTTTTGGCCGAACCCAGGGTCGCCGCCTTCAGCGCATCAAAGCT
Source organism: Gammaproteobacteria bacterium (assembly GCA_030433415.1). GTDB lineage: Bacteria > Pseudomonadota > Gammaproteobacteria > Pseudomonadales > Halieaceae > Congregibacter. The sequence continues at coordinate 52,406 of JAUIMF010000012.1, read as the reverse complement.
CTCTTGCAGGCATTCGCGATAGAAGCCCGGGTCATCCATGATTTCGCGGCAGCAGGTGGCTGACACCGAGAACTCCCCGCAGTAGCTGGTGATCACGTGGAATAGCGCCACGCCGTCTGCTGCGGGGCCGGCGCCAAAGTTTGACAGCATCCGGGCGCCGGCAAGATACAGCGGCACCTGCGGACCCGGTACGTTAGTGATGACGCAGTTGTACATGGGTGAAATCTGGTTCACCAAGTGCCAGCGACTCGCCAGGCGCGCCGCCTGGGCGGTGAGGGTGCTGGGAATGAACTGGGAGTAGTCCGTCATGGTTTTTGCGCCCACGGCGTTGGCGTAGGCCTTGGCCGACCGGGTACCCTCGTGCACCTGAACCAGGCGCTCGCGATCATCCGCAACGTCACTGCGAACCTGCACCGACATGGCCGATACCACGTTGCCGCCGGTTCCCTTCTCGCGTGAGTCGCGCACGTTGATCGGCGCCATGGCCACCAGCGATTCCGTCGGCAGTTCGCCGTGAGCGTCCAGGTAGCGCCGCAGGGCACCGCCCACAATGGTGATCGCCACGTCGTTGACCGTGGCGCCTTCTACCGCGTTCTTGATCGCCTTGATCTCATCCAGGGGCAGGCTCACCGCCGTGAAAACGCGGTGCGCCGACACGGCGTCGTTGAACCGTGTGCGCGGCACGGTGCCCACGCGCTCCAGTTCGCCGCGACGGAGCTGCATGAACAGTTTCGCAAAGCCCGGCACGGTGTTACGAGCCACCGAGATAAAACGCAGGGGCTGGCGCAGCGTATTTTTCTGGGCGCGTACCAGCAGCGACAGCGTGCTTGGCTCGGCCTCGCCGTGGCGTACTTCGGTGTCGATCTCGGGTTTTGCGTCGGGCTCCAGGTCATGGATCGCCGCGGTGACTTCCATACCCGAGGCGCCGTCCACCGCCGCATGGTGCATTTTGCTGTAAATCGCAAAGCTGCCTTTGGGGTAGCCCTCTACACGGTCCAGGCCTTCGATGACATAGATCTCCCACAGGGGGCGCGCCCGGTCGAGGGGGCGGGCATGGATGCGCGAAATCAGGATGCATAGCTGGCGCCAGTCACCGGGTGCGGGCAGTGCCACGTGGCGAATATGAAACTCGGGGTCGAAGTTGCCATCGTCCACCCAGTAGGGATGATCCAGCCCCATGGGTACGGTTTTGAGGCGCCGGCTCAGTGTGGGCAGGCGCTGGATGCGCGAGGCGATGGAGTCAATGATCTGCTTGAAGCGAACTTTTCCGCCCGGTGCCGTCTCTTGCGTGTAGATGTACAGCCCCGAAATGTGCATGGGGGAGTTCGGGGTCTCGAGGTACAAGAAGGAGGCGTCCAGCCCGGTCAGTTGCTGCATGGTCAGTTCTCGTTGTTATCTATGGTGGTGATCTCGGTCCCGCCGCGTGACGCTGCGGTATCTCAGTCGTCGTCAGGTGCGGCGGCGATGCACTCGATTTCTACCTTGGCGTTCAGGCCCAGGCCGATGTTACCCACGGCGGAGCGCGCCGGTTTGTTGGGGAAGAACTCCACGTACACCTTGTTCATGGCCGCCCAATCCGCAATGTCGGCCAGGAATACGGTGCATTTGAGCACCGAGTCCATGGACCCACCGGCCCGTTCCAAGGCCGCCTGGGTGTTTTGCAGCGCCTGGCGGGTTTCGGGGCCGATGCCGCCCTCTGCCAGTTGGCGCGTACCGGGAACGATGCCGAGCTGACCGGCAAGAAAGATAAAGTCATCGTAGACCACCGCTTCGGAGTAGGGGGCCTTGCCGTCACTGCCGGGAGGTGCGTGGTACACGGCTTCGTCATCGGCGACGGTGGCGCAGGCACCGAGCAGGGAGCCGAGCAGGGCGACGCTGAGGCGACCAGCGCGGGTGTGGCAGATACGGGATGGGGTGAGACGATTGCGGTTCATGCTGAACTCCTTTGTTGTTTTGTGCGCCGTTGCGGCGGTGAGTGCCGCGCGGTGCTTGTTTCAACCTTACCAGACCGATGCGATGGTGTTGCTGCGCGCGGCGCGGATCATGTTGTCGGCGGCGCGAAACGCCAGGGCCTGGATTGTCAGCGTCGGCTGGCCACGACCCGAGGTGACCATGCTGCTGCCATCGCAGATAAACAGGTTGTTGATGTCGTGGCTGCGATGCCATTTGTCGACAACGGATGTCGCTGGATCATCGCCCATGCGGCAGGTGCCCAGCAGGTGGGCGCCCACGACCTCTTCGCCGATCTCAGAGGCCCAGGTTTTCTGGGCGCCGGCGGCTTCAAGAATCTCGACGGCTTTGGGCTGCAAAAAGCGTGACATGGACAGGTCATCGGGATGGTCGGCGTACGTGACGCGCATGGCAGGGCGGCCAAAGGCATCGCGGTGCTCGGGGTCCAGGGTGACGTTGTTGCGCAGCATGGGTAGCGACGTCGCCGCGGTGGTTACCGCCATGTTGCGTAAAAAATAGTCCGAGAGCATGTCTTTGTACTCGGCGCCCCAGCGTGGGCCGTCGGTGGGAACACCCTGCAGCGCATACAGCACCGGATAGCCGTTCAGGTACGGGCGGGCGTCGAAGGCGCCGCCGCCAAAGAAGCCGCGCTTTTCATCGCTGTCGTAGTAGTCCAGGGCAATGCGCGTGCACTGAATGCTCTTGTAGTCGTTAAGCAGGTGCTCGAACTTGCCGTAGGCCACGCTGTGGGCGTTGAACATGAGGTTGCGGCCCACCATGCCGCTGGAGTTGGCCAGGCCATCGGGGTGGCGATCGGTGGCCGACATCAGCAGCAGGCGCGGCGTCTCGGCGCCGTTGGCGGCGACCACCACGCTGCGGGCGCGCTGCAGGTGTTCGTTGCCGTCGGCGTCGAAATAGGCGACGCCCTTTGCGCGGTCCTTATCGTCGACCTCAATGCGGCTCACGGTAGAGAGCGGACGCAATTCGCAGTTACCGGTGGCCAGGGCCTCGGGAATCATGGTGGCGAGTGTGGAGGACTTGGCATTCACCTCGCAGCCAAAGCCGATGCACCAGCCGCAGTTGATGCAGGCGGGGCGTCCGCGATAAGGCTGGGACAGGATCGCCACCGGCGCGACCTGAGGCGTGAGGCCCAGGGCTTTGGTGCCTTTCTCGAACAGCACGCCAGAGGACTTTACCGGCATGGGTGGCAATGGAAACGGCCTGGAACGGTGCGGATCATTGGGGCCGGGCGCCCCCGACACACCGATCTCCCATTCGGCGCGCGTATACCACGGCTCCAGTTCGTCATAGCTGATGGGCCAGTCGGCCAGCGTGGCGTCGGGAATGTCGCCGACCAGACTGTGCTCCTTAAAATCCACGGGGCGCAGGCGCCAGTAGTTGCCCGAAAAATGCGCGGTGGAGCCGCCGACGCCGCGGGCGTAGTAGGCCGGTTCGGGTTCCAGGCCCCGGGGCTCGGCGGTCTCGTTCTCGCGATGACGAAACGTCTGGTAGTCCCCCACATCGCGTCCGCTGAACTCCTGCTGGAACATTACGGACCACTCGTCGTGGGTAAAGTCCTGGGCCTTGCGCCAGGGGCCCTGTTCAAGCACTACGACCTTCAGGCCTGCCTGCGCCAGCTCTCGGGCAATGACGCCGCCGGCGGCGCCGGACCCCACGATGACAAAATCCACGATCTCGTTGCGATAGTCGGGCATCATGAGTCGGCCTCGCCATGGTGTCCGCGGTCGTAGTCGCCAAAGGGTGGTGACCAGTGATGCTGGGTGCTCAGGCCCAGCAATTGCCAACCCACGTGATCGCGATTGCCGCCGTATTCGGGCAGGGTGAAGGTGCCTGCCAGTGTCAGAAAATGCACCAGGCCAAAGAAGTCGCCGTTGTCGATCTGTGCCAGCAGACGGTCCTGTTCGGCTTCGGAGGCTTGCGCAAAGTTGCCGCCGGCAGCGGTGTCGAGTTCCGCCGCGCCCTGTTGTAGCAAGGGCAGCGCTGTCGGCAGGTCTCGCGCGATAGCGGCGTCGATAAACCAGATCGCCCCCGCCTCGCGGGCACCGGGCGTATCGGTGGTGGGAAGAATGCGTGCCGCCATCGCGTCGAGGGTTGCGGCCAGGCCGGGTGTGAGCGCGGTGTATTGCTGCGTCTCGCGCTGCACGGCTGCGGCGCGAGCGATGGCGCTCAGGTTGTGGCCTGCCAACAGCGTTGCGACGAGACCGCCACCCGCCCTGAGCAGTGTTCGACGGTCCATACCAGTCACCATGGGGATTGCCTCGCCGCAGCAGAGCCTGCAGTGTAGCGCTGTGGTGGCGTTCTGCCATCCCCCCATAAAACCTGGCCAGGTTTGTGGGGATTATCGCCGCTTTCGTCGCCACGTTTTGTCGCCGTTACGGATGGTATTGCCCGCCGCCCTTCGCCTACACTCGCGGCCCTATGGCACTCAAAGCAAGCATCAGCAAAGTTCGCCTCAGCGTCTCGGATCTGGACCGGGGTGTGTACGGGGATTTTTCGCTCTCGGTGGCGCAGCACCCCTCTGAAACCGAAGCACGCATGATGCTGCGCGTCGCGGCCTTTGCCCTGCACGCCCACGAGCAACTGACCTTTGGTCGCGGTATCAGCACCGATGACGAGCCGGACCTGTGGCTGCGCGATCTCACGGGTGAGATTGAGCTGTGGGTGGATCTGGGCAATCCAGACCCGGACCGCCTGCGCAAGGCCTGCGGCCGGGCGCGACAGGTGGTGCTGTACGGCTATGGCGATCGCGCCTTGCCGGTGTGGTGGGACAAGTATGCCGATGCCCTGGCGCGCTTTGACAACCTCAGCGTGTTCGCAGTGAGTGATGATGAGCGTCAGGCGTTGGAGGGGTTATTCGGTACCAATATCGAGCTGCAGGCCACGATCAGCGAGGGCGAGTTGTGGCTGACGGATGGTGAGGCAACGGTGAGCGTGGCGCCGGGGGCGTTGATGCGGGCGGGATGACGTTGTGACGAGAAAAACCGCAGTTTCGCTACTAAGTACCGGTAATTGCAAAGTCCAGTGCCGAGATGATGTCATCACGCATATGGCTCAGGGACCCTATGGGGTCTTTGAGGATTCTGGCGGGAACGGAGGCGATTTGGGGAACAAGCAGGAGTAGCTCCTCTCCATCGTAGGTAACGACAGGTGTCAGGTCGTCCATTGTCATGCTCCCAAAAGCAGATTTTCTGCCCAGAGGAATAACGATACGGGTAGAGATCTGGGCAATGACGTTGCTTTGAATGTCTACGATAAACGGGTAGGCGTCTCGCGTGGCAGAGCTGGTGTTAGCGTAGACGTCGAACTGGCGCATCAAAAGTCCTTGTATTCTTCTCCAAAGCAGCCGTTGGCTTCAACGAATTCGTTGTACGACTTTATCGCGTTTTGGTTTCTGGATGCCCAATCCGACGCTTTTGATTCAGCAAGCCGGGTTTTGAGTGCCTGCTCGAGGGTGGCAGAGAGATTGATGTTAAGTGCTCTCGATTGTTGCAGCAGATCACTGTTGACGCTGAGGTTCGTCGGCTTCTTTGGGGCGTTGATATCGAATAGCGGTTCCATGGGCGCAGTCTCTAGGGTCGTTAAACTTTATTAATGCGCATTGATATGCGCATTGCAAGCGCTTTCGTGCCATTCGTCGAATTTACCTGTTTCGCCAGCCCTGCGGTCGCCTGCATGTCCGGCTCAACCCGTCGAGATCAAAAACGTCCAGCCATAAAAAAGGCCGCTTGATAAAGCGGCCTTTGCGATAACTTACAAGCTTCAGGAGTTCTCATCCAGGAAGCTGCGCAGGTAATCCGAACGCGTGGGATGACGCAGCTTGCGCAGTGCCTTGGCTTCGATCTGACGAATCCGCTCGCGGGTGACGTCGAACTGCTTACCCACTTCTTCGAGCGTGTGGTCGGTGTTCATGTCGATACCAAAACGCATGCGCAGCACCTTGGCTTCGCGGGCGGTTAGGCCGGCGAGTACGTCCTTGGTGGCTTCCTGCAGACCCTGACCCGTCGCCGAATCGATGGGCGAGTGGATCGTGGTGTCTTCAATAAAGTCACCCAGGTGCGAGTCTTCGTCGTCGCCGATGGGGGTCTCCATCGAGATGGGTTCTTTGGCGATCTTGAGCACCTTGCGGACTTTGTCTTCGGGCATCTCCATGCGCTCACCGAGCTCTTCAGGCGTGGGCTCGCGACCCATCTCCTGCAGCATCTGCCGTGAAATGCGGTTGAGCTTGTTGATGGTCTCGATCATGTGCACGGGAATACGGATCGTACGGGCCTGGTCCGCGATGGAGCGGGTGATCGCCTGACGAATCCACCACGTGGCGTAGGTCGAGAACTTGTAACCGCGGCGGTATTCGAACTTGTCCACCGCTTTCATCAGACCAATGTTGCCCTCCTGGATCAGATCCAGGAACTGCAGGCCACGGTTGGTGTACTTCTTGGCGATAGAGATCACCAGACGCAGGTTCGCCTCGACCATTTCTTTCTTCGCGCGGCGGGCCCGGGCTTCGCCCATGGACATGCGACGGTTGATCTCTTTGATCTCGGTGACCGTCAGGCCAGTCTCTTCTTCGATCTGGGCCAGACGGCGCTGGGCGCGATGAATCTCGTCTTTCTGCGCGGTCAGCTTGTTCCCATAGTCCTTCTTGCGGGCGTGGCGCGACACCCACTTCAGGTTGGACTCGCTGCCCTGGAACGACGTAATGAACTCTTTGCGCGGCATGCCGGCGCGGCGCACCGCCAGGGTCATGATCTCGCGTTCCTGCTCACGTACGTCAGCCAGCGTGGCGCGGGCCATGTCATTCAGGGGATCAAATACGCGGGGTGTGAGCTTGAAGAACTTGAACAGCTCGCCCAGTTTTTCCATCTCTTTAATGGCGTCGGCGTGAGCACGGCCTTTGGCGTCCAGTACCTTTTCGGTCTTGTTGAACTGGCGCTTGAGCGCCGTGAAGCGCTTTTTGGCTTCGACGGGATCGGGGCCGTTGTCAGTGCTGCTGTCGTCATCGTCGCCACCGTTGGCGGCTTTGGCAGCCTGCTGTTCGGCGATCTGCTGCGCTGACGGTACGTGCTCGGCGGGGTCGAGGTAGCCCACGAGAATATCGGCCAGCTTGCGCTCTTCTTTGGTGACCAGGGCGTACTCGTCCAGGATCGATTTGACGGCGCCGGGGTAGAAGGCCAGCGCCGCCATCAGTTCGCGGATGCCTTCTTCGATGCGCTTGGCGATCACGATCTCGCCTTCGCGGGTCAGCAGCTCTACTGTGCCCATCTCGCGCATGTACATGCGTACGGGGTCTGTGGTGCGACCGGCTTCGGTTTCTACGGCGGCGAGGGCGGCTGCAGCTTCGGCGGCAGCGATGTCGTCCGCCGAGCCGTCACCTGTGGTGAGCAGCAGCTCATCGGCGTCGGGGGCCTGTTCAAAAACCTGAATGCCCATGTCGTTGATCATCTGGATGATGTCTTCGACCTGATCCGGATCCGAGATGTCCTCGGGCAGGTGGTCATTGACCTCGGCGTAGGTCAGGTAGCCCTGCTCCTTTCCTTTGGCAATCAGGGACTTCAAACGCGATTGTTGTGAAACGGCGTCGTTCATTAGGTACCTTGCTTGATCGGGGGCCGACCGGTGCAGGTCGGCGAGACAGATTGCGATATTCAGCCCGCCAGTTTAGCACAGATGCCCAGAGTTTGCCCAAATCAACGTCTCTTGGAGCCGAACTTGAGGTCGCGTGAGGCGTGGTCCGGTCTGTGTGGCAGGTCTGTGACTACGATGTGGCGAATGTTTGACTAGGCGGCACCCGGCGCCGTGCGTGCATCCAGATCCCGCAAGGCCCGGATCAGCTCGCGCAGACGGGTTTTGTCGTCGGCGTTCAGGGCGTCAAAGGGGCGGGCCTTGAGCTCACCGATCTCGGTAACAATGCGCTCGCGCAGCGGCATGCTCGACAGGCGCCGGATGATGTCGTCGAACTGGCGCTCGATACCCTCGGCGGGGATCAGGCGCTCCTGACCCGCCAGCTGCGTCAGCAGGTCCCCCTCGGCGGTGCCATACCAGTGGCCCAGCAGCATGCCGGTGCTGGACTCGGGCCGCTTGTGCAGCAGACGCAGCATCTCTCGCAGCAGTTCGCCCTCATTGCCTGGCAGGGCGGCCAGGGCTTCGGCGTCGGCCCGCTCGGCGACCGAGGGTTTGTGCAACAGCAGGGCGATGGCGGCCTGGGCCAGGTTTTCGCGGGTCCCGCTGCCGCGCGGAGTATCCGGGGGCGCGGATTGTTCGTCCCATGACTGAGCCTCGAAGCTGTCGTAGGCCTCGGGAGGCGGTCCGTCGTCGATGGGCATCGGGCCTGATGCCGCCACATTGTCCTGAGGTGGCGCTGCCTCGGGTGCGGGTGGCGTCGGTGGTGGTGCTTCGAGCTTCATGAGACTTTCGAGCTCAAGACCGGTGCGGTCGGCCAGGGCGCGGAACATGAGCTCCCGAAACACACCCGTCGGCAGCTGGCGGATCAGGGGCAGGCAGCGCTTGGCCATGCTGGCGCGCCCTTCCATGGTGTCCAGCTGCAGGCCCGTGGCCTGACTCTGGAACAGAAACTCTTCAAGGGGTTGCGCGGTGCGCACGCGATCAAGGAACGGCTCGGCACCGACGGCGCGGACCAGCGTGTCGGGATCTTCGCCATCTGGCAGGAATAAAAATCGTGCCTGGCGACCGTCGCCCATGGTGGGCAGGGTGCTGTGCAGGGCACGTTCCGCGGCCTTGCGCCCGGCCTCGTCGCCATCAAAGCAGAAGACGACCTCGGGCACGGTACGAAAAATTCGTTCCAGATGCTCGGTACTGGTCGAGGTGCCCAGCGTCGCCACGGCATAGGTGATGCCGGCCTGGGCCAGGGCGATGACGTCCATGTACCCCTCGACCACGATCAGGCGTTCGAGGTGTCGGTTGGCCCGGCGCGCTTCGTAAAAGCCGTACAGTTCGCGACCCTTGTGAAAGATGGGGGATTCGGGGGAGTTCAGGTACTTGGGTTTGTCGTCTCCCAGCACGCGTCCGCCAAAGGCGATAACCCGGCCGCGTCGATCGCGGATCGGAAACACGATGCGATCGCGAAAGCGGTCGTAGATGCGCCCGGAGTCATTTTGCACCAGCAGTCCCGCCTCCAGCGCCTGTTTGCGGCGGGTTTCGTCATCGCCCAGATGCGAGCGCAGGTTATCCCAGCCCGGTGGCGCAAAGCCCAGGCCGAAATCCCTCGCCACCACGCCGGTCAGGCCCCGACCTTTGAGATAGGCCACGGCGCGTTCGCGATCCGGGTGCTCGCGCAGGGACTGGCGGTAGAACTCCGCCGCCTGCTCAGCCAGGGCATACAGGGGTTTGTTGGGCGCCTCACGCGGCGCGGTGGATGTGCCGCCGGCCGCTTGCTCCCGCGGCACTTCCAGGCCCAGCGTCGACGCCAGGTTCTCGACCGCCTGAGGAAAATCGATGTTCTCGTAGTCCATCACAAAGCCCAGCGCATTGCCCGTGGCGCCGCAGCCGAAGCAGTAGAAAAACTGCTTCTCGGGGCTCACCGAAAACGAGGGCGTTTTTTCGTCGTGAAAGGGGCAGCAGGCGCTGTAGTTTTTGCCGGCTTTTTTGAGCTTTACGCGGCGATCCACCACGTCGACGATGTCAACGCGATCCAGCAGTTCGTCGATAAAGCTCTGGGGGATTCGTCCGGCCATGATCCGCGGGGTTTCTGGGGGCTGCAAAGTATGCCACGGGCAGTGCCCTGGCAAAGACACCGGTAACGGCTACCGGCGGCGGTTCAGGCGGTCAGGCGGGCTTTGACTTTCTGGCTGACGGCGCCCATATCGGCGCGGCCCTGAAGCTGGGGTTTGAGCTGGCCCATGACGGCGCCCATGGCCTGCATGCCTTCGCCATCGGCGGCGGCGATGGCCGCATCGATCAGGGCGTCGAGCTCGTCGTCGCCGAGTTGTTCCGGCAGATAGGTCTGGATAACGGCGATTTCCGCGACTTCGATGGCGGCCAGTTCGTCCCGGCCGGCATCCCTGTACTGCTGCTCGGAATCGCGACGCTGCTTGACCATCTTGTCGAGAATGGCGAGCACGCGAGCCTCGTCGAGCTCAATGCGCTCGTCGACTTCTACGCGCTTGAATTCCGCCTGCATCAGGCGGATCGTGGCGAGCCGCTCTTTGTCGCGGCTCTTCATCGCTTCCTTCATGTCCGCCTTGATGGCGGCCTGGGTTTCGGAGGCCATGATACTGATGGGGATCAGTAGAGACGGACGCGCTTGCGGTTTTCGCGGGAAACCTTTTTCAGGTGACGCTTGACGGCGGCCGCAGCGGCACGCTTGCGAACCGTCGTGGGCTTTTCGTAATGCTCGCGACGACGCACTTCTGAGAGAACGCCGGCCTTTTCGCAGGAACGCTTGAAGCGGCGCAGGGCCACGTCGAAGGGCTCGTTCTCTTTGACCTTGATATGAGGCATGTAAATTCTGTCCTTTACGGGTTTGTCGGGGCACGGAAACACCGCCCAGCCCACGAGAGGGCGCGAATTCTATACACATGCGGCGGGTATTGCAAAGGGCAATTCCTTTGCATTGGCAGGGTAAGCCGGCGACGAATCCAACGGGTTTCTCACCGCGCTGACAGCGGCCTTGCGTTAGACTCTGTTCCCCAATGAACGCGCCCGATCGATCCCTTTATCGCTTCCTGCGCGCCAGCGCCGGCACTGGGGCCATGCGTATTGCGGGTCTGGTAGCGGTGATGGCGCTGCACGTGGTGATCGCGCGCCTGCTGGGCGATACGCAGACCTACGGCCACTACGCCTGGCTGTCGTCCCTGCTGTTTCTGGTGGGAGGGCTGCTGGGCTTTGGCGCGCCGCTGATGGCGACGCGCATCATTGCCCGCATGGCGGTCGGACCGGCAGACCCGCGTTACCGCATGGTGCAGGCCTGGGCTGAACGCCGGGTGCTGGTCGGTGCGGTGCTGACCGTCGTTTTCGGTGGATTGATGGGCCTGTGGGGGTTAAAGAGCGAAGAAGGGTTCTCATTGACCTGGCTTGTGGTGATGGCCGCTCCCCTGGTGACGCTGATTACCCTGCAACAGGGGCTGGGACAGGCGGCCAGGCGGCTGTTCTGGGCCTTTGGCCCGTTTATTCTGATGCGTCCCGTACTCACGCTGGCGGCCGTGCTGGGGGTGTGGCTGTTCGCGCCGGCGTATTTTGGGGTGTCAGCCATCATTGGTGTTGTGGTGGCCGTATTGACCCTGCTGTTTGTGCTGCAACGGGCGCAGCTTTCGCTGGGTGTGACCTACGGCTATGCCGGGCAGCGGCCCGATGTCGCACTGCGCCAGGAGTTGCAGCGCGGTTCCTTCTTCTTTTATCTGCAGCGCGTCGCCAATGTGATTGCCGAGCACGGCTATACCTTTGCCCTGGGCATTCTCGTGGACCCCGCGGCAGCGGCACTGTACTTCGCCGCAGAACGTCTCGCTCGCCTGGTTACCGTGCCCCAGCAGTTCAACTCCTGGTTTCTGCGACCCGAAATCGCGGCGCAGGGTGATAACACCCGGTTGCAGCACCTCACGGCCCAGGCGTCGGCGGTCAGTCTGGCGATGGGTGTTGTGGTGGCGGTGGCGCTGGCGGGGGCGTCTTTCGCGGTACTGGGGCTCTTTGGCGATGATTTTGCTGCGGCGCGTCCGCTGCTGCTGGTGATGATCGCCGGACATGTGGCAGATCTTGCCTGCGGCCCGGTGCGCGACCTGCTGGCGATGCGCGCCCGCGAGCACAACCTGCTGTTGCTGTCGCTGACCTCGCTGGCTGTTCAGACAGGCAGTATCGCCCTATTGGTCCCCAGCTATGGGGCCCTCGGCGCCGCGTGGTCCCTGGCGATCACCCTGCTGGTGGTCAACCTGTTGGGCATGTTGCTGGTGCGCCGGTCCCTGGGGCTTGCCGTTGGTCTGCCTTCTTTTACTCACCTCGGGCGTACCGTGTGAACGCGCCCCGCCTGTCTGTCATCGTCAACAACTACAACTACGTGGGCTACGTGGCGCAGGCCATCGAGAGCGCGTTGCCGCAGCTTTTGCCCGGCGACGAGCTGATCGTGGTCGATGATGGCTCGTCGGATGGCTCCCGGGCGGTGATTGAGGATTTTGGCAGTCACCCGCAAGTGCGCCTTCACTTCAGGGACAATGGCGGCCAGGTGCAGGCTGTCTGCGCTGGCGTTGCCATGGCCGAAGGGGACTGCATTGCGTTGCTGGATGCCGATGACTATTACCTGCCCGGCTATCTCGATCGCGTTCGCCAGACCTGGGTCGAGGATCCGGAGCTGGACTACGTTTTTTCCCGCGCGCAGATCGTGGGTGATGGGCAGGCAGGGCGTCTTATGGGCGGGGCGTTAACGCGCATGGAGTTCCCTCCCGGTGTCCTTGGTCCAAGTCGCTATGCCGCCCGCTTGTTCAATGAGTTTGTCAGCAGCCCCACATCCGGTGTGGTGGTTCGCAAAACGCTTGCGCTGCAGGTTGGTCGCATGGTGCCGGCGCTCACGGCGATCCGTGAGCATTGGCGGCAAGACACCGGTGCGGCGGCGGGGCGCACGCGGGATTTCAGCTACGACGGGGTACTCGCGCGCGTTGCGAGCATGCTCGATGCAAAAAAGCACTATCTGGCCGAGGCGGGTTTTGCCTACCGAATACACGGTGCCAATCGCTTTGCGCGCATGACGCGCCTGCAGCGCTATCGAGAGAACCAGTTGCGTCGTCGGGGCATGCTGGAGGCGATGGAAGCAGCGCAACTACCAATGGCCGGATTGTCGGTCTCGGGTCTGCTGAACGAAGTGCGGACCAGGCGTTGGCCTCTGCATCGCCGGCGCCGTTTGCGCTTGCATCTGGAATACCTGCGAGCGCTTGGGCAGGTGCCGGGTTCGTGGTGGTCGCGCGCCGGTGTGGCACTGAGCCTGGTCGGCTCAGCAGTCCTTACGCTGTTTCGAAGTCCGGCGTAGGGCCACGGCGTGGCGTAGCACTACCGGTACAAGCAGCAGGGGTTCCACCAGATAGCGAAACGCCAGGCGGCGGGGGTTGGCGACCAGGCGGTAAAGCCAGGCCAGGCCTATGCGGCTGAGGGCCTCGGGCGGCTTCGCCTGGGTGCCACTGTAGTAATCCAGAGTGCCGCCGGCAGTGAGCACCACTCGGGCGCGCAAACTGGCGAAGTGGTCGTTGATCCACTGCTCCTGTTGGGGGCTGCCCATGCCCACAAACAGCAAATCGGGGGCGTAGTCGTTGATACGCGCGACCACTGCCTCGGCGTCTGAGTGATACCCATGCTCGCCGCTGTGAACCAGGCCAGGGAACTGACTGCTGAGCACTTCCATGCCCCGGGCGTGCGAAGCAGGGTTGGCGCCAAGATAAAAAACACGCCATCCCATGCGTTCGGCGTGGCCCAGAACGTCAAGAAAGCAATCCATAAAGCTGAAGCGCGCCTGCTTTGGAACCCGTCGCCCCAGCAAGCGGCAGAGCAACCAGACGCCGTAGCCGTCCAGGTAGCACAACGCCGCCTGTTGGTAGCAGGTCGTCATGGTCGGGTGGCGATGCAGCAGGTAAAGATTGTGCAGGTTCTGGTAAACGACCAGCGAGGGCTGGGACGAGGTTCGCACGGCGTTTTCGAGCCACGTGAGCCACTGTGTGAAATCCCCTTGCCACATCGGTGCGCCAAGAAACGCTCGCCAGAGTGCGGCGCTCGGTTCCTGTTCAGTAGGCGTTGTCACCGGTCCAGCCACGAATCAGGGTGAGCACAAGTATCTTGAGGTCCAGCCACAGGGACCAGTGTTCGATGTAGTAGATGTCGTGGGCGATGCGCCGGGCCATGTCATCCGGGGTGGTAGTCGCTCCGCGCAGGCCATTGATCTGGGCCCAGCCGGTGATGCCAGGTTTGACCTTGTGCCGTTGCATCAGCGCGTCCACCTCGTGCATAAACTGATGGTTCAGCGTCATCGGGTGGGGTCGGGGGCCGACGAGCGACATCTGGCCCAATAGAACGTTGATCAGTTGGGGCAGTTCGTCGAGGCTGTAGCGGCGCAGAAAGCCACCCACGCGAGTCACGCGATGGTCCCCGGCCGTGGCCTGTACGCCGTCATCGGACCCCGCGACCATGGTGCGGAATTTATAGACCGGAATCGGGCGGCCATTCAGGCCATGGCGTTGCTGGCGGAACAGCACCGGTCCGGCGGACTCGAGTCGAATCAGCACGGAGATCAACGCCAGCAGGGGGAGCGCCACTACGACTCCGATTGCGGCCAACGTCCTGTCTATCAGCGACTTAAGGATGCGGCCGTGCGTGTCCAGCGGCGAGGCGTGGAGTTCAACGCTGACCCCTTGCGAGGTTGTCCGCAGAGGATGCTGCAGCAAGCGGCTGGTCTCGGGGTCGAAGTGATAGCGCACGGGTGTTGCGGTCAGCTGCAGGATTGCTGGAAGCAGATCCGATGGGTCGTTGCGAGTACCCAGCAACCAGATTTCGTCGTAGCGGTGACTGTTTGCTACCAGATAGCTACGCCAGTTCTCGCAGTCCTCTGTTGAGGGCTCCAGGTTCCCGCGTCCCATTTGCGTGATGCTCGCACGCTCGCCGATAGACAGCACGGTATCGACTATGCGCTCCAGCTCCGGGTGCGCCTGGATAAAACTACTGGCGCGTCCCGCATGGTCGCAGACGAGTACTCGCGTCGCGTTTACGCTGGCCTGAGTCTCTCCGCGGTCCTGGCGGCGGACGGCAAGCAGGCCAATCGTGGCCAGTAGCGTCCAGCTGAACATCCAGATGCGACTGAACTCGCTCGACGTCTTGGTGATCACCGACAGGGCGCTCAGTAGTAGTGCCAGCAGCAGCACGCCGCCCACCACCGACAGGCTACGGGCGCCACGTCCCATGCTTGCCTGTCGGCCATAGCTCCCCGACAGGTACAGCGCCACGGGCGTCGCCATCGCACCCAGAGTGATGGCCAAAAGATAGCTGAATTCGGCATCGATACGCCCCCATCGCAGCACGTAGGCGAGAAGGCCAGCGAGTGCGACCAGCAACGGGTCTGTGATGATGTGTAGCGGCGTTTTCATTGCGCTTGCCCAGGGCCCGTCTCTACGGCATTCGACGATCGACGCTGCCGCATCAGGTTTCTCGCGTCAGTACAACCAGGTTGTCGGTGCGGTGCTCGGTAAAGCACTCCCACATGACCTCCTGTTCGTGGCAGATGATGCCGTAGTTGGCGACCAGCAGCGTGTTGCCATCCGGAGAAATCGCCACATCGTGAGGGAATGTGAAAGGCTCAGACAGCGACGTCAGTGGCTCATCCAGTACGCCCTGGCGCAGCCGGTACAGGGCAACGGTGTTGTTCAGGGGGTCGGCGATGGCGAGCAGGTCGCCGCGTACGTCCACGTTTTCGAAGCGGGTGTACCCGCCTGACTCAATGGTGTCGATGGGAGACTCCTCAACGCGACCACTATCCAGAGGAAATATCATGATGCCGTTGTGCACGGGCTCGTCGCTGGCGCTGCGAAACTGCGTTCGGATGCCGCGGAGCGCCTTGCTGACAAAATGCGCCGGGTCCGAAGACATGTTCCATGCCCGTCTCAGCTTTTCGCGCCAGTTACTCGATGCAAGGGGTACGTATTTTTCGTCCACAAAACTCACGATCAGCCGCTGGTGTTCTTGGTCAACGGCGACGCCCTTGGGCTCGCCATAACCGACAAAACAATCATGAATGAACTGTTTGCACTCACCCAGTTCGCCCGTCGCTTCATCGAAGGCAAAGGATGCGAGACCGTTGGCTTCGCCCTCGCAATAGGTGGTAAACACGTGGCCCTGTGCAACCGCCAGGCTGTGGGGTTCGCGCAGATCTTTGCGGGGTGTGTAAGTGATGCTAACGGGGCTCAGATCACCGGAGTGAAGGCTGAAGCACGAAATATAGGTGGGCGCGTCAGGGCCGCTACCTTTGGACGAGACGAGCAAAAACTCATTGGTCAGCGCCAGGCCATGGGGAAAATCCAATCCACTGATTTCGCCGTCGTAGCTTCGTACGAGACTCAGGTCTTCGCGACGGTACAGGCGGACGCGATGGTTGTGCCGCTCGGTGACGGCAAAATAGCGACCGTCAGGAGAGAACTCCGCATCGGGCAGGTAGCTCGGTGCAGCGGGATTGGACACAACCCCGGCAACGCGAAACTCGGAATCAGACATGGGGTATCGCTTCAGACAGAAGAGGTAATTGTGGTGTGCCTGCTGGCGCGGAGTAAAGCCCGTCGTTCTGTCCCGCGTTGTCGATGGAATAAATGGCCGCTGTTTTGTGTGCGTAGGATTCATTAGACTTCGCGCCTCGGCGCTCAACTGTGCGCGCAAGGCAGACAGCTCGGACCTGCGAAAACCGTGAACGTACTCGGTATTGAAACCTCCTGCGACGAGACCGGCGTGGCGCTGTACAGCACTACGCGGGGTCTGCTCGCCCACACGCTGTACAGCCAGATCGCTGTGCACCGGGAATATGGTGGTGTGGTGCCCGAACTTGCGTCGCGGGACCACGTGCGTAAAACCCTGCCGCTGGTGGAGCAGGTGCTGGCCGATGCGGGTCTGGACGCCACTGAACTGGACGCCGTGGCCTACACCGCCGGTCCGGGACTCGTGGGAGCCCTGATGGTGGGCGCGACGTTGGCCCGGTCCCTGGCCATGGGCTGGGGCATACCGGCGCTGGGTGTGCACCACATGGAAGGCCACCTGTTGGCGCCGATGCTCGCCGATGACGCGCCGGAGTTTCCCTTTGTCGCACTGCTGGTCAGTGGCGGGCACTCCCAGCTGGTGCGCGTGGATGGCATCGGCCAGTACCGGATGCTGGGCGAATCGCTGGACGACGCGGCCGGTGAAGCGTTTGACAAGGCAGCCAAGATGCTCGGCCTTCCCTATCCCGGTGGACCACATATCGCGCGGCTGGCAGAGGATGGCAATGCGGATCGATTCACGTTTCCGCGCCCCATGGTCAACCGCCCTGGCCTCGATTTTTCGTTCAGCGGTCTGAAAACCCATACCCTGACCACGATTCGGCAGCTCGAAGCTGACGGTGAGCTGTCGGATCAGGATCGCGCAGATGTGGCCCGGGCGTTCGAAGAGGCCGTGGTCTCTACCCTGGTCATCAAGTGTCGTCGGGCCCTGGAGCAGGAGCATCTCAGTCGCCTGGTGATGGCCGGTGGCGTGAGTGCCAACCGCAATCTGCGCGCGCAGCTCCAGAAGGCCCTGGGTGCCCGCGGTGCCCAGGTATATTACCCGGCGATGGAGTTCTGCACAGACAATGGCGCGATGATCGCCTACGCCGGGGCCCAGCGCCTGGCGGCGGGGCAGTGCGATGGCGTCGAAGTGCAGGTGCGCCCGCGCTGGCCCATGACCGAGCTGCCGCCCCTGACGGAAGCCTCGGGAGCCGCAGGCTGATGGATCGAGTATTGATACAGGGACTGACCCTCGAGACGGTGATCGGCGTCTACGGCTGGGAGCGCGAAGTACGCCAGACCCTGCTGGTGGACCTGGAACTGGCTTGGGACCTGGCCCCCGCCGGCCAATCTGACAACGTGCGGGACGCACTGGACTACGCGGCGGTCAGCGCCCGGTTGCGAGCGTTTGCCGTCGAAGCGAAGTTTCAACTCATCGAAGCCCTGGCTACGGCGCTGGCCGACCTGCTGCAGCGTGAGTTTGCCGTAGGCTGGCTGCGGCTCACGCTGCGCAAACCCGGCGCGGTGCCCGAGGCGGAGTATGTGGCTGTGCGCATCGAGCGCGGTACTGCGAGCGCATGACCGCCATTTTTCTGGGCCTGGGCAGCAACGTACAACCGGCGCATCATCTGGCCGTTGGCCTGGACGCATTGCGGGCACTGCTCGGTGCCCTGCGCTGCTCTGCTGTTTACGAGGGCGCCGCTGTGGGCTTCGATGGCGCCCCCTTCTGGAACCTGGTAGTGCAGGCCGAGACCGATCTTTCGGTGGGTGAGCTCGCGCGCACGCTGCGGGACATCGAGTACGCTCACGGCCGGGCGCGCAATGCCACGCGCTACAGTGATCGCACGCTGGATATCGACCTGCTGTTGTACGGGGCGTGCGCGGGTGAGGTCGATGGGGTGGTGCTGCCGCGCGACGATGTGCTCGCGCAGGCCTTTGTGCTGCGCCCGCTGGCCGAACTGGCACCGGATGCCCGTCATCCGGGTACCGGTCGCACCTTTGCCGATCACTGGCAGAGTTTTGATCAGACTGCGCTGGCGCTGACCGAAGTCAGTCTGTAGCCACGTCCTGTAGTTTGGGGCGCAGCGCTTTCAGGCGCCGCACGCGCTCGGCACGCAGTGCTTCGCCAATCGCGGGTCCCTGCAGACCCTCGCGTTGTACGTCCGCGGCGCGCACCTCGAGCGCAGCAAGGCGCGCCGTACGCAAATAATCCGCCTGGGGATAAGGCCGGTCGGCATAACCCCGTCGTCCCCGCGCATCGGCCTCGCAGGCCAGCAAAAATGCCTCGAAGCGATCATCGTCGCGCAGCGCGCTCGTGGCCTCAAGCAGCCTGAGCACCGTGACAGCACGCAGTTCCCGGGCGCGATGGCAGTTCAGATGGTGCTCGCAGACCGTCAATGCCAGCTGGCGGTGGTCATTGGGTACGCGCAGGCGCTGGCAGAGTTCCTCGACCAGCGGCAGGCCTGCATGTTCGTGACCGCGGTGGCTGGGTAGTACATCAATGGGCGTGATGCCCTTGCCCAGATCATGGGTCAGCGCGGCGAACACTATACGGCTCTCATGGCGGTCACGCTCCCGGCAAAGGCGCGCGGCCTGCTGTAACACCAGCAGCAGGTGTTCCCCTGTATCCACTTCGGGATGATGCTCGGCGCGCTGGGGAACACCGAACAGGGCCTCCACTTCGGGCATGAGTGCCTTCAGGGCACCGCAGGTTCGCAGCACCTGCACGAACACCTGGGGATCGGCCTCGCGCAAGGCCCGCTCCATTTCGACCCAGATGCGTTCCACAGACAGGTGTGCGAGTTCACCCTGGGACACGATCTCGCGCATCAGGTCCTGCGTTTCGGGCGCGACCGTAAATCCGCGATGCGCAAAACGTGCCGCAAAGCGGGCGACGCGCAGCACCCGCAACGGGTCTTCGACAAAGGCCGGTGACACGTGCCGCAGCACGCGCTGTTCCAGATCCCGTTGCCCACCAAAGGGATCCACTACCGTGCCATCGTCGCGCTGGGCCATGGCATTGATCGTGAGGTCGCGGCGCTGCAGGTCCTCTTCGAGCGTGACACCTGGGTCGGCGTGCACCGCAAAGCCGTGGTAGCCGTGGCCCTGTTTGCGCTCGGTGCGCGCAAGGGCGTACTCCTCTTTGGTCTGCGGGTGCAAAAACACGGGGAAGTCGCGGCCGACCTGGGTGAAGCCTTCGGCCAGCAGATCTGCGGGCGTCGCGCCAACGACGACCCAGTCCCGTTCTGTGAAGGGGTATTCGAGCAACGCGTCGCGGACCGCGCCACCTACGAGATAGATATCCATAAACGGAGTTTACCGATGCCTGCTCCGATGGGGCTATTGTTGATCTTCGATTCGTTGCGGGCGAAAAGCCTGGAGCATGCGGTCGGTGATGAGATAGACGCCGAGGGGAATGAGATACAGCAAGGCACGGTTGAGCGTTGCGGTGTTTGCCGCCTCTCGATAGTAATGGGTGAGTCCAAATACTCCATACAGAGCGATGAGGGTCATCACGAGCGCCAGGGTACAGGCGCGGGGTGGAGTACCTGGACGCCGGGATATCGCAGCAAGACCCAGAAGAATCCAGAACAGTCCCCAGTTCGAGGCGTCGAAGACCGTATGCAGTGCGAGAGGCAGGAATGGGTAGATGCCCAGGGCGAGTTCCTGGATCGCGGGAGCAGGGAATACGACGAGGTCGCCCATGGGGACAGCCAGGCCCACAGCGGCGGCGATAAACGGCAGTGCGGTAATGGCGAGCACGAACATGCCGGCGGCGAGTAGCAGCTTTGTGAGTAGTCGCTGTATTGCTGGAGGTACCACCATGAATGCGAGGGTTCCGAGCAGGATGGGCAGCAGAATGATTCCCGGGCGCTTCGCCATCAGCACGGCGACCGCCATAACGGCTGTCATCAGCAGGTGCCGGCGATTGCCGGTATCAGACCACGACTGGATGCCCAGCACACCGAGAGTGAAGTAGACCGCAAGGATCAGGTCCGCGTATCCCGCCATGGTGATGTGCGCGCCGACGTAGGGAATGGCAAGAAACAGAAACGCTCCCAGGGGGACCGCCAGGGCGTCGGCACCCCGCTGTCGGAGTTGGAGGCCGATGGCCAGGGCAACCGAAAGCGCCAGCGCGGGCCAGGCGAGGTAGAGCACTGGCGCATTCGGGTCCCGAAGCATGATCATTTCCCAGAGCATGATCAGGGGTACCAGCGGAGGCTGGGTGGCGGCAAAGCTGTTCCCCAGTACGAACGCCTCGGTGCCGGGGGGGCGCGCGAGCCATTCACTGGGTGAGACAACGGGCGCCAGGTGACCCTGAGCGAACCAGATGCGTGCCCTGGGTTCCCAGTTCATCCAACTGTCCCAGGATTCTGTGGGGGACAGTAGCAGGTCCCGGGTCATCAAGGTCAGCAGAATCGCGGCTGCGAAACTCAGCACGATCATGGGTAGCGTCAGCGAGGGTGGCGCGGGGGTCGTCAATCTGGGCAGAGAGCCTGAACCGTTTCGGTGCCAGGTCCACAGGAATAGTAAGAGGGTCGTGATCATTGCCGTGCCCACCAGGGCCGCTCGCTGAAAGGGGATGCCCACCAGGTCGAAAACAGCGAGCAGGACCGCGAGGGCAGCCATGCCCAGCGGATAGGCGTAAGCCATGTTTAGCCGTTGTCGGGCCGTATCGCCACCGGGAATCAGCGCTGTCGCCAGGGCAAAGCCCAGGACCCAGGGAAGAAACCCATTGAGGGCTAGAGCAATGGGCAGGTCAGGGAGCATGGTCAATCTCCTCCCTGGGGCGGGTGAGCACCTGCAGCAGCGTGAAATCCTGATCCGCGTATAGGCGGCGTAGAGGCGGCGCGCTCGGCGACCACTGCTCCATCACGCTACTCATGCTCGCCGGATTTGGGGCGTCCAGCAGCAGCACATAGTCGTCCGGTCGCAACTGTCCGGGAGGAGGCGTCGAACCAAAGTTGTACACATTCAGGGGCAGCAGGTGGTGCTGCAGGCGCAGACGATAGAAATTGTGTCCCGAGCTGTCATGGAGCAGGAACACACGCGCTCCGGCTTCGGGTACCTGCGCTTTCACATTGCGGGCTATCTGCCAAAGCCGCTGGTCGGCGCCATTGATCGTTTGGGGCCTTCCTTCTGCGAGGCGATAGGACTGGTGCGAAAGCGTACCCTGCTGAGCCAGGCTGTGGGCCCAGGACAGTGCGAGAGCTCCCCATACCACCAACCCCGCGAGCCACAGGGCCGTGCCGCGTTGTGCTCGCCAGCGTTGCCGCATACTAGCGATGAATGCAGTTCCCAGCAGCGCCAGCATCCCAAACACGGTGCCCGCGTAGTCCACAGGAATACCCAGGGGGGCGGCGGCGCTATCGAGGGAGTTGATGCTGCTCAGGCTCCAGGGCCTGAAGCGCAGGAGCTCGCTTCCCAGGAGCCACAGCGCAGCGCTGGTGCTTGCAGACTCAAAGCGCAGGGAATGGATTTGCACGGGGTTATCGCCCGACGTTCCGCTGAGCTGAACACCCACGGTACGAATTTTCCGTCCCTGCCAGCCTGCTAAGCCGGACAGGTCCGCCACCACCTCGCCCCGGACGGGGTGTGCCAGAGGGTGCGCAAAACGGGAGCCCTGCTCATCATCGAGCATCCAGATAAACGTCAGCCTGGAAGAGGCATCAAGACCACTCACGCGAATCCGTAGCACCGGGTGGCGGGTGCCATCCAGGCGCAGCGGTGAGGTAAGAATACGCAATCCTTGCGGCAGGCTGTGCACCCCGATAGCGCCATCGGCGTAGCTTATCGCGCCAGGGCGCTGGGGGCGTAGCTCCTCACCGGCCAGCAGGCGTGAGCTGGCACCGCCGCCCGGGATCGACGCGGGTCTCATCCAGTGCACAGCCGCGATGCTCGCAAGCAGTGCCAGGGTCAGACCAGTGACGGCGAGCAGCAGCGTCCGGGACGTTCCTGGATACAAAGTGGTTCGGTAGATATGCGATTACCCTGTGCTGATACTGCCGCCCGTACCGCAATCGAAGGCCACCCGTTCGCTGGTTTCAAGGCAGTAGAGTGTCAGGCTGTTACCCCAAACGCAGCCGGTATCAAGGCCAATGGCGTTCGCGTTACTCGTGTGCCCCTGCAGTGAGGCCCAGTGGCCGAAAATTATGGGGTCGTGCGCCGTCTGTCGTTCAGGGTGATTAAACCAGGCGTCCAGGCCCTCATCTTCGGCGGCGGGGCCACCGGGAGCGTCCAGGGGGCCCTTGCTGATCAAGTCCAGGCGGCCATCAGAGTAGCAGTAGCGCATACGCGTAAAGTAGTTGGTGATAACCCGCAGGCGCTCCATGCCGATCAGGTCATCGGACCACACCGCGGGTTCGTTGCCGTACATGGCGCCAAGAAACTCAGCGCACTGGGGACCGCGCAGCACGGTTTCGACTTCGCGGGCCCTTGCGGCGGCCTGCGTGATGTTCCATTGGGGTGGAATGCCCGCATGCACCAGGGTGTAGCCATATTCCCGGTAGAGCAGCGGTTGCTGACGCAGCCAGTTGAGCAGGCGCTCGCAATCCGGTGCCGCGAGGATCTTGCCCAGCGTGTCAGAGCGACCCATTTTGCGCACCCCCGCGGCGACGGCTAACAAGTGCAGGTCATGATTGCCCAGCACCAGGCGGATGCGATCACGGTGTTTGTAGAAGTAGCGCAGGGTTTTCAGGCACGAGGGACCGCGATTAACCAGATCGCCCGTGGACCAGAGCACGTCGGTCTGCCATGAGAAACCGACTTTCTTCAGTAGTTTTTTCAGGGGCTGCTTGCAGCCCTGCACATCACCGACTACCCAGGTGGCCATGCCGTTCCTTAATTCAACGAGGTGGGGGTGTGAAGCGTAAAGGCGGGAATCTCCACCTCAAAGGCCAGCTGTTCCCCCGGGTCGCTGACGCGATCGTCGTCGTGAAGAATCATCGTGTACTCGCCCCGCATGTAACCAACGGGTGTGGGTAGCGTCGCGCCGCTGGTATAACGAAAAAATCGTCCGGGACGTATCACGGGTTGCTCGCCCACCACACCCTCGCCCCGCACCTCCTGGGTGTTGCCATCGGCGTCGATGATCTCCCAGTGCCGCGACAGCAACTGTACCGAGACATCTCCGGCATTGCTGATCGTAATGGTGTAGGCAAAGGTGAACTGGTTGTCGTCGGGCTGGGAGTGCGTGGGCAGGTACGTCGTCTGCGTCGCGATGCCGATGAGCGCCGGGTTGAGGGTCTTGATCTGCGTCATGACGATGGGTCCGGCGGATTCCAGAACAGGCCTCGACGTTATAAGCGCTACGGGAAGAGCGCGCAAGGGGAGTGGACGAAGGGAATATCCGGCACCGCCGGTGCTGTCACAGCAGGCTCGCCAGGGCGACGAACTGGTCCAGGGTCAGCGTCTCGGCCCGGCACGAGGGATCGATGGCCAGCCGCTGCAGATCCTCATCACTGAGCAGTGCCTTGAGGTTGTTGCGCAGCGTCTTGCGGCGTTGGGCGAAGGCGGCGCGCACCACGGTCTCCAGTGCCGCTTCGTCGCAATCCGGCCAGGGTGATTCGGTGTGGGGCGTCAGGCGTACGATGGCGGACTGTACTTTGGGTGGTGGGTCGAAGGACTCGGGGGGGACTTCAAACAACAGCTCGGTCTGGCAGCGATACTGCGCCATGATGCCCAGGCGCCCCCAGTGCTTGCTGCCCGGTTCAGCGGTCAGGCGCTGCACCACTTCCAGCTGCAGCATGAAGTGCATGTCGGTGACGAAGGCGGCATTCTCCAATAGACGAAAGATCAGCGGCGTCGAGATGTTATAGGGCAGATTGCCCACAATGCGCAGCTGCTCGCCTTCATCGGCGAGGGCGGCATAGTCAAACTTCAGGGCGTCGGCGCTGTGCAGGTGGAATCCAGGGTAGATGCTGAACGCCGCGAGTAGCGGCGTCACAAGATCCCGGTCCAGTTCAATGGCATCCAGGCGGCAGCCGCTCTGGAGCAGCACGTCCGTCAGCGCGCCGAGGCCCGGACCGATTTCGACCAGGTGGTCGGCATCGGACGGCGCGATGGCGTCTTCCAGGCGGGCGATGATCGCAGGGTCGCGAAGAAAGTTCTGGCCGAAGCGTTTGCGGGGCTGATGCGCGCGCGAGCGTTGTGGCAGTGATTTTTCCATGGCAGCAGTAGCGAGTCGGGGCAGCTATCGGGGCGCGGGGCCCAACTGGGAACGGAAGTAGTCGATGGTCTTTGCCAGACCGGCATCCAGTGTGATCGTCGGAGCCCAGCCCAGCAGCTGATCCGCAAGGGTGATATCGGGCTGGCGCTGCAGGGGGTCATCCTCTGGCAGGGGCTTGTAAACGATCGGTGATGAAGATTCGGTCATTGCCAGAATCGTGTTGGCGAGCTCGGCTATGGTGAATTCCGTGGGATTACCCAGATTGACGGGCCCCGTGACGTCGTCGGGGGTCCGCATCAGTGCGATCAGGCCTTCTATCAGGTCTGACACATAGCAGAACGAGCGCGTTTGCTGGCCCGTACCAAACAGCGTGATCGGTTCGCCGGTGAGGGCCTGCACGATGAAGTTGGAGACCACCCGTCCATCCTGAGCGTGCATGTTCGGGCCGTAGGTATTGAAGATTCGCGCCACCTTGATGCGAAGACGGTGCTGGCGGAAGTAGTCAAAAAACAGGGTTTCTGCGCAGCGCTTGCCCTCGTCGTAGCAGGAACGCATACCAATGGGATTGACGTTGCCCCAGTACGCCTCCTGCTGTGGATGCACTTTGGGGTCACCGTAGACCTCGCTCGTAGAAGCCTGCAGGATTCTCGCGTTGGTGCGCTTTGCAAGGCCGAGCATGTTGATGGCCCCATGCACGCTCGTTTTTGTGGTCTGCACGGGGTCATGCTGGTAGTGAATCGGCGATGCGGGGCAGGCGAGGTTGTAGATTTCGTCAACTTCAACATACAGAGGAAACGTCACATCGTGGCGCAGCAGCTCAAAGTGGGGGTTGGACAAAAGATCCACAATGTTGTCTTTGGTGCCCGTAAAAAAGTTGTCGACGCAGAGCACGTCGTTGCCCTCTTCGAGCAGGCGTCGGCAAAGATGCGATCCCAGAAAGCCGGCTCCGCCGGTTACGAGCGTTCTGGTTCTGGTGTGCACCGTCAAAGCCATGCTCCCTGAGTGTGTGGGCGAGAAACGTCGAGCCAATGCCGCGCGGGCGCAGGCAGCGATCTGGAGTATCTGTACAGGCGCGCATGCTAGCCGATTTTTGCCGGCGATGGATCGTCGCTGTGCTGGACGTTCGTTTGAAGAGCCAGGCAAGCCTGGTGCGCCGGCATGATGCGGTGGCTGGCACGACATTGATAGAATCGCCCCAGCTGACGTGAAGCAGAGCCATGACTCTCAGACATTACCTGTCCCTGATTGATGATATTGCGCGCATGGCCCTGAAGGCCGATGCCGCGCGTTTCTATTTTGGTTACCTCTGGTGGTTGATCGAGCCACTGTTGTATGTCGCCGTGTTTTACGTGGTATTCGACGTTTTGCTGGGCAGCAAGCGTGCGGACTTTCTCGCCTTTCTTATGTGCGGCAAGCTGACCTTTATCTGGTTTTCGAAGTCGGTGATTCAGGCATCGCGCAGCATTGTGGCCAGCAAGGGCCTGATCGGGAAAATAGACCTGCCCAAATCCCTGTTCCCCCTGGCCAGTGTGCAGGAGGGCATGTACCGACAACTGGCGGTCTTCGCCCTTTTGTTGACCTACCTGATGGCGCAGGGCTACGCGGCGTCGGCGAGCTGGTTATGGATATTGCCTGTGCTCGTGGTGCAGTACCTGCTGATTGTGCTGGCCTCGCTCATTGGTGCCTACCTGGTCTGCCTGGTGTTTGATTTCACCCTGATCATCGGGCTGGCGATGACATTCCTGCTGTTCACCTCGGGAATTTTCTGGGACGTGCGTGCCCTGCCGAATCCACAAATGGCGGATTGGGTGCTTACGCTGAATCCCCTGGCCTTTCTTATTGATGCCTATCGGCAGGTCCTCATGTATGGGCATGTGCCCGATCTCGTACATCTGGCTGTGCTGGGGCTGGTGATTGCGGTCCTGGCGCTGCTGACATTGCAGGTCTATCGCCGCAACAGCCAGTTCCTGGCTCTGAGGGTGATTACTTCATGAGCCAGACTCCGACCACGGCACCGCAGGATTCTGTAGATATGGACTCCACCAGCAACCGTGCTGTGATGCTCGAACTGGTGGACGTTTCTCACTCCTACCACGCCCGCCGGGCCAATTTTGAACGCGGCATTCATCGCGTTCTGGACAATGTGTCCCTCGCGCTCCGCCGCGGTGAAACCCTGGGCGTTATCGGGGGCAACGGCGCAGGTAAGACCACGCTGTTAAGACTGATGGCGGGGATCGTGGCGCCGAGTTCCGGGCTGATCCGCCGGGCGCCTGGTGCAAGCTGTAGCCTGCTGACGCTTGGTCTGGGCTTTCAGCCAAACCTCACCGGCCGGGACAATGCCCGATTGTCAGCGCTGCTACAGGGCGCCACTCGACAGCAGGCAGAGGCCTGCCTGGAGTCGATCCAGGCGTTCTCAGAGCTGGGTGTGTCCTTTGACGAGCCTGTGAAAACCTACTCCCAGGGCATGCGGGCACGACTGGGCTTCAGCACCGCGCTCCAGACCCATGTGGATGTGTTGTTGATCGACGAAGTGCTGAGCGTGGGAGATCGTCGATTTCGCGAGAAAGCCGCTGCCGCCATGCGTGACCGCATTACGGGCGAGCAGACGGTGGTGCTGGTATCTCACTCGGACCGCCAGATTGCCGATATGTGCGATCGCGCAGCCTGGATTGATGGTGGTCGACTGCGGGCCCTTGGGGGTGTGGATGAGGTGTTGGAGCAGTACAACGCCTGAAGTGGTGCTGTTGGCTCGCTATCTGCTCACGCTTGCTCTTGGTCGTCGGCCAGCAGTGCCCTGGCCAACAACAAACTGAAGAATGTGGCCGCCGGAACCAGTTGCAGGCTGATGCGCGAGATTGCGGTCAGGTGTATGGCCCCGTAGGAGTAGGTGGTAAACCAGAACAGAAATAGAAACAGCACAAATGCCGTAGCGAGCGCCGTAGTCACACCGCGATACGGATAAAAGCAGGATCGCCGGACGAACACCGTGGCCGCGATCAGCGCCACCAGCAGCGGCGCGAACAGGTGCCAGCTGCCGTAGATAAAAAAGCTGTCAAAGGTGGGGCTGACGGTGCTGCTCCGAAAGTAAATGCTCAGCTCGTCGAGCGAGTGGCCAGCGACGACCACATTGCGTGGAAACCAGGCGAGGGTCAGGCCGGCCACCACGGCGAGCAAGAGCAGGCTGACCACGGAACGCTTCGCTGGCATCACTACCACCAGCAGCGCGGGAAGCAGGGTCAGAAGCCAGAAGAATCCCTCGTTTTTGATGAGCAGGCATGCCAACGCAAATACCAGCGCCAGGATCGCCTGGGATCGTTGGCGAGTGACGGACCAATTGTGGAACGCCATCAGTGCCAGACAGTAACTTGTGCCCAGAAAGAGGTCTGCATAGCCGGCCAGACCAACATGGGTATTCAGGAGTGGCATCGACAGTAGAAAGTAGGTGAACACCATGGCGAGCATTGATGAGCAGCCCGCCGCGCGGGCCTGACCATAGAACGCCGCGCCCAGCGCCACGAAGCACAGTACCCAGGGCAGATTCATGGCGCTGTCATTCCAGTTGCCCAGGGCCGCGTTTATCCAGACCTGTAGCAGAGGGGTGGTGATGGGGTAGTCCGGATGGTGATCGGTGTAAACGCCACTGCCCGCCGCCTCCAGCCAAGTGGCATTTTCAACAAAGGGTGTGATCGCCAGGTGATCAAACCAGACCCGCGATTTGGTGGCCCAGTGCATGGTTGCGTCAAAGGGGAATAGGGGGCGCCAGGCCACTTCTACGCACAGCAACGATACTCTCGTCAGGATCAACGCAAGCAGCATGAGATATGCCAGTTGATACCAACGGGAGTCTCGGGTGCTGGGGGGCGTTAACGGTGGGCGCGGGTGCCCAGACACGGACAGGCGACGACCCAGTGCCACGCCCAGAACCGCGGTGGCAATCGCGGTGACGGTAATCCATTCAAAGCGGAGCGGCACGCCTCCAAGGTTTAGCAGTCGCATCAGCACCGGCACGCCAATTAATCCGGCAAAGCAGCCGTAGCCCAGCACAATGGCGAATCTGCCGTGGCGCAGCTCGCCCGTGAGCGGGACAATCCACGCAACGCCCCAGGCAAGGGTCAGCATCAGGGCCACAACAATCATCAACATGATTCAAATGACCTCTAGCAGCGCGCCGACGTTGGTTGAGGAAATCGCCCGGACCTTGAGTATCTGTCCGGTTCCATAGGTGAGCTCCCCGGTTTCGCTGTTAAGGCTGGCCAGGGCGGGATTGAGCAGCACGATGTAATCCCCACGCTGAAAAAATTTCGAAGCGGGTAATGCACGGGCGTGGCGCTCCCAGAACACGTTCATCGGATACAGGTAGTAGGCGCTACGCATGCCGAGATAGTCGTCGGTTGTATTGATAAAAATGCGTGCGTCTTTTGTGTGAATGGCCTGCCGCACATCTTGTGCGAATCGAAACAGGTAGTCGTCATTCGTGGCGAGCAATTTTTCTTCCCGGTTTTTACCCGCAAAGGTTTCCGCGGTCAGAGTGACCTGTTGCGTGAGTCGGTATTGCCAGAGGCCGTCGACTGCAATCCAGCAGAGGGTAAAAATGACGCCCACCACGGACCAGCGAATCCCGGACCGACCGCGCCCGAGGCGTGTACTCGTCAGGTAGACCATCGATGCGATGATAAACAGCAATGTGAGCACCACCACCGGATAAGCGGTTTTTCCCGGAGCCGTGACGCCGATATAGGCATTTATGGAACTCTGGCGCCAGGGCACAAACGTCAGCCAGTCGTCCAGTTGTACCCGAAGAGAGCTGGCGATGGTCCGCGGCCGCAGCGAAATTGTTTCAAGGTCAACGCGACCGCCAGGAGGGCCAAGAAAAACGACGGCCAGCGAAGTCGCCTGGCCCTGCCAGTGACGAACGTCGCCCATATCCAGCCAGAGCTCGCGGCCGGGCGACAGGCCCACGCGATGATTGCGTATGGTGCGGCCACTGGCCTCGGTTCGCCAGCCGACAATCATCGCCAGTACGTCGGGGCGACCGCGAAAGCGCAATTGCAGGTAGGGTAGGTCGGCCAGGGCAATGTTACGAGTTGCCACTTCGACGACACCGCGACCGCTCTGGTCGAGCCGCACTGCGGCAACGCCCCTGGCATTGACCGGCAGTCCAACCAGGACATCCATATCGCGGTTGGTCCAAGTTTTGGCCGTGGTTGCCGGTTCCCCGGCGCTTTTCTGGCCAAGGATGGCGTAGCCCGACAGCAAAAGGGCTATCGCAATGGCAAGGCAAATCAACGCTGTCCGCAACATAACATCGGCATGGCGTGTGTCCAGGTGAGCCCGAATGGTATCATCCGCTCCATTGCGTCGCGACAGAGTAGCGCCAGCGTCAGTGTTGCTTTGCTTCGTAAACAGTTGGGAATTACGACCATTTCGCGGCGCATCCGCGCGGCGCTACAGGCCGAGCTGACATCGCAACTTGCGGTCCGGCCGCGCCCATCAGCAATCCTCACGAGCATTCGAATGGACAAACAGCCCCCTATCAAGCAGGCACCTATCAAGCTGATTATCCAGATTCCCTGCCTGAACGAGGCAGAGACGCTGCCGATCACGCTTGCCGATCTGCCCACCGAAATCGACGGTATCGACCAGATCGAGACGCTGATCATCGATGACGGCAGCACGGATGATACGGTTCGCGTGGCGCAGGAGGCGGGTGTACACCATATCGTGCGCAATAAGCGCAATATGGGGCTGGCACGGAGTTTTCGCCGAGGCATGGATGCCTGCCTCGAAGCGGGCGCCGATATCATCGTGAACACCGATGGCGACAATCAATATGTGGGCGCCGATATCGCCCTGCTAGTGCAGCCCATCCTGGAGCATCGCGCCGATATCGTTATCGGCGACCGTCGCACGCACCTTATTGAACACTTTTCTCCGGTCAAGAAGGCGCTGCAGTACCTTGGCAGTGCCGTCGTCCGTCGCCTCGCTGGCATTGCAGTTCCCGACACGGTCAGCGGGTTTCGCGCGTTCTCTCGTGATGCGGCGATCCGGCTGAACATCATTTCGGTTTTCAGCTACACCATTGAAACCGTCATTCAGGCTGGTAAGCGGGATATGGCCGTGGTGTCGGTGCCGGTGCGCACGAACAAAGAGCTACGAAAATCCCGACTATTCAAAAGCACAAGGGACTTCATACAGCGGCAAGTGACAACCATCGTACGCATGTATGCCATGTACCAGCCCCTCAAGGTTTTCTTTTACCTGGGTACGATACTCTCGATCGCCGGTATGCTGCCGGTGATACGGTTTGTCTACCTGTACTTCACCAGCGGTGGTGCCGGAAACATTCAATCCGTCGTGCTGGGCGGGGTGCTGCTGATTATGGGTTTTATTGCCTATACGGCGGGTCTGGTAGCGGACCTTATCGCTGCCAACAGGCAGCTGATGGAAATGACGCTGGAGCGCGTGAAGCGACTCGAGCTGGACGGGAACGATGGCGGCCCGTCCACCACCGAGCATGAGCACCGCTCGTGATCGCTGCGAGGCTGGAAGCACACTCCATCAGACCATGAGCGACCAAACGCCGACGTTCAATTTTCTCGTCTTTCCTTACCGAGACCAGTATTTTCTGGACACCTACGGCTGCATCGTGCGAGACCTGCAGATCATTGAGTCGCTGCGGCGGCATCCCCAGGTGCGCGGCCTTACGGTGGTAAATCGACCGGTTCACGTGCTGGAACGCGTGCTCAGACGACGCGTTCTGTCTCATGGGCAAAATGGCGAACTCGACGGACTGCGCTACTGGGACCGCACGTCTTACAACCCCAGCGCTCCCCTGGCCTGGGACGAGTGGAAACGGCGATGCTACGGGCGCTATCTCGAAGAGATTCGCCAGTTTGCGGGTTTTGACCCGACGGCAAAAAACGTCCTGCTGGATTTCAATCCCATCGCCGCCGTTACCTACGACGTCTTTGCCGATTACTTCAAGTGGTATGACCTGATTGATAACTTTGAAAAGCACAATCGGTATTCACCCTGGCAAAAGGCCAGGGTTGCCGAAAAATATCGGTATGTGGCCGAACACGCCGACCTGATAACCGGCGTCACCGACGCCGCCCTGCAGAGGTTTCCCGCAGGCAAAAAATGCACCTTGCACAACAAACTGCTCGATCGCGCCAGCCCTCATAACGCGACACCTGACTACCTGTATGGATTTACCGGATTTGTCACCGACAAGTTTGACGTGGATTTCATCCGAAGCCTGGCCACGGGCGATGGTAAACGTGTCGCGATCTACGGTGAGGTGCTCGATTCCGCTGTCGGTGAGGCATTGAGCAAGATCCCCGGCGTCCAACTCTTTGGGCGGTTTCGCCAGGCGGATACCGCGCGAATCCATGCGACGTTCGCGGTGGGCCTGATTCCGTATCGCCGCGACCGTTCCCATGATGAATCACCGCTGAAGCTCTACAGTTACCTCGATCACGGGCGCCCGGTCGTATCGCTGCAGGACTACGAGGTGGAGAGCGACTACATACATGTTGTGGACCGGGAAAATATCAGCGCTCTGCATGAATTTGTCGCCCAGTACTCGATGGATCTGGCCCGCGCGCCTGGCGAGACCATCGAAGCGATTCGTGCGGAAATCGGCGATCGGCACAGTTGGCACAGCGCGCTGACAGGCCTGCTCGAGACCGTGCTCTAGCGTAAAACGGGCGGGTCACCGCCTGTCCGGCGCCGCATCAAGCGGGAGCTTTGCCGATGCGCAGCGCGACTTGCCGTATGTTTGGGTCCTGCCAGTCCGAGGTCAGGTAGTGGCATCTTTTCGACACCAGTGATTCGGCAAAGTAGTCCAGCAGCGGCAATCGGGAGAGGCGGGAGATTCGTTTGAGCAGACGAGCACCGAAGACCCTGTCGATATAGTAGCTGTTATGCAACATCCGGCCATCGGGGCCCCGGCGGGGGGCTTCCACGGGCTGTTCCCCCACCAGTACCAGGTCCTTGATGACGCCACCGGCGGCGGTGACCCGTTCCAGAAGTGTTGTCTGGTCATAGCGTCGCTGGAAAAAGGTTTGGCCCTCGTCGTTCTGCACGGATTTCCAGTAGGGAGAGTCAGATATCCATTCTTCGGTGTAGTCCTTGAAGGCGGGAAGGGTGATAACGATGGCACCCATTGGACTGAGTACCCGGAGCATTTCGCGAAGCGCGCGAACATCGCCATCAAAGGGAATGTGCTCCAGCACCGAAACCGAAAAGATCTTGTCGAAGTGCCCGTCGGCATAGGGGATATGCGCGGCCGCATCAAACACATTTGTGGCGACGGCCACCTGGGCGTTCTCGATGTAAGCCTGAAAATCGCCCAGGAAATACTCTTCAAGATCTGCCGCCACCACGTTGCCGTAGCCCGCTTCTGCATACAGCAGTGCAAGCAGCTTTGGGCTGGAGACATCCAGTATCTTGTCGCTGCGCCTGGCCGCCAAAAGATGATGGGTGAGGGGCAGCTCCATAATCCTCGCGTAATTCATGGGCATCTTGTACCACTCGCGAAAATGCTTTGTTCGCCGAACCCGGCTGTCGAAGAAGTTTTTGAGGACAAAGGCAACGGACCGATTGCGTAGCTGCGTCTGGATTTGGCGAATCGCGTGGAGCGAGGGCAGCGGCGATAATGAAGTCAACAGAGGAGCTCCCTGAGTTAGGGGTTAATAGCAAGGGCTGCAATGGTGTTTCAGGGTTTCTCGAAAACGAATACTTTTTCGCCACGGAGCAGGCCGTAGCGCACGACGTCTTCGCCCTCGGCAGTGTGCTCTGCGCTCAGATGCAATCCACCCGATGCAATTCGCTCCCGAAAATCCCGCCCGTAGTATCGGACATGATCGCACTGGCCAAAATGAATCGTGCGCCCCTGGTCGTCGTACACCGCGTCGTTTTCATAGCTGTGGCTCCAGCCCTCAATGATCGGCACCTGGCAGATCAGGGCGCCGCCGGGCCGCAGCACACGATAGAGCTCTTTCGAGGCCTTGCGGTCGTCGACGTGCTCGAGCACATGATTGGCAATAATGATGTCGCAGCTTTCGTCCGGCAGGTCCAGCGCCTCCATATTCAGCTTCAGGTCGGCCTCGGTGAACAGATCAGCCGTTCTGTAGTGACGGAACCTCTCGCGAAACACATTTTCGAGCACGGGCTCTGGGGCAAAATGCAGAATCTCTGAGTTGCTCTCGTCAAACTGCTCGATGCCCCGGCGATCGATCACCAGCATCAGCAAACGGTGGCGCTCCAGAGAGCTGCAGCCGGGACAGCGCGCATCCTGTCTCAGGGGGCTTCCGAATACATCGAAAAAGCCGCTGTAACCACAGATGCTGCACTCGCGCGACGCAACCGGCGCGATGGCCGCGGGCAGCCTCAGCAATGCATAGAGGGTTCGCTGCAGAGATCGCGGAAGAACTTTTTTGGCAAATTTGCGAATCATTGTGGGTACCTGGGTAGTGCGCAGGACCATGTCCCCTGACCAGATCCCCGTTCAGGCTGCGCTTGCCTTATAGGATATCGCGATACCACGGCTGGTCGCTATGAGACGACGTCGGTACTCGGCCGCTCCGCTCCCAAAGACTGGTAAAATCAACGCTGCTCAGGGCGGCAGCTCAGTCCGCACGACTTTTCACAGGCACAGACATGGTCACCGGATACAAACACATTCGTATAGTTGTTGCGCTTATGAAGGAGCGGGGGATCAGGCACGTGGTGGTGTCTCCCGGCTCTCGGCATATGTCGCTGGTGAAAACCATTGAGGACGATCCCTTTTTTCGTTGCTTTTCTGTCGTCGACGAGCGTTCCGCCGCTTATTATGCGGTGGGAATGACTCTGGAGTTGCGAGCGCCGGTAGCTATTTGTTGTACATCGGGGCAGGCAACGCGCAATTACCTGCCGGGTATGACCGAAGCGTACTACCGCCGGGCACCCGTGCTCGCACTGACAGCGGACTACGAAGAAGTCTTTGTCGGCCAGCAAAACATGCAGTCCGTGAAGGCCCTGGAGATGCCCTCCGACGCGGCCCTGGTATCCAGAGATCTACCCATTATCGAGAACGCCTACGACGAAGATCTGGTCGTGCGACGGGTGAACGAAGCGATGGATGCCTTGTTCACGCAAGATCCTGGGCCGGCACATCTGAACTATCGTATCCGCGATCACCTGGTGGACGGCCCCGATGTTCTAGAGACGTTTCGCACGATCACGCGACACACCGTCGAAGACAGCGAGTGGCCGACGGTCGATGCGAAGCGGGTGTTGGTCGTAGTGGGGCAGCACCACCCCTTTGACACACATACTGCCAGGGCGCTGGGTGAGTTCGTCAACGCCTTTGATGTGGCGGTGTATACCAATCACATTTCCAACTACCGCGGTGTCGGTGCGGTGATGGGAAATCGTGTGCTCTCAAACGGGGCTCCCGCTGAATTAATGCCCGACCTCGTGATCACCCTGGGTGGCCACCTGGGCGACTACCCGCTCGATGGTGTACTCAAGAGCCGCAAGATCGAGCACTGGCGCGTGGCCCAGGATGGACTGTTCAGTGACTCCTACAATTCCCTGACGCGGGTTTTTCAGTGTTCAGAGGCTTACTTTTTCGCTCGCCTGGTGTCGGAATCAGCCGCGCCAAGCCGTGACAGCGACGGCACGTTTCTGTCGGCCTGGTCGGAGGCGGCCACGGCGTTTGATACCGACATTGACCTTCCCCTGTCCCAGGCCAAGGTGGCGCAGGCGCTCGCACCGTGCTTACCAGACGGGTCCCGGCTTCACTTTGGAATCCTCAGCAGTCTGCGTAACTGGGAGTATTTTGAGATACCTGCACAGGTGGACTGCTATGCCAATGTGGCAGGCTTCGGGATCGATGGAAGTTTGTCTACCTTTCTGGGCCAGAGCCTGGTGACCGATGCGCTCTGCTTTATGGTGATCGGTGACCTGAGTTTCTTTTACGACATGAACTCAATTGGCGTACGTCACGTTCGCGAAAATGTGAGGATCGTTGTGGTCAACAACAGTGGGGGGGGCGAATTCCGAATCTACACGAATCCGGCGGCCCGCTTTGGTGATGCCGCTGCAGATCATATCGC
The DNA here is from genome assembly GCA_030433415.1 of Gammaproteobacteria bacterium. GTDB lineage: Bacteria > Pseudomonadota > Gammaproteobacteria > Pseudomonadales > Halieaceae > Congregibacter. The sequence continues at coordinate 16,971 of JAUIMF010000012.1, read as the reverse complement.
GGCTCAGGGCCACTACGATGTGGATGCCGTGAAGGGATGGGTAGAGGCGAATGGCTTCAGCTATTTCAGGGCCGAATCCTCGGAGCAGTTTCAGAAAATCCTGCCGGCGCTGGTCGACGCGTCGGAACGACCGATGGTTGTGGAGGTGGTGACGACGGTGGAAGGCGACTCCGATGCACTGAGAACACTACGCACAGAAAATGACCCCGCTGGAAAGGCTCGACGCCTGCTGCGCAAGGTCAAACACCGGTTGCCAGATGGTGTGCAACGTGCGATTCCTCGCCGCCTGGGGCGCCAGGGATGAGGCTGAAGCAGGCGGTGGTTGCGCTGGCCGCAAAAATCCTGGCCTCAGGTCACGCGCTGCGTCAGATCTGGACGAAAGGTGGCTTCGTGCCGGTGCGGCTGTGTGCCGTCGAAGCGTCCAATCGACTAGAGGGCAAGCGAGTACTGGTGACCGGAGGCTCCGCCGGCATTGGCTACGCCATTGCCAAGAAGTGTGCCGAAGAGGGTGCAGTGGTCGCCATCACGGGGCGCAGCCCCGACCGTCTGGCGGCGGCGGTTACTTCAGCATTGCCAGATCAGTTGCATAGCGTGGTATGGGATGTCGCCGATTTGTCCCTTGTTTCTAGCAGATTGGACGAGATCACGACGCTGCTCGGTGGGGAGCCGGACATTCTGGTCAACAACGCCGGCATACTGGGCGGTCATCACAGCGTGTTGGAGTTGGACGAGGCGCGCTGGGAGCAAGTAATGAGCACCAATTTAAAGGGCCTTACTTTTCTCACGGCGGAGCTTTGCCGGCGTTGGCTGCGGCAGGACCACAAAGCCAAGATACTCAATATTTCATCCATGCGCGGTCAGCTCGGTGTGAAAGATGGACCCTATGGCATGTCGAAGTGGGCCCTGGACGGCTTCACGCGCGGATTGGGGCTGGAAATGGCCCCCCGGGGAATCATCGTTAATGGGATCGCGCCGGGTGTCGTAGCGACGGAGTCGATAACGGTGAAGAACGTCGATGTAGAGAGCAACGCGTTCTTTCGCAGCGCCCCCCTGGGTCGACTGTGCGCTCCCTTTGAGGTCGCCGAATTAGCGGTCTTCATGTTAAGTGGCGCGGCAGACTACATGGTCGGTCAAACCATTGTGTTTGACGGCGGCTATTCCCTTAAAAACTAGATTCAACTCTCTATCAACCTTCAGGTAGTCGCGTGACTCAGGAAGCCAGGGAAGCGGATGTCAGCGTAAAGCTGAATATCGGTGCTGTTCGATGGTCAGGGATCGCGTCCCTCGTTCGTTCCTTCGTTGCGCTTTTACAACTGTTTCTGCTGATCCGAATCCTGGGTCCTGAATCCTATGGCACCGTGGCCCTGACGGGGCTCGTGGTCGGATATGTGTTGCTCTTGGGTGATCTGGGCGTGAATGCGGCACTGATTCAGCGAGCCGATGTCGATGACAGTTTCCGCAGCGCCAACTTCTGGGTTGGGTTTTTCACCAATACGGTGCTGGCCGGGATGCTTTGGGCCCTGTCCCATCCCATTGGTGAATTTTTCAGGGACGCTGATCTCGCAGAGCCAGTGATGCTGGTCGCGATTGCCTTCTGGGTGTCTTCTCTGGGTGCTCAGCACAAAGCCTGGGCTGAGAAGAATTTCCTCTTCGGACGTATTCTGATCATCGAAGCCAGTGCTGCCGTAGTTGGTGCATCGGTGGCAATATCCACTGCCCTCGCCGGTTTCGGTGCCATGTCCTTTGCGTTTGGAATGCTGGCCTCGAGTGGTCTCTCGTCTGTTCTCGCGTGGACCATTGTTTCTCCGGGGTGGCGTCCTGGCGGCCGGTTCCCGATGGGCTATCTCAAGGACAGTCTGACCTTTGGCGGCAAGCTGGTGTCCTTGAGATCGCTCAGCCACCTGATTGTCTCTGCCGATAGCCTTTACTCGGGGCGATTTCTTCCCGCGACGGAACTGGGTCTGTACATGGGGGTACGCAACATCGTGTTGCAGGCTCAGTCCATGGTGAATCCAGCGATTACGCGGGTGGGTTTTCCGGCGGTTGCTGCGGTCAAGTATGACCGGAACAAGATCAAGGCGGTCTATCTTCAGAGCCTGAACTTCGCCGCGTCGTTGAATGCCCCGGTCGTCGCCTTCTTCTTCTTTTTTGGGCAGGCCTTCGGAGCGACGCTTCTGGGACAGCAGTGGGAAGGTACCGGGGAGATTTTCAAAGTAATGGCACTGTGGCTCGCGGTGACATCGACGCTCAATATTGGCGCCATACTTGTGATGGGTTCAGGTCAGCTTTTGCGTGCGATCCTTTGGGCACTGTTGAGGCTGTTTCTGCTGGGCGGTGCCTTTTATTGGTCCGGGGTGTCAACATCCTCGGGAATCGCCACGTTGATGACCACCATGTCGATCCTCTTCGTTGTTCCCGCCTGGCTGATCATCGCGCGCCCGATCGCTGGCGTGACGTTTACCGAGTTCGTCACCACCTCCCTGCGACCCTTTATCCTTGGCGCTGTGAGCTTTTTCGGTGTTTCCACGTTGCTGCCCTTTGAGGTGGGCGGCATTGTGGCGTTATTCGCGAAGGCGTTCACAGCCGTGAGTATCTATCTACTACTGTCTTATCAGTTCAATGGTGCTTTCCTGCTGGACCTCAGAAACCTTCTCTCGCGAAGCGGTAAATCGTAATGGTCTTGTCGACGCTGAAGAAGCTGTCTGGATTCGTGCGTCATCCCCGGTGGCGGTGGACCTTAGCCCAGGCGACCGCATGGCCACCAATTCACCGTGCGCAGTCGGGCGGATTCCACCTGGTACTGCCTTCCACGGGGGGAGGAAACATAGGAGATACGGCGCTACTGGAGTCTTCGCTTGAGCATACGCCTCGGCCGCTGGTTGTGATGGTCAGGGCCGTGGACGACTATCCCGGCTTGGGCGAGTCGGACGGCGGTATTTCCGTCGTTCCACTGCCGGGACTGGTTTACGGCGGCTTTTTTGCATTTTTTTGCGATTGCAGACGCTATCTTCGCCTGCTCGATCGCGCCTGCAGTTTTACGGTGATTGGTGCCGATGTGATGGATGGTGCCTACAACTGGAAAGCCTCGGTAAATCGCTCGCACGCGGCCGTTGCCGCAGCCAAACGAGGCGTGGCCTCCCGGGTTCTGGGTTTCAGCTGGAACCGGCGACCTAATCCTCACGCACGAGACGCATTGGCGCGGGCCGGGGACGCGGGGGTTGAGCTCTACGCCAGGGATCCGCAGTCCTTTGCGCGTCTTCAAAACGATGGTGTCACCGGCGTGTGCCTTGCGGCGGATACGGTATTTCTGCTGTCAGGTTCCGAGCCTGTTCAGGACGAAACCCTTGTCGGGGGCATTGCGGCGGCGGATCGACTGGTGCTGGTAAACGCCAGTGCAATGCTGCACCGCAGCGATACGGACTATGAACGTACGTGCCACTTACTGAGAGATATCCTCGACCGTGGCTTTACCGTGTTGCTGACACCCCATGTCAGCCGACCCACAGGCGACGATATTGCGACCTGTCAGCGTCTGGCAGACCGAGTCTCGCATCCGCGACTCATTGTGATCCGGCAGTTACTGAAGCCAACGCAAATCCGGTTCCTTGCCGAACAGGCTGAATTTGTTTTCACGGGCCGCATGCATTTGGCAATTCTGGCGTTGGTCAGTGGTACACCGGTGATTGCCGTAGACAGTCAGGACAAGGTGACGGGCCTGGGAGAGATGTTCGGGGCTGGTTGCGTCGTGGTGCAGGCAGATGCCTCACTCCAGACGACGGTGCTGGAGGCCATAGCGGACTTCGACGGGCGAGCCGACGAACTTGCCGATCTGGTCTGCGCACGACTTGATGATGTACGGGAGCGGGCCCGGCTGAATTTTTCGGGGTTTACCGATGGATAGTCCCTCGTACCGTAACGCAATGCACTCGCCACCGCTCCGGGGTTGCATTTGCGTGACCGGGGCAAGTGCGGCGTCGTGAAAAAGGTCTACATTTTTCCTCCGCCGCTTCTGAATTCCTACGTGGAGAACCTTTGCGCGGACTTTCGGGCGATGGGTTATGACGCCCATACGGGAACCTACCGGCGCGTTCCTCGGGGATTTCGGTCGGATACCGTCGTTGTGTCCTGGTTTGAGAACGCGATGTTCAAGCGGGGGCGACCCACCGTCTATGGCGTTTTCGCGTCATTGCTGAAACTGCTTTTTCTACATGCGAGATTTCGTCGCGTGGTGCTGGTTCGGCACAACATCGTTCCCCACGGCGCCTCGGTGCGATGGAAATGGCTCGTGGACTTTTTCTACAAGTTTTGCGACGAGAAGGTTGCCCATAACTACCACGAGGATTATCGGCCCATTCCCCATCCACGGTATCGGGCGGATGCCGGGGATTGTTCCTGTGATGGTGGTGTCGTGCCGTTGGCGCGACCTGGAGAGATCGCGATTTTTGGTCGAATCGTCGCCTACAAACGCTACGAGGCCTGGTTTGATGTGCTGCCGGAGGATCGGGATATTCTTGTGTTTGGAGAGGCCCCGGACAAAACGTATTTGGAGCAGTTGCAGACGGTGGCCCGTAGCCGTCGGGGCATAAGGATCGTAGACAATCAGCCCTGTGACCGTTGCGCAGCAGCGGCGATCACGAGCTGCGGAACCGTGTTCGTTGCCAACGACAACGAACGCGCCCTGGTTTCTGGCAGTTTGATTTTTTCCCTTGAGTTGCCGGTAACGATTCTTGTGCCTGCGGGAAAAAGTCTCGGGCTCTATGGGCATATCACTCCCAGCGATACCGCTGAGGGGCTCGGTATGGCAGCGACGCACCCGGTAGAAGCCCTTGAGCAGCAGGCGACAAATGCCTGGCGCGACGTACTGCAATAGCCCGTCAGTCCTGCGTGAACAGCAACCGCTCGTACTGGTCCGTGATGGTTTCCCAGGAGTAGATGTTACGGACACGTTGCCGAAGCTGTTCTCTTGCATCGTTGGGTACCGCTCGATCCAATCGGGACAACACCGTGGTCACATCAGCCGCAGAGGCAAAAAAGTCCGCATGGCCAGCAGTTACCTCGCGATTGAATACGTTGTCATGAGCGACGGTATGGTTGCCGCAGGCCATGGCCTCGAGAAGAGAGGGGTTGGTTCCACCCACGCTGTGGCCATGAAAATAGGCTCTGCAGTACCAGCGCAAGCTCTGCAGAGTAGCCTGGTGAAATATTACTCCCGTGAAGCGAACCCGGTCGTCCGCAACGCTGAGTAGTGCCTGGGTGTAATCGGTTTGCGCCTGGTGGTCACCAACGATCACCAACTGATAGGGGGAATCCGACTGGACAAAACCCCTGATTATCTCCAGAACATGGTTCTCTGGCTCCAGTCGACACACGAGCAGGTAGTACGAATCCGGTGTAAGCGACATATCTTTCAGAAATGATGGGTCGGGTGTTTCGTCTACGGGCTCTGCACCGTAGGGAATCGTCGTTGTTTTGTGGTGCACACCGTGGCGAGCTTGCAGGTGCTCCGCAATGCCCTGCGCATCAGCGACCAGGCGCCGGGACAGGTGTGCCGCGCAGAACTCCATCGATCGGATATACAACTTGGCAACGGACGACCATTTGTCGCGCTTCCATTCTATTCCGTCCATGTTGGTGATGAAGTTGCTTCGCAGTAGCCAGGGCAGCACGAAAGCAAATGCCGCGTGGTAACCGAGCATGCAAACGGCATCGTAGCCCCGCAGAGACCGCAGAATGCATACCGAGTCGAACCAGATGGAGCGCAGACCCGGCACCGCAGGCGTGCGCAGGTACACCAGACGTACGCCTTTGTAGTCGGGTTTTCGGTAACTTTGGCTGTACTCACAAAATACCGTTACCTTGTAGCCTCGCGCCACCAGGCGAACGGCCAATTGTTCTGCGAAGGTTTCAAAGCCACCGAACTCTGCCGGAATGCCTCGCGACCCAAGAATGGCAACGCTCCTGGTTTTGGTTGGTCCATGATCGTTCATGGGTGGTACGGGGCCCTCAGTTCATCCAAGCGCGAAGTGCTGCTGAAGCGGCTCGGTCAGAAAGTAGGTGTTGTGCCTGCCGGCCCCCGATTTCAATCGTTTGCCATCAGCGTGAAAGGGGGCGTAACCGCGGGGCATCAGTATATCCATAACACGCGGGTCACTACCTTCGACCATCACGACGGGCGCGCACTCCAGCGTCTGGGCTGCACCGCTGAGAATTTGCGGCTCCAGGCCTTCCGCGTCGATCTTGATCACATCGGGTGAGAGGCCCAGGCTGTCGAGGGTCTGTACGGGAACACTGAGTGCAATGACGTGAGCCCGCCGGGTATCAAAGGCAAAAAAGTTCGGGGCACTGAGGAATTCGCGGGCCGCCTGTTTGTCCAGCGAGGCCCGCGTATCCCAGTATGTATGTCCATAGCGAGGGATATGCAGCGTAAACTCCCCCGCTGAGGCACCGAGTGCGAGTGGATAGACCGTCACATCGGGATAGCGCCGGGTCAAAGCATGGGACAGCACCGGGTTGGGCTCGACGGCGTGGATGGTGCAGTTGGGTAGCATCGCCCGAAACGATTCGATTGATTGGCCACGGTTGGCGCCGACATCGAGGATGACGGGGTTGCTCAATATGCTGCAACCCAATGGCAGAAAATCACGATCATGCGGCCTGTGGAGCAGGCGCGCCGGCAGATCCTTGAGGTTCCGCAGGCCAAGAAGGCTATTGCTGGGTACGTACGAGGCGGCTGTGCGCAGCAGACGTTGCGTCAGAGAGGTCACCCAAAATACTCCGGTGATCCTGGGCCGTGCCCATAAGGGTGAGCGTAGGTGGCGATACGCAATTCAGTCATCCTGCTGCCCGTCGGAGGGTGGTTCAATGATCATGTGGGCGAGACTCTGCCAGGTCAGGGATTTGCAGAAACGGGCTATCGAACGCTGCATTTCATCGGGTATGGGCACGGGTACGCGCCGAATAGCGTCGGCAAGGGCGACGGCATTTCCGCTTTCGACCAACCACCCGGTACTGCCATCGGCAACGACATCCGGGATTCCACCCACGCGGGATGCGATAACCGGGCAACCGTAGCGGTAGGCTAGTGGAATGACTCCGCTTCCCGTCGCACTCAGGTAAGGTAAAACGACAACGTCGGCACGGGCAAACAATTCAGCGGACTCCGCGTCGGAGTGGTACCGGGGTCGTATTTCGAGTTGTCGGGAAATGCCGAGGGCTTCCGCCCGACGGCTCAGCTCGGTGTGCCCTTCCCAGAACTCACCAGCGACGGTTAGAAACACCGACTCGTCCCTCAGCAGGCCCAGTGCTTCGACCAGAACCTCCAGGCCTTTATAGGGACGGACGAACCCATAAAAGAGCAGCTCTCGTTCTGCGCGTTTGGGTGGAATGCGGGCAGGCGCAGGAAAGTGCTCATAGGTGGGGTGGGGATGAACCGCAATCTCGGCACCAGGCAACAACGCCTGCAGGCGTTGTCGATCAGCATTAGTGTGCACAACAAAGCGAGAGCCCTGCCGCAGCACTATTTGGGCGATGAACCGTTTCCAGGCTCTGTCCTCATGGTCCGATACATTGTGACAGAAGAAAACCACATCGATGTTGCGTCGCCGCAGAGCGCTCGCCATGTAGCCAAAGCAAGGGCCAAGGAAAAACGTCCACCAGGGGAAAATCACAAATGCGGGCTTGGTACGGGCGATCGCCTTGACGCTCCGCTGCCAGCTGACGGGGTTGATCGAATCGATAAGGTATTCTGTCCCGGCTTCCGCGTGAGTATTCATCTCCGGGTCCCGATCACTGGCACCGGGATAAAGCATCCTGGGAAACAGCCGTTTGAAAGACACGACGCTGCCGCCCGATTCGGACCGGATTGCGCGGGCGAGCATGGTGGTGTGCTGGGCTATGCCCCCACGAAAGGGCAGAACAGGGCCGACTACAACGGGCTGCTTCAAGGGTTCATGGCTTTGGCTGCGGCTGACCGCATGGCGGGCCATGCCTGCAAAGCCGCCGCCCAGCCGTTGGCATACGCTCGAAATTCGGCAATCAGTCCCTCTTCCGTCGCCCCCGGGGGCAGCCCCTTGAGATTGACCGGTGAATGCACTTCAGCAATGGAGGATTCCACTTCTTCTACGGCTCGCGCCGTGTAGGCCTGCCAGTTGGCGGACGGTAATTCTTTGGCGGCCTGCGACTTTTGGGTTACGTTAAACAGCAGTTGCGCCTGTCCCTTTGCCTGTTCTCTGCGGTAATCCAGTATCAGGTCATGATCGGAACGAGCGGCCAGGCGTCGGGCGTCATCGGCCAGGATCATTAACCGCTGCTCGGGGTTACTGGCATCTTTGTAGTCGATATTTTCCAGCAGATAGCGGGAGAACAGCGCGATACCGCCTTCACCAGCGATCGGTTCGCGAAGGCCATGGTCGCTGCGATCGTCAAGCGGCAGGTGGGGAATGCACCAGTCATATTCGAGTACCGCGCCGTGGTGGTACATTGCCTCTACCATGCTTGCAAACAGTAGGTCTTCGCCCCGAAAAGCCGGGAAATACGGTGGGAGCAGGTGGCTGTTGTCGATGCCGGTGATCTGCGACATGAAAGCCATTTTGTGCAGCGTCGGTCGAGGGCAACCCACCCAACTGCAGCGATTTTCCAGTGCCCGCGCCATTCCATGGGGAGCGTTAACCAGGCGTTCGATACTCGACTCGTCCAGAGACAGAGCCCAGTGAGGAGAGCCCGTGCCCGGATCGCCCCAGGAGCCGCATTGCGTGATGAGAATCGGGGTGTCTGCGCGCAGTTCATTGAGCATGGCCGCATTGGTGTTATGCAACAGCGTGGCGCTCACCGGCCCACCGGCAATATCCTGCAGGGCATATCCCAGATTTTGTCCCAGGTATTTGAGGTGCCCGGTGACCGGATCGGTCTCGGCGGGAACACCGTGGGCCATGAGCGTTTCGCGATCGGGGTAAAAGTCCGCTTTGCGCAGGCCCGTGAATGAAATACCGGGCTCCTCAATGGGTGCCTTCAGGGCCTGGCAGATCACATCGTCATCCATTACGACGCTTCGGTGATCCACCGAGAGCAGCAGCGCGAGTGTGCGTGAACGGCCGTAGGTTTTCTTTCCGGTCCACTGCTCCCGATCCAGAAGAAACCGTATACCAGCTTCGGCCTCGGGCAGGGCGGTGATCAACCCATCAAGCAGTTGTTGCTGCTCGGTGGGCCCGAAATAATCCATATTGGTGGCGCTGCGCAAATTGAATTGCGTCACCAGATCCCGATTTGCTGCCTGATTGTCCAATTCTCGGGAGTCGTCGATCAGCGTCAGACGCCGGTGACGACACATATTGCCATTGTGCAGCAGTGACTCCAGAAGCCGTTCCACGGCGGTCGGTCGGTCGCAGGTAATAATAAATACGCAGGATGGCGCCAGCTCGGCAGAATCAGTGGTCGTAAGCCGTGTTTGTATATCGTTGTGCAAAAGCAGGAAGTCATTGCTGCGCAAATTGCCAAGGGTCGTCGCGACCGCCTGCTCCTGACCTCGCAACTCCCCACGCGTACCGCACAGGCGTCGTGTGTGGTTCTCGATCGTGTCGAAGTGCGTGCAGGTCATCAGGGCATCCACAACCCCCGGCGCGAAAAACTGTTGCTTGCCGTTGAGGCGGTTGATCACCAGTGTGCGCTGACTGTCCAGGGGAATGATTTCACAGTCCGCGAACGCCACGAGTTCAGGTTCCGGCGAGGCGAATGCAGACGCGCCAAGCCCTGGTGCTGCAGGACTGCTTACGTGGGAATAGCTGATGGAAAGCTCATCGGTCATGTCGGTGTTTTGCTCAGTTAGTGGTTCAGGCGGCTCATCGACCGTGGGGTCTTGCTTTTGAGAGGCACATTAGGGCGGCTAGTTTAGGGCTGGCAAAATGGGGTGTAAACCGGCGGTTATTGACCAGCAGTATATTTGCGCCGCCAAAACCTGATAGTCGAACGGCTATGGATGCTTCAGTCGTGTCGGCGCGATTCGACGTTAATTTAAAAAATCTGCTATAACGGCGAGTATTCTGTCAGTTTAAATAGATGACCAAACTGATCAGATATTCAAATGTTTCTATTTACTGGAAGGCACCTGTTTTATGGCTTCTCTTGCACCCCTCGCAAAATCAAAAATTAAAGTTCGCGCTGCCGTAAAAGGCATGAGCGTTGAGCAGATTGAAAAGCTGATTGCGAATCTTTCATCGGTTCTGATGAACGAAAAGAAAAAGGAAGCGGCCCGAGCGGACGCAGCTAAAAAGGCCAAGATTGCAAAAATAAAAGCGCTCATGGAAGAAAGCGGATTAAAACCGGCGGACCTTGGGGGAGTGAAAACCCGTGGCCGCAAAAAAACCACCGCCAAAAAACGCAAGGTCGCCCCCAAATACCGCCTGGTCGTCGACGGGCAGGAGTATCTCTGGTCCGGTCGCGGACGCGCGCCGAAGGTGTTCAAGGATTACATGGACTCCGGCAAGAGCAAGGAAAGCTGCGCGATCAAGTAGTCCGCATCATAGGCGGTGGCGCCAGGCGTCACCGCCGATCGTTAATTCCGTTTGCCCGCCTGATTCTGCTCAACCAGCTCTCGAGCCAGTGCCAGCGCCGCCCGAAAACTTCCTCCATCCGCCCTGCCAGTGCCGGCCAGATCCAGCGCCGTACCATGGTCCACGCTCGTGCGAATGATCGGCAAGCCCAGGGTGATATTCACCGCCTCACCGAAGCTCGCAAACTTGAGTACGGGTAATCCCTGGTCGTGATACATCGCCAGATAGGCGTCAGTGGTCGCGCGTAACCCCGGGTTGAAGGCTGTGTCGGCAGGCCAGGGGCCGTTGACCTGCAGGCCATCGGCGTCGGCCGCTTCCAGGGCGGGAATGATGACGTCGAGTTCTTCGCGACCCAGATGCCCACCTTCGCCTGCATGGGGATTCAGGCCCAGCACGGCAATGCGCGGTGCGCTGATGCCGAATTTGCCGCGTAGATCACCGTCGAGAATTTTCAGTGTTGTCAGCAGGTCCGGTACATTGATTGCGGCGGGGACGGCCGCGAGCGGTAAATGCGTAGTCGCCAGAGCGACGCGCAGGGAGCCGCTGGCCAACAGCATCACCACACGCGCGGTTTCGGTTAACTCGGCGAGAAATTCTGTGTGCCCCGAGAATGCGACACCACTGTCGCAGATCACGCCTTTGTGTATGGGCGCGGTAACCAGGGCGCCGAACTCGCCGCGCGTGCAACCCTGCGCTGCGCGGGTCAGGGCGGCGAGGACGCCGGCGCTGTTGGCCGGACTTAATTGCCCCGGGGTAACCGGCGTCGCCAGTGGGGTGTGCAGTACCGTCAACGTGCCTGCCGAATACGGTGGGGGTTGCCCGGTGTAGTCCTGAATGTTCAGCGACAGGCCCAGATGGGCAGCGCGAGCCTCCAGCATGGTACGGTCCGCGACCACCACCAGCTTGTCGGTCAGGCCGTCGCGCGCCGCCTGAAGCACCAGGTCCGGGCCGATGCCTGCGGGTTCACCCACTGACACGGCGATCGGGGGAACGTAGCTCATACTGTGACCAATCTCGCGGGAGACCCCCGGAGGGGGCTCCGGCAGGCGTTACTTGATGTCCACGAAGGCTTCGTCACGAATCTTACGCAGCCAGGCGTCGAGTTCTTCCTGGTACTTGCGTCCGTGCAGGTGCTCCTGAATCTGCGCGCGGCGCATCTCTGACGTCATGTCTTTTTCGCGTCGGTCCAGAACTTCAAGAATGTGCCAGCCAAATTGGCTGCGCACCGGCTCCGACACGCTGCCGGTCTCGGTACTCGCCATCATGTTCTCGAACTCGGGCACCATCTGTCCCGGATTTGTCCAGCCCAGATCACCACCCTCGGCGGCAGAACCGATATCTTCGGAGTACTCCCGTGCCAGCGCGGCGAAGTCTTCGCCCGCCTCAATCCGGGACTTCAGCTCGGCTACTTTGTCCCGCGCCTGGTCGTCCGTGAGGATCTCTGACGGTTTGACGAGAATATGGCGGACCTTTGTCTGTTCGATTTTGAGATTCGCACCGCGCCGATCGGCCATGTTCACAATGTGAAAGCCGCTGGGGCTGCGGAACAGATCGGCGGTTTCTCCGGCGTCGAGTTGCTGGGCGACTTCCTGAAAGATGCCCGGCACGTCGTCGAGCTTGCGCCAACCCAGGTCTCCGCCGGTGAAGGTGTAGTCGCCGGTGCTGGAGGACATGACTTCTTCAAAGTTCTCGCCGGCCTGAATCCGGTCGACCAGTGCCTGGCTGTGGGCGCGGGCTGCCTCCACCTCGGCGTCGGAGGCATCGGAGCTGATGGTCAGCAGCGCGTGGATGATGCGGTATTCCGGCTGCACCAGCTTCTGGCCTTCTTCTGTGGCCAGATAGTTCTCGACTTCCTGCTCCGTGATCTGAATGAGCTGGTTTACGTTGCCCTGCTGCACACGCTGGATCACCATTTCGCGGCGTATGGACTCGCGCAGTTCACCAAAGGAGCGACCCTCGGACTGCAGCACCTGGGCAAACTGCTCCGGCGTCAGGCCATTCTGGGCGGCGATGCGACCCATGGCGGCATCGAGCTGGGCGTCTGAGATGCGCACGCCGTAGCGATTGCCCATCTGTAGTTGAATGCTCTCGAGAATCAGCCGGTCCAGGGTCTCGCGGATCATCACGTCTTCCGCCGGCGCCTCTACCCCTCGGGAGGCCAGCGTGGATTGCACGGCAGCGAGGCGCTCCCGGAGTTCGCTGGCCATGATCACGTCGTCATCGACGATCGCCACCACCTGGTCGAGCATTTCCGTGGCCGCCACCGCAGCGAAGCTGTGCAGTAGCGCCGTGAACGCGACAGCCCACAAGGTGCTGCGGCGGTATCTAGAATGAGTTTGCAATGCGATTGAATCCTCTGATCATGTCACCCATCAGCTGTTCCACTTCGTCACCGAAGCCGCCGAGTCCCTTGAGTACAAACTGCACCTGGGTGGCGTATTCCCGGTCCAGGTCCGGAGAGTCAAAATCGGGATTCAGGTCGCGGACGGTGTCGAAGTAGCGCAGGTGCAACAGACGCACCTGCCAGCAGCAGCTATCGTATTCGATACCGATCATATCTTCCACGCTGCGGTTGGCCTCGAGACTGTAGTTCCACGCTACAAAGGCGCGCCAGTTATCGTTGATGGGGTAGTAGGTGGACAGGTGAACCTGGTCCGTCGTGGGCTGATCGCCCACCAGGGTGACCGGGCGACGGAACGTGTAACCGAAATTGAACACGGAATCGTCATCGCGGGTATAGCTGGCCAGGAAGTTGCCGGAATTCATCTTGCGCGTTGACGGGTCGTACTGCAGGTTGGTGCGCACGGTCATGCGGTCGTTGGGATAAAAGTTCAGTTCACCGGCGAGTTCTGAGTTGGACCGGTCAAGCTCCGGGTCCGACGCATTCAGGCGCACGCGCCGGTTATTGAAATAGACGATCTGGCCGATGCTGGCGTTGAAGCGCTCCTCGCCCGTGTCTTCGTCAAGAAAACGGGTCGTCACACCGATGGCAAGCTGGTGGGCATCGTCCAGGCGGTCACGGCCGGAAAAGCGGGTGTCGCGAAACAGTTGGTTGTAGTTGAAGGTCAGCTCGGCGCTGTCGAAGTCAGGCTGGTCGGTCTGCTCGTCGTATTGGCTGTATAGATAGAAGGCCCGTGGCTCCAGCGTTTGCACCATGCGGCGATTCGCAAAGCGGGTGCTGCGCTCGAAATAGAGCCCGCCGTCGACGCTGGCGAGCGCCGATTGCGCGCCCGGTTCGTCATCCAGCAGCTCACTCTGGCGATCCAGACTGTACTGAAGCACCCGATACTTCGCAGTGGAACGCAAAAAACCGTACTGCCAGTTCATGGGATACGTCGCGCCCGCCTCGGCGTACAGGCGTTGGCCCACAACGCGGTCCTCGTTGTTGATATCGAAGTTTGAGTACTGCACGAGGGCGATGGGATTCAGCGCAAAGGGCTCGCTGACGCCGCGGTACTGAGCCGTGATCTGCGGCAACTTCTTGTAGTCCTCGCGGATGTCTTCAGCCAGAGGTTTGAACTGCTGTGCCTGTAGTGTCACGAGCCAGTCGTCGCCGAGGTAGTCTACCTGCCCGAGCTGAAGCAGGTTGGCGTCGCGCCGGGACTGCAGGCTGGAGGTTTCCAGATCCCGGATCAGGTCGATGTCCGACACGTTGGTGTAATTGATCTGGGAGCGCCAGCGTCCCGCATAGACGCCCTGGTGGCGCACGCTGGCCAGCCAGCGGCTGTCGTCTTCTTCGGGAAAATCGTCCGCGTACTGATTGTCGCTGCCGATATAGCTGCCACCGACGGTCCAGGCGCCGTTGAACGGGTCCAGATAGCGCGCCTGAAGTTCGTGGTTCAGACCGCGCTGGCCGATGTAGCGGGGGGAGTAGAGCAGGTCGTAGTTCGGCGCCAGGTTGAGATAGATCGGCACCGAGACGTCCAGCCCCCCGCGGCTGTCCTGCCCCACGGCGGGAAACAGCAGACCGCTGCGGCGGCGGTCGTCGATGGGAAAACTCATCCACGGCAGGTACAGCACGGGATAGTCACCGGCACGCAGCACAGCGTTTCTGGCGGTGCCCACGCCGCGTTCCAGATCCAGTTCCAGGGAGCCTGTTTGCAGCAGCCAGTGCGTGTCGCCTGGCGCGCAGAAGGTGACTCCACCGTCGCTGACATGAATCAGTTCGTTGGCGTCGCGTGACAGCAGGCGCGCTTCTCCGCGCAGATGGTAGTCATGCAATACAAAGCGACTGTTCTCGAGCTGGGCCTCACCGGTCGCCGAGTAAAACTCACCGCGGTCACCGCGAAGCAGCACGCCGGGTTCCCGCACCATGATATTGCCCTCAAGAATGCCGGAGCGGATTTCACGATCGATCGTGGCGGCGTCCGACGAGAGCTCCCGGTAACCCTGAACAACTTTCACACCACCAGACAAAAAGACCTCGGAGCCCTCCATCTCGGTGTGCTCCGCCGTGGCTTCGATCGGGGCGGTATCGGGGTTCTGGCGAGCCATGTCCTTCTGGGGGTCTTCGTAGCGGCCACCGCAAAGGCGGCAGCGTCGGTCCCGCAGTTCCTCGGCAACTTGGTCGAACGGCAGCCAATCCAGCTCCGCGCCGGGGCGGGCCCTGACGGGCTCTTCTTCGAGGCGCGGCTCTTCGGTCTGCGCCGAAACCTGAGCCGAGACCTGAGCCGAGAGCAGCGCCGTGTAAAGGACGAGGGGTATCGCGTACCATGCCTTGCCGCCGCGTGGCGATGAGGGAGTGACTGGACATGGTTGTCCGGCTTCCGTTCCCGCGGCGTTAGACAGTGGTGATGGCATGGATGAGGGCTGTAGCGCGAAGTCCGGCGCATCATAAAGCATCGCGGCGCCGCACCCCAGAGGGGATTGGCAGCGATTCGCCAGCGCAGGTAGAGACGAAGGACATCCATGGTCGGGGATGACAGGGCATTACAGCTGCGGGACTGGTATCGCGGCACCTTCAGTGAGCCGCAGGCGGAGCTCGTACCGGTATCGGGCGATGCGAGCTTTCGGCGTTATTTTCGCGTGACGGGACCGGGCGGCCGTACCATCGTTGTGGATTCGCCGCCGGACAAAGAGAAGAATCATGAATTCGTTGCGGTAACGGAACTGCTGCAGCGCCAGGGTGTGCGGGTGCCTGAGCTACGGGCCGTGGATTTTGACGGCGGCTTTCTGGCGCTGGAGGATTTTGGCGACCAATTGCTGCTGCCTCTGCTGACGCAGACTCGCGCAGGGGACTACTACCGTCAGGCCTGTGGTCTTCTCGAAGACCTTGCCGTTGCCGATACGACCGACGTCGCACTACCCACCTATGATCACACGTTGCTTGGCACCGAGATGGATCTGTTCTGCGACTGGTTTTGTGGGGGCTTTCTCGAGTTGGATTCCGCAGCGGTCCACGCCGGACCCTACGCGGCGTACCGCCAGGCGCTTTGCGAACGCGCCCTGGCGCAGCCGCGGGTGCTGGTGCACCGAGATTTTCATGCCCGCAATATCATGGTGCTCGACGATGGCACGCTGGGTGTGATCGATTATCAGGATGCCGTGCTGGGTCCCCTGACCTACGATCTCGTTTCGCTGCTCAAAGACTGCTACGTGCGCTGGCCCGATGACTCGGTGCGTGAGTGGGTCCTGGCTCACCGTGAGGGACTGGTGCAGCGTGGCCTGGCGGTGGCCTCACCGCAGGCATTTCTTCAGGATTTTCACTGGATGGGGCTGCAGCGCCACACCAAGGTACTGGGAATCTTCGCCCGTCTGCTGCTGCGCGATGGTAAGGATGCCTATCTCGCGGACCTGCCCCGGGTGGTGGGCTATGTACGCGATGCGTTGCGGGCGTGGCCCGACGATCCTGCCGTTGCACCCTTCGCCCACTGGTTCGAGGACGAGGTGATGCCACGCGTCAAACAGCAGCCTTGGTACCCGGGGGCCGCGGCGTGAAGGCGATGTTGTTGGCCGCCGGCAAGGGTGAGCGCATGCGCCCCCTGACGCTGAGCACGCCCAAACCCCTCCTGCAGGTCCGGGGGCGGGCGCTGATTGAGCACCATATCAAGCGCCTTGCGGCAGCCGGATTTCGCGAACTGGTGATCAACGTATCGTGGCTGGGAGAGCAGATCGAGGCCCACTGCGGTGATGGCGCTGCCTGGGACGTCACCATCGACTACAGCCATGAGGCGCAGCCTCTGGAGACTGCCGGGGGAATTATCCGCGCCCGAAAGCTGCTCGGGGCGGACCCGTTCCTGGTGATGAACGCCGATATCTTCACCGATTACCCCCTGGACGGGCTCGCAGCCAAAGCCGTAACACTCCAGCCCGGGCAGGCGCATCTGGTGCTGGTGGACAATCCGCCGCATCACCCCGGCGGTGATTTCACCCTGCGCGATGGCCGGGTTACGCGGCCGGATGGCGCGACGCTGACCTTTGCGGGCAT
>JAUIMF010000107.1 GCA_030433415.1 Gammaproteobacteria bacterium | reverse complement strand
TATGATCGGCCTCACGGGGCCCTGAACGGTCAGACCCCGTACGAACGATTAGTGGAAAAAACACGAGCTGAAGTGTCACCAGGGTCCTGAGACCCTACACCAGGAAGAATGGTGGGCCCAGTAGGACTTGAACCTACGACCAATCGATTATGAGTCGACTGCTCTAACCAACTGAGCTATGGGCCCGAGGGGAGCGCGATTATAGGTGATCCCCACCGCCCCCGTCACGACGTTCCCGCCTCGCGCCGCACCACCTCCAAAAACGCCTCGGCATACTTCTCGCACTTGCGATCCCCCACGCCCGAGATCGCCGCGAACTCCTGCACGGTCTGCGGCCGCCGCTCACAAATCTGATGCAGGGTGCGATCGTGAAACACGATGTACGGTGGAATGCCCTGTTCCTCGGCCAGTTCTCGCCGGCATTCGCGTAGGGCTTCGAACAGGCCGATGTCGATGTGCTCGGGCAGCGCGGTTTTGGTGGTGCGCTTCGCCGCCGAGGGTTTGGGGTCTTTACGCAGGTCTACGCTGGCCTCGCCGCGCAGCACGGCCCGGCAGGACTCCTGCATCACCAGCGCGCCATAGCGGTTCATGTCGACGCTCACGTACCCCCGCGCCACGAGTTGTCGGAACACCGACCGCCACTGCCGCGCATCCAGCGCCTGGCCCACGCCAAAGGTGGGTAGCTGGTGGTGGTCGTTGCTGAAGATCTTGTCGTTCTCGACGCCGCGCAGCACATCAATCAGGTGGTTCACACCAAAGCGCTGCCCGGTGCGATACACCGCCGACAGGGCCATCTGCGCCGCTTCGGTGCCGTCCCAGGTCTCTACCGGCGTCAGGCAGTTATCGCAGTTGCCGCAGGGCTCGGACAGAGCCTCGCCAAAGTACTGCAGCAGTGCCTGGCGGCGGCAGGTGGTGATTTCGCACAGGCCCAGCATGGCGCTCAGGCGGCGCTGTTCTTCGCGCTTGTAGTCTTCGCTGCCCTGGGACTGTTGCAGCATCTGGCGCAGGGTGATCACGTCCTGCAGGCCGTACACCAGCCACGCGTCGCTGGGCTCGCCATCGCGGCCAGCGCGGCCGGTTTCCTGATAATAGGCCTCGACGGTTTTTGGCAGGTCCAGGTGCGCCACAAAGCGCACGTCAGGTTTGTCGATGCCCATGCCAAAGGCGATGGTGGCGACGATGATCACCCCCTCTTCGCGCAAAAAGCGTCGCTGGTGCCGTTCGCGCACGTCACTGGCCAGGCCCGCGTGGTAGGGCAGGGCGCTAAAGCCCTGGTCTGCCAGCCAGGCGGCGGTTTCGTCCACGCGTTTGCGTGACAGGCAGTACACAATGCCCGCGTTGCCCGACTGTTCGTCGCGCAAAAAGCGCAGCAGTTGCGCGCGGGGATTGTCTTTAAGGCTGATGCGATAGCGGATGTTCGGCCGGTCAAAGCTGGCGACAAAGTGCCGGGCCTGTTCCAGGCCCAGGCGTTGGGCGATCTCTTGCCGCGTGCGTTCGTCTGCCGTGGCGGTCAGGGCGATGCGCGGTACGTTGGCAAAGCGCTCGTGCAGCACGCTCAGCTGTAGGTAGTCCTCTCTGAAGTCATGGCCCCATTGCGACACGCAATGCGCTTCGTCGATGGCGAACAGGGCGGGGCTCACCTGCTCCATCAGTTCGAGCATGCGCGGCTGAAGCAGGCGCTCCGGCGCCACGTACAGCAAGTCCAGCTGATCCGACAGCCAAGCCTGTTCCACAGCGTGGGCATCCTGGGGAGCGAGGCTGCTGTTCAAAAAGGCCGCGCGTACGCCGAGCTGCGTGAGGGCGTCCACCTGATCCTGCATCAGCGCAATCAGCGGCGAGATCACAATCGCGCAGCCGGGCCGCAGCAGCGCGGGCAGTTGGTAGCACAGGGATTTGCCGCCACCGGTGGGCATGACCACCAGCGCGTCGCCGCCATCGAGCAGCGTGGCGATGATCTCGTCCTGTGGCGGGCGAAACGCGGTGTAGCCGAAGACGTGTTCCAGCGATTGCAGGGCGTCGGTCAGGGTGGCCGGGTTGGCGACTGGGTTGGCACCCTGGTCGGTGGCCGGGCTGGCGGCAAGAGTGGTGGCCGGGTCGGCAGAGAGAGTGGCGTCAGGGAGCATGCAGACCCAAGGGTAAAAAATCGAAGCGCCAGCCTAGCCAATGACCAGCGCAACCACAATGCGCTGGCTTGCTTTGGCTGCTTTTGGGCGTGATGCTAGGGCCATCAGACAATAATGATTAAACGGAGCAGGGCATGGGGGCGGCACAAGGTATCGCGCATCCGGTGGTGTTGATGGAGCGGCTCAGAGCTCGCCTGCTTGATGGCGCTCGTCCGCCCGAGCCATGCGCCCGTCGCGTTCCCGTCAGCCACTACACCTGCGCCGACCGCTACGCCCAAGAGCGCGCTGCACTGTTTGATCGGCTACCGCAGATCGTCGCCCATGGTTCCCAGATTCCCGAGGCCGGCGATGTGCTTGCCCACGACTGGATGGGCCTGCCGTTGCTGACCATGCGCGACCGCGAGGGGCGCGTGGGTACGTTTATGAACGTGTGCCGCCACCGCGGCATGCGGCTGGTGCAGAACGAGGGCTGTCATCAACTCAAGTCGCTGATCTGCCCGTATCACACCTGGACCTACGGTCTGGATGGCCAGCTACGCAATATTCCGCGCCTCGAGAGTTTTGTGGATGTGGACCCGGCGGACTTCAATCTGGTGGCGCTACCCACCGAAGAGCGTCACGGCATTATCTGGGTGCAGCCCACGGTGGATCAGCCCATGGACCTGGACGCCCACCTCGCGGGCATCGGCGTTGATCTGGACTTGTTTGGCTTTGGCGATCACCGGTTCTTCACCCAGAGCATCAAGCGCGTGCCCTGTAACTGGAAGCTCATTCAGGATGCATTTCTCGACGGCTACCACGTGGTGCGCCTGCACAAAAATACCGTGGCGCCGTATTTTCCGGACGCTCTGGCGGACTCGGACCGCGTGGGCCGGCACATCCGTTCCTGCGTGGCGCGCAACGAGATCGAAGAGACCCGCGATCTGGCACCTGCCGAGTTCGATCTGCGCCGCCACGGCACCTACTCCTACACGATGTTCCCCAACTCGGTGCTGGTGATGCACCCGGACTACAACTCGATCATGACCCTGTTCCCCCAGGCGCCGGAGGATACGATCTTTGTGCACAGCATGCTGGTACCCAGGGCACAGCTCTGCGACGAGGAGCGGGCGCACTACGAGCGCTCCTTCAAACTGATCGATCGCGGGGTGTTCGAGGCCGAGGATTTACATGTGTGCGTGCAAGCGCAGAGGGGCTTTGCCAGCGGTGCCAACGACACACTGCTGTTCGGCGGCCTTGAAGAGGCCGCGGCGGATTTTCATGATCTGGTGGCGCAGGCCCTGGGTTGAGTTGCGCTGAGTCCTACTGAATTGGCTCAGAGCGCCATCGGCGATCACTGAATGTCGATGTCGCCCCGCGCTTCGCGCTCACCGTGGCGTTTGGTCACCACGGTCACCCGTACCGACCATTTGCCGCGCTGATTGAAATTAGAGGTGCTGATATTCGCCAGCACGCCGTTCTTCACCGGCTTGCTGAGGGTTTCGACGGTGGACCATTTTTTCGGTTCGGCGCCAAAACCCAGCTCGACTGTCGCTTTACGAAAATCCGTGCTGTCTGCAGCCCCCGACACCTGTACCACCACGGCCCCGTCCACCTGGGCGGGGGCGATGGTCGACACACGCACGCGGGTCTCGTAGTCGGGGTCGGCGTTCATGGCCGCCGCGACGTCAAGACGTCCGTAGCCCGTGAGCTGATCCCAACCCACAACTTCGATGTCTTTCGCCGACATCAACAGCATGCGCGTGACCTGGGCGGCGGTGAGTTTGGGATTCGCCGACAGCAGCAGCGAGGCGGCGCCGGACACAAAGGGCGCGGCAAATGAGGTGCCGCTGGCGCGGTAGTACTTGTTTTCGGGGCCTACAAAATCGGCGCCTGGGGTGTGGTTCTCGGCGCCCGAGATTTCGACAAAGTCCGTGCGCCGTGCCCGCAGCGACAGTACGTCCAGGCCCGGAGCGCTCAGGTTCACGTCCTGGCCCCAATTCGAGAAGGTGGCGCGCTTGTCATTGGGGTCTGTCGCGGCGACCGTGATTACGGTGTCGAGTTTGGCAAAGCCGTAGTTGCTGGTGTCTGAAGCCGTGTTGCCCGAGGCCACGACCACAATCACATTGCGATCTACGGCGTACTGCACGGCCATCTGCTCGGCGCGGGTGATGTACTCGCCGCCCAGGCTCAGGTTGATGACCTGCGCGCCATTGTCGACGGCGTAAAAGATCGCTTCGGCGATGCCGGAACTGTTACCCCGCCCCAAAAAGTTGAGCACCTTGAGGGGCATGATTTTTACCATGGGGTTCATGCCCGCCACGCCTTCGCCATTGCCCGTGGCGGCGGCGATGATGCCCGCAGCGTGGGTGCCGTGGCCTGTGCGGTCCCAGGGGTTGTTGTTGCGGTCCACAAAGTTCCAGCCGATCAGGTCGTCGACAAAGCCGTTACCGTCATCGTCGCGGCCGTTCTCGGTCTCGTCGGTGTTGCGCCACAGGTTTGCCTGACGATCAAAGTCGGGATGAAAGTAGTCCAGGCCCGTGTCGATTACCGCGACCACTACGCTTTGTTTGAGTTTGCTGACGTTCTTCCAGAGCTTCTTGCCGTTTTTGTCGTTGCCAAAGCCGATGGCGTGCAGGGCCCATTGATCCGCGTAGCGCTGGTCCCAGGTGCCGCTGGAATAAAAATAGGGATCGTCCGGCAGTCCCTTCTTCAGGTTCAGCTCGGCCTGCACCGCTGTGGCCATGAGCGCGGCCGTCGCAGCGAGCGCAAAGCGCGCGAGGCGCGATCGGGCGGCGAGTTGTTTCAACGGGGTCATAGGCTGTCCTTACGGTGCCACGGGCATCCACTTGTCGATCTGGTAGTTGTAGTACTCAAGGAATTTCGCTGGCACGTTGGGCTGCGAGGGTCCAATACCGTTGCGCGAGGCATCCAGGCCCTGGGGGTAGTACTCGGGCACCTGGCCAAAGCCACGGTCCGCTTCGTTGACGGCGCGCATTTTTACAAACTTGTTGCCCTGTTCGTTCAGCCTCAAGACCACATCGCCTCCGCGCAGCGTGCCTTCGTAGCTCCAGGCGGCGTTGCCGGCGGTGTCGCGCGTCAAACCCAGGGGATCGCGGCGAATGCCCATCAGGCCTGCGCGGTTGGTGGTGTGCGTGGGTGGTACCGTTGATGTTTCGTACATCTTGCCGGGGCCGGAGTTACGCACGTAATGGTCGTCCACCACATGGCCGATCTCGACCACGTCATCCAGGTTCTTCGCGCCGTGGTAGTGGGGCACTTTCGAGACCGGCACATAGCTTTCGCCGCCCTGCACGGAATCCCGCAGGTTGCGAGCCTCGCTGCGTGCCATGGCCTGTTTGACAAGATCATTGATCGACGTCGGCTGCTTGGGGGCCGGTGTGGCCGTCGCCGCGCCGCCAGCCGGGGGTGATGGCGGACTCGGTGGTGCAGTGCTCGCCGTGGATGGTGCCGTACCGGGCGGTGTGGCATCGCCCAACACGTCCTTGAGTTCGTTCAGGGTCTGCTGCTGTTCCACCAGAGACTTGTCTTTCAGTCGCGGGCTGTCCAGAAACTCGTTCACTTTTTGCGCTACGGGATCGTTGGGGCCCTGCTGCTTGGCCCAGGCCCGCAATTCCTCGGTGAGTTCACCCACCGTGTGCCCGATTTTGGACGTGGGCGCGACGGCCAGTTCCCGCGGTACTTTCACGCGCACAAAGGTTTTGCCGTCGGTCAGGGCTTTGAGCAGTACGGGGTTGGAGCCCGCGGCGCCGCGCGACGAGAGCATGTTGATGTTGTACACGGTCTGGCCAGACACCCCGCGCTCCAGCACCGTGACGCCGGGGGGCAGGGCCTGGCCTTCGGGAATAAACAGGTCGGCGGACTCGCCGGCGCGCAGTTTTTCGTAACGCCCCGCGCCCTGACCAATGCCGACGCGCCCGCCCGATACGTTGGCGATGCCGGGGCGGGGGACCTCGGTCAGGTCGAGAATCTCGCCGCCGTTCTGGCGAGCGAGTAACTCGTCGTATTCACTGGCCGATAGCAACGAGCGACTGCCGGGATCCGCGGGTTTGCCCCCCAGCGCGACGGGGGCGGGTGGTTCGGGGTTAAAGCTCACCTTGGGTGGCGCATCGCCACGTCCGGCGACGGTGGACTCAAGGTCCATGCCCGGCCGCGGTGGTGCGACGCTCGGTCCCTGGCCCGGCCCCGGGCCAGGACTGCGCGGTGTGGTCGCCACGGGGCGCGGCGGTTTTTCGCGCCAGATCGAGCGCAGGCGCGCCAGGTCATCGGGGGTAAATATTTTCGCCAGACCCGCGGTGCGCTCGGGAGAGAAGAACTTGGACCCCACGCTCTCGAAGGGATTGAATTCCCACATGCGCAGCAGGTCGGCGTCGGTTCGCGTGAGTACACCGTTCTCGACGTAGCTCACCATCTCCTGGGTCCAGCCGGCTTCCCAGTTCGCCAGCTCCGCCTCGTAGGCTTTCAGCTCATCGGCGGTCGCGTTGGGGCCGGGCTTGCGCGGTCGCGTGGCGGACTTCGCGTTGATCTGCTGCCACAGCACCAGGTCCGTTTCTTTCACGGGGTTGCGCGGTCGTGTGCCCCCGGCCATGTCGGCCAGTTCTTCGATGTCGAACAGATAGCGCTCACCGGGCAGGCGCCCGCCGATGCCTTTTTGCACGACAATGGTCAGGTCCTTGGCATTGGCCGAGGCGATCACCAGTTCGTTGTGTATCTGGGCATGCACCGCAGGGTCCAGCTCTTTGCCCACATCATCGACATAGCGTTTTACGATGGCGTCGATTTCGGCGGTCGGCACCCCCTCTTTGGCCGCGTTGGCCGCCAGCTCGTTGAGATCGTCCGTGGCGCCGGCAATACGATATCCGCCCGTGGACGGGGCAGCCTCGGCGGACTTGGCCATCACCCGCGCCGCATCGTCACCGCTGGTCGCGGCGCGTCCGCCACCGGCGACCACGGGGTTGCGTGGACGGGTCTTGTCGACAACTTTGATGTTTTTGATGCCGCTGTAAGCCAGGGGCAGAAATGACAGCGACGTCAGGGCGAGCTTGCCCTGCGCGGCGGACAGTTTATCGGCGGCGGTCATGTGGTAGCGATGACCGGTGACCCCCGCAAAGTCCTCGGCGTTTTCTTCGTCCAATAGCGTAACCACCAGTTCATCGCCGGCGTCCACTACCAGAATAATGTCTGCCGCCAGCGCGACGGGAGCGAGTACGGGGAAGACGATGGGGGTAATGGCGATCAGCGACAGCACGCCATCCTTCACCATCTGGTAGTAGATGCGCTCGGCTTCTTTGAGGTCCTGATCGCCAATGAGCACGTTCACCCACCCGGAGCCGGGCAAAAAGTGCGCTCCGTTCATGCGGTTGATCACCTGCTGCTGGGCGCGGGCGTAGCGCGGTGTGCCAAATTCCTGCAGATCGTCCCACTCGTCGATTTTGGCAACGGTTTCGATCTCTTCGCTGAGGTTCTCGATGTTGACGCGCAGAAACTTGTCGAAGACGGCGGCTACGGATTCCTGGGAGGCATTGGACATCATGCCGTTCCAGATCCAGTTAAAGAGAAATTCGTCCCGCAGCACACTGTCGGACTTAAGGGCCAGAATGGGATTGTCGTTCAGCAGTTTGACGTAGCGGTCCCGGGCCGCGAGATACTTGCCCCAGTGGGATTTGGCGGCCTCGTCGCGGCGCCCGGCCTTCATGAGCTTTTCGTACTCACGCTGCTTTCTGCCGTGGTCCGTCTCGCGCCATTTGCCGTGCAGGTTGGATTTGACGATGGTGGTGGCGGTACGACGCCACTCCACCATCGAGGCCCGGGCATTGAACAACTCTTCTGCCTTACCCGTCATGCTACGAATAAACGAGGACTTCTGGGCGACGGTCATGGACCGGTATCGCGTCAGCATCCCGCGAAACTCGATCAGGTTGAGTATGTGCCGCTGTTGCACCAACAGGGCACCCCAGACCTGTTCTTCCTGCACGCCCTCGGTGTCTTCAATGGCATGGGCGTTGTTCTTTACATAGGTCTCGATGGCCGAGCGGAACGTCGCCAGTTCCTCGGCCTGCATTTGTTCCAGACGCTGAATGATGAGCTCTTTGGTGTGCGGGTTGGCCAGAAACACATTCACCAGCTCGGGGTATTCGGTGATCCAGTTGTTGCCGGTCCAGCGATCCAGTCCTTCGAGCACCGTCACGGCCTCGGGCGTGTCCCGCGTCCAGTTGTTCGTCCAGTGCACGTCCACCAGCGTCCACAGGTGCGGCTCTTTCTTTTCAGACACGCTGCGGATGTACTCCACCATCACACCGGGGTGGGAGCGAATCACCGATTCAGGAATCTTGCTGGCGTAATTGCCGAGCAGAAAACGCCGCGATTCAGAGTTCGACAGCAGACTCGAGAGCAAGTTGGGGTAGCGCGTGAACCAATCGGGAATGGTGTCGGTCAGGGCCCGGGCGTAGGTGACCGCCGCTGATTCAGAGGCGTTTTTTTTTTGCCCGTAGGCGTTATCTACGAGTTGGTAGGTCTTGGGATCATTCAGTTCTTCGCTGATTCTGCCGCGATAGTATTTTTCGATGCCCTGGTTTTGCGCGGGGTCTGCAGCACTTGTGGACGCGCTGGTGGGCACGGTCGTGGTGGCAAAGGGGTCAGTTTTGTCACCCGTGCTTGTCGTGGTGCTCGGGCGCGTGGGTGTGGTGGTCGGGCGGGTTGTGCCGCCCGTCGAGGCCATGGTTTTGTCAGAGGTCGTCGTCGTTCCAGAGGTATTGCCGCTTGTGGCCGCCTGATCTGTACCGCCTGTGGTGGGCGAGGGTTCGACGTCGACGTTGTAGTTGCCATCTTCATCGGTCTGCGTTTTGACCAGGGGGCCGTCATCCCACTCGGGATCGTTGCCGGGATCGTTGTCGACGGCATCGGCCACAGACGGACCCTGGGGGAACAGCACAATCACGGCATTGGCCAGTGCTTCGCCAGCGCCGGTTTTAACATTGCCCTTGATCGACGTGGGTTGTGTGACGATCTTGGTGTCGTCGTCCTCGACTTCGTCCTCGTCTTCCTCGTCATCGTCGCGGGTGACGGTGCCACCGATGGGAATCACGGGCAGGTCTGGGTCTTTACCCTCTTCCAGGTGCGCCAGCCCGGCCTCGGCGTCGATGAGTATCTGGTTGGCGAGTTCGAGGTGCCCGACCGTGTCTTCGTACGCAGGATCGTCCGGGGTCATGTCCTCGAGTTGGGCGTTGGTTTGCTCAATGAGAAGTTCCGCCAGCTCCTTGCCGACCAGATAAAACCCAGGTGTATCGAAGGGCAGCATCGTCATAATCTGCGTGAGCGTATCTTCGAGCAGGTTCTGGTACTCGCGGATGTACCCGTCCAGCGGCTCTGGCGCAGCTTGGGCCTGGGCAATGCGGTAGCGGTACAGTTCGGCGGCGGCCTCGTAACGCGCGACCGTGCCTGGCGGCTGGGATTCCAGGTTGTCCAGCAGCTCCTGTTCTTCCTCGCTGATCTCTACACCGCCGTCCTGATCCTCGCCCCCAGTGCTGGCATCGTCGGACTCGCCATCAAGGGAGTCGGCGATGTCGTCGATGGTGCCATCATCCAGGTCATCGGGATCAATGCTGATGGGCGTGCCGGGGGGCGCGTCGCCACCGCTGGCGGTGGTTCCAGGTTGGCCGCCACTGGTGCCCGGTTCGCCACCAGTCGTGCCCGGATCACCGCCAGACGTACCGGGGTCACCGCCCGTGGTACCCGGCTCGCCACCGCTGGAACCCGGCGTGCTGCCCGGAGTGCCGCCGGGTTGACCACCGCTGGTGCCCGGATCGCCACCAGTCGTACCCGGTTCGCCGCCGGTTGTACCGGGGTCCAGAGGCGTGCCGGTACTGGCCCAGCCGGTACCCGCCATGACCAGCCACTTGCCGGGGGTGATCGAGGGGGTGTCGTCGCTGTCATCGTCCGACGCGTCGTCGTCCTCATCAAGGTCAAAGGGATTGTTCTTGTTGCTGTTGATCTCCTCCATCTCGCGGTTGAACCGCTCGATCTCGGCCAGATCCTCTTCGCTGTATTCCACATCGATGTCGTCGGGGATGTCGTCAAAGTCCCCTTCACCGGCGGGCTCACCATCGGGCAGCAGGAATTCCTGGCAGTGGTCCGCCTCGCATTGACCGCCATTCGCGGCGCAGGCATCGCGCAGGGCCGG
>JAUIMF010000106.1 GCA_030433415.1 Gammaproteobacteria bacterium | reverse complement strand
TGGCGGTCCCAGGCCCGCCGTAACTGGTAGGCGTAGACACCGAGAATGGACCGCGCAAACTCCTGATGCAGGGGGTTGTTATCGGGCAGAACGAATACGCGCAGGGGCGTGCTGTCGGGCCAGGTACCCACGCGCAGGGTGATCAGCAGACGGGCTTCATTGCGACTGAGTTGCGTCACATTGACCTGCGAATGGGCAATGAGCTGTGGCTGGGCACACACACGCCACGCCAGTGCCAGAAGCAGGAAAAATGTGAGTCCCTTGCGCAAATCAACGGCCCCGAGTCAGCAGACCCCAGTCGGATACGTGATTTCGAGTATAGTGCTGGGGCTCATCCAAGTCTTTAACTCTATTGTCGGGAATTTAATAGTTTTGGGAATGTCGTTTATGCCCTGAATGCGGTACCCCGGCCTTGAGTCGCTCAGGGTGCTCGGCTACCGTGCCAGCAAATCGCTGGTCCACTGGAATTTCTGATGCGTCTGATCCCAGGCCCTTTACGCAGGGCATTTACTAAGCTCGCTGGTTTCGGGCTGATGGGCATGCTGTTCTGGCCTGCACCGCTTTTGGCAAGTGAACTTCTAGAACGCGATTACCCCCCGGCGATAAAACCGGTAATAGAACAGCGCTGCGTGGTCTGCCACGGCTGCTACGACGCACCTTGCCAACTCAAAATGGATGCCTGGGCGGGTATTGCGCGTGGCGCGAGCAAGAAAAAGGTGTATGACGGTGCGCGGTTACTCAGTGCCAATCTCACGCGCCTGTACGAAGACGCGGGCTCTCTCAAGGAGTGGCGCGATCAGGGGTTCTACCCGGTGCTGGATGAGCGGGAGCCCGGCTTTGGCCAGCTTCACCGCATGCTCGTGCTGAAAGAGGCCTACCCGCTACCGACTTCGGGCGTGCTGCCCGACAGCTTTGATTTCAGCCTGGATCGTGACCAGAGTTGCCCCCGGACTAACGAGATGGATCGCTATCGCCGTGAGCGGCAGGCGCAGGGTATGCCCTATGGGTTTCCCGGTCTTGACCCCGAGCGTAGTGCTTTGCTGAAAGCCTGGATCGAAGATGGAGCCCCCGGCGTCGAAGTAGCACCTCGTCCTGACAGTGAGCAGGATGCGGTGGCCGCGTGGGAGCAGTTCTTGAACGGCAGCAGCAAGCGCGAGCAACTGATGAGCCGGTACATCTTTGAACACCTCTTTATCGGCAGCCTGTATTTCGACGACCTGCCCGACAGGTCGGGTTGGTACACGCTGGTGCGCTCGCGAACGCCACCGGGGAAACCCATCGACCTGATCGCGACGCGCCGACCGTACTCGGACCCCGGCGTCGAGCGCTTTTACTACCGACTGCAGCTACGGCATCTGACGGTCCTTGCCAAGCGGCACATGCCCTATGCGCTGAACGCTCAGCGTATGGAAAGATGGACTGCGCTGTTTCTCGAGCCCGACTACCGCGTCAACACGCTGCCGGGCTACCAGGGCGTGGACGCCGCCAATCCGTTTATCACCTTTGAGCAACTGCCCGTGAACGCGCGCTACCGCTTTATGCTCGACGAAGCGCATTTCACGATCATGGCCTACATCAAGGGTCCGGTGTGTCGGGGGCAAGTGGCGCTCAATGTGATCGACGATCATTTCTGGGTGGCCTTCGTGCGTCCCAACACCGTTGATCCGGAGCAGCAGGAGCGTTTTCTCGCCGCCGAAGCACGCGAGATGCGACTGCCCCAGCCCAAGGGTAGCCTGGTGGTCACGCTGCTGCAGTGGAGCGGCTATGCCAAGAGTCAGCAGCGTTTTCTCAAGGCCCAGGCCCGGGCGACGGCAGCGGTGCTGGAGCAGGATCAGCTGAATCTGGATATGAGCCTGATCTGGGATGGGGGACCTGAGCGCAACAACAACGCGGCGCTGACGGTGTTTCGGCATATGGACAGCGCCTCGGTGGTGAAGGGGCATGTCGGCCAGCATCCCAAAACCATGTGGGTGATCGACTACTCCCTGCTCGAACGCATTCACTATCTGCTGGTCGCTGGCTTTGACGTGTACGGCGCCGTGGGGCACCAGCTCGAAAGTCGCCTTTATATGGATTTTTTGCGTATGGAAGGCGAGCAGGGTTTTCTTCTGTTTTTGCCAGAGCAGGAGCGACTGGCACAGCGCAACCTGTGGTATCGCGACGCCAAAGACCATGTGCGGGACTACGTGTTGTCGCCTGAAAACGCCCGCTACGAGCGTCCAACGGCGATCACCTATCAAACCGATGACCCCAGGGCAGAGTTACTGGACCTGTTCCGCCAGCGTATTCCCGCGGCCACCAACGAACGTTATGCGGTGGAACACGAAGCCCTGCGTTCGCTCATGGACGCTGCAGACGCCAGCTTTGCCCATTTACCTGAGGCGGCGCTGCTTCAGGTTTTGCGACCTCGGGGTGAACCGGCGTATTACTCGCTGTTGCACAACCGCGCCTTCAGCAACAATACGCAGCTCTTCTTTGAAGAGGACCGTCGCCTGCCCGACGAAGATACGCTGACGGTGGTGGGCGGATTCGTTGGGGCCTACCCCAATATGTTCTTTCAAGTGGTCGAAGCAGAGTTGCCCGCCTTTGCAAAGGCGATCCTGAATCTTCGCAACAAGGCGGATTATACGAAGCTCGTAGAGCGCTACGGTGTGCGTCGCACCGCGCCCTGGTTCTGGAAGTTCAGTGATGAGCTCAACGCCGCGTATCGCAGGGCGGCACCGATCGAGGCGGGTCTGTTTGATCTGAACCGCTACGAGAATCGCTGATCGCGATTGGCCACGACGAACTCAATGACTTCTTAAAGCCGTTCCGCCAGTTCCTGATTGATTCCCGCTGTCTGTCGGGGGCTGGCTGTCCCGCGAGAGGTCGCAGATACGCGTGGTGGATGTCACGCCGAAGACCTATAGTGGGCCGCTACACGACTTCAATTCAGCGCCGCCCAGGGAGACCTCGCCATGGCATCCAGCGATCCGACGTTCTATCTACATCACTACGAGCGCTCGCCCTACGCGCAAAAAATTCGCGCGATGTTTGGCCTGACGGGACACGCCTGGGCGTCGGTGCTCTCGCCCATGTATCCACCCCGGCCCAACGTCGAACCGCTGGCGGGCGGGTATCGGCGCATACCCGTGGCGCAGATTGGCGCTGATGTGTTCTGCGATACCGCGCTGATTGCCACAGAAGTAGCTGCGCTCACCGGTCATGCAGAACTGGCGCCGCAAATCCCGGACCCAGTGGCTCGGGCATTGGCGGAGCGGGCTGAGGGCGATGTTTTCTTTGCCGGCATCACTTCGGTGGCTCCTCACCGGTTGCTCGGTTCACTGCTTCGCAGCGCAGGGCTCATGAGCACGATTCGCTTTGTGCGGGATCGCACGGGCATGATGAAAGGCGCCACTGTGAGGCCACCGCGCGGAGCCGAGGCCGCCAGTCTGCTCGATGCCTATCTCTCGGACCTGAATGATCGCCTCGTCGAAGGATCGATGCTTGCCGGTGATGCTCCGACTTACGCCGACTTTTGCGCCTACCACCCCATCTGGCTGACGCTGAGTGTGGGCGGAGCGCCGACGTTGCCGTCGTACCCGAGGGTGCAGGAATGGATGGGGCGTCTCGATACCCTGGGCCAGGGTGACCGACGCGAGGCGACGGCCGATGAAGCTTTTGCCGCGGCAACGAACGCCGAGCCCCGGCCGCTCCCCGGTGATGGGCAGGAGCATGAGTTGCTGGGGCATGAGGTAGCGGTTCATCCCGGTGACTACGGCATGATCGACACCCGCGGAACACTGGTGGCGGTGACCTCAGAACGCCTGGTTGTTGCGCGCAGCACGGAGCGACTGGGGACGGTGCACGTGCATTTTCCCCGCGAAGGCTACGAGATCAGCGCTGGCGAGCAGCAGGTGTAATCAGAGCTCTAGGCAACGGCGCCGAATTGTCCGGCCGCATAGGCGGCCTGTGCCGCGTCGATTTCTGATTGCGACCCCATGACGAACGGTCCCTGCTGCACATAGGTTTCTTCAAGGGGTTGCGCATCAAACAGGGCAAAGTGAGAGTGGCTGTGGCCATGGCTCTGGACCTGAACGCTTGCTGCGTCTGCGTCCCGGGGGTTGCTCACCGTCAGGGCTTCGCCTTCGGTGAGCCGGTGAACCGCACCCCCTACTGAAACGGTCAACTCGCCCTCAATGGCATGGATCCACGCATGTCGCCCGCTATTCAGATCGTGCGTAAATGTACCCTCTCTGCTGACTCGTCCATCAAGAATGGTCATCGATGAATCGGGTGCACTGACGCCGGGCACGCCGTTTGAATGACCGAGCACCACGTGAACGCGAAAGTCTTCATCAACGATCACCGGCATCTCACTTCTGCGTACCAACAGCGACGTCGGGGTGTCATGTCGACTGCGCTGGGGCAGGTTCACGAAGACCTGCAGGCCGTGGATACGCGAGCCAGGCCTGGGCGCTTCATCGTGCAACGCACCACTCCCGGCCTTCAACCAGTAGAGATCGCCGGGATGAAGATCGAAGTCGTTGCCCAGGGAGTCCTGGTTGTGGAATCGACCGGAGCTGTCCTGGAACAGGAGTGAGACGGCGGACATGCCCGCATGGGGATGAACACCAAAGGTCGGTTCAGTCATTACGTAATGATCGACCATCACCAGCGGATCCATTGCGGCGTCGAGCTCTATGGCACGAAAGCTACGAGCCTGAAATCCGCTGCCAATAGTCAGTTCATTGCCCAACAGTGCAGAACTGATCTGGGGCTCTGCGCTAGACGGGTTGGGGGATCGATGTTCGATTGCTCGGTGTATTGCGTTCATGGTGGCGCCCTCTCAAAGGATGATGTTGCAGTGCTCGTAAAGCATACGAATAGAACAATGACTATAAGAAGAGCGGTTTATTGAAATTAATATTCCAAAAATGAAACAATCGCAGGAGTTTGCTCGACGCGCACAGGGGTGCAGTACATGAAGGCCACTGACCTGAACGACTATTTTTACTATGTGCACGTTGTCGAAAAGGGCGGGTTCTCAGCGGCCGCCGAGGCCCTCGGAATGCCCAAGTCCCGATTGAGTCGCCATATCGCTGCCCTTGAAGAGCGCCTCGACACACGCCTGATTCATCGCACGACGCGTCAGTTCAACGTCACCGAGATGGGCGTCGTGTTCTATCAACATGCCCGCGCGTTGGTCGACGAAATGGAGGCCGCCGAAGCCGCGATTAAACGTGAGAAAAACACATTGTCAGGTCACGTGACGCTGAGCTGCTCGGTGGGAGTCGCTCAGTTTCTGTTGAAGGAGGCCCTGGCTCGCTTTCTCTTCGAGAACCCGTTGGTTTCGGTATCGCAGCACGTGACCAACCAGAATATTGACCTTGTGGCTGCGGGTGTTGACCTGTCGATACGCGGGCACACGGCGCCGCTACCCGACTCCACCCTGGTTCAGCGCAAACTCACGACTGTGGAATGGCGCTTGTTCAGCGCTACTGGGTATCAGGACCAGCACGGCGCTATCGACAATCCCAGTGATTTGGCGGGCCATCAAACCCTTGCGCTGGGATGGCAGTCGCCGCGAGGCAAGTGGTCGATAGAGAGCGCTCGGGGAGAGCGAATCGACGTGGATGTAACGCCGCGACTGAAAAGTGACGACATGTCGACGCTGAAAGAGGCTGCCATTCAGGGGCTCGGAGTTGTTTCTTTGCCAGCTTATACCTGTGCCCAGGATGTCAGTGAGGGTCGATTAGAGCGGGTTCTATGCGATTGGCATGCGGGAGTTGCTGAGTTGACCCTGGTTCAGCTCAGTCGTAAAGGTGTGTCGTCTGCGGTCAAAGTTTTGCAGGAGTTTCTGCTCGCGGAATTTACCGATTTCGATAGCGGTGCCAGGTAAGCTGAATCGGCCGATCCCAAACGTGGCGTAGAAAGGCCAGTTACGGCCATTCACACTTCAAGTTGGCGTCCGAAAACACCGACCTTTTGCTGAACACGATCCGTAAAGTCCCGCAGTGCAGAATACTCGCTGGCCATCTCTGTC
Source organism: Gammaproteobacteria bacterium (assembly GCA_030433415.1). Classification (GTDB taxonomy): domain Bacteria; phylum Pseudomonadota; class Gammaproteobacteria; order Pseudomonadales; family Halieaceae; genus Congregibacter. The sequence goes on along the minus strand of JAUIMF010000106.1, from coordinate 4,300 downwards.
AGCCAGGTTCCCGGCTGGTTGTCGTATATCCCGGCCATGATGGCCGCCACGGCAAAGTCGAACAGCGTGGGCTCGGATCGAAGCAGGAAGCCTTTTTCTGATACAGCGTCCTGTAGCGCCTGAAGGTCGCGTCTGGCGAAGTCGCGCTGCTCTTCGAGGGAGTGAGATCCCAACCCTTGCAGCCGATAGGTTTTCTCCATGCGTCGCCGAACTGAACCAGCTACAAGGGCTCGCGCGGGCCTGGGGACAATATGAAAGAAGTCCCGCACCACGTTAGGCCACCACTCATCATCCAGCCATCGCGAAGCCACCATGATCCAGTAAAGATGCTCTTCCGCGAGGCGCGTAAGCGCCAATCCGTGGGCCCGCTCCCGCGGATCGAGATTGCCAGTCACAATCCCACCGGCTAATTCATCGAGTCTCGCCGTGATAATTTCTGAGTCCGCGAAGACCTCGCCATCAATCTTCGCCCATGGCATTTTGCCTTTCGGAGCCTTGCGCGGATCAGGATCGACAACCAAATCATAGTCCAGTTGCAGATGCGCGAGGAGCATTTCCAGCTTAAGGCAGAACGGACTCACGCTGCGCATGCCGAACGCGCCACCGAGTGTATGAAGGATGATCTCTGGATGTTTCGTGGCAACGGACATAGGGGGTCACCTGCTTCGTGATGTTCACGCTTGGCGTGCTGTGCAAAGAACCGGGCCAAACCACGAATCGGCCGGCGCTTGACTGAATGCTTCTAATCTTACATCTGCCCTTACCATCGCGACCCTATCTGGAGCTCCTGGTGATGGCTGGACGGCGCGATTAATGTCGGGTCAGAAACTCAGGCTGAGTGCAGTTCCACCAAAAGCTTTTCCAGGAACTCTAACTTCGCATTCATCAGATAGATAAAGATGGTATCTCGCGATATGCCTTCGCGGAGGTAGTTCCGCAGGTTGGGATGCCGCTTGATCGATTCCAGGGCTTCACTCAAGTAATTCCGGTCCAGTCTCAGGTCACAGTCGTTGCTGAAACTCTCTTTGATCGACATGTCCGTGGACGAAACGATGCACGTATCGAGCACACGTCTTTGTACATCGATCGGCATCACACCTCGGAGCTCCCGACGGTAGCGCTTTTCCTCTTCGAATACCCGATTCGTGGCCTGACCGTAGTAGGCCGCCAGTTTAGATCTAAGACCCGGATCGCCGATCAGGTCGATGAGACCGTTGGCCAACAGGGCGTCATACGCACCTCGCGCAGAAGTAAACGGCAGAACGTTTGACGCTTGATAGAGTGCAACCACAAGAGCCTCCGGCTCCTCCTGTGGCTGCTGATTCCACGCCGTTAAAGCTATTTCTGCGTAGTTACGCACAGACTCGTGATACTCGATGAGCGAGATCAGATCGCTACGCTCGACTTCCAGATCACTGATGAGTTGCAACCGATATTCTTTGGCCGATTCGCGGTCCAGACGCACGTCGTTCCAGCGGTCCAACTGAAAACCTAAGAAAACACCCATGACCAGTAGAATGAGTTCTATGAGCGCAGTGAACCAATCGTGGCCACGTACTGCTCTGCTAAATTTGGCAAGAATCAATGCTTGGGACTCCTGACGGGTGCGGCGATGCACGCCCTCGAGAGCGGCGAACGCGGAGACCAAAAAAACCGCTTTTCGTTGTCCGGCACCCCTCAATCAACAGACAAAGCATCTGAAAGCTCAATCTGTATGGCGTCGACACGCTCGCTGATTCGCTGTCGCCATAAAACCATGCCAATATGTACGAACAGGAGTTGCTCTGCTGCGTTCTCAAATGTGGGGTCGGCTGTTAAGGCATTGAAATCGTATTTAACGTGCAAGCTGGCCTCGGTTTTATTGTCAAACAGCGCCTGACGAAGCTGAAATTCACTGTCATAACCAAAGGCGGATGTATACGCTGGTACCGCCGACATGATTAAGTCCATATACCAATGTATTGCAAAATCGAAGCGCTTCAGAAAGTCTTCATAGTCCACCAGTGCATCGAGCAGATCCCTGTCGCGCAGAACATTTGCACGTCCTGATGACATGATTTCGGTGAAGGTGCCCGAGTGGTCGGCGCTCGTTTGGATGGTAATACCCAGTATCAGCGCCTGATCGAAAGCTGCGACGTCATTATCTTTGAGTCTATCGGATCGGACTGATCGGATCAGGGTCCGTAGATTGGCCGCCATTTTTTCATGGTAGACGAGGCTACGTTCAGCATTCTCTCCGATGCGATCAAAATCGGTCCGGAGCCTCGCTATAAGAACTCTTTCATCCTGTCGATTCAGGCGCTCTTCATTCCAGTTCGCCACTTGGATGCCGATGAATACACCGGTGACAACAATCAGGAAGTCGATGGCGATTGCCGTCCAGTTTTGGTCCCTGACGTCTTTTGTGACGCGCCGAAGCAACATGTGATGTGTCTCTATATCGGTGGTTCCAGTGTACATACTGGCGCTCAAAACCGGGAGTGACCATCGGGTAGGCAGCGGAAGTGGCGATTGATGAGTCGGGAACCTCCCGCCCGTTCATGCAGTGCTCAGTATGCGTCCTTCACGCAAACTCCGAGAAGACAGGGTAGAAGCCTATGACGCCCCAGAGAGCACGAGTGGGGGCTTCTGGACCACTTTGAGTGGCAGCATCTCTGAACGGTTGATCTACCCCCCCTGGATTGAATCCGATGGCCCGTTACTCTATCCTCGCGCCTCGCTCGCGACGTCCGTTGCGGGTCACGTTTGGCTGGCGTAGCTCAGTAGGTAGAGCAGCTGATTTGTAATCAGCCGGTCGGGGGTTCGATTCCTCTCGCCAGCTCCAATTCACAACGGTGCTTTCTTGGTACGTGGGTGCGTTAGCGCAGTGCGTCGTACACGCCATTGCCCCAACCCGTGAGTCTGTCATTCCGAAAGACCAGCGGTGTGGTTTCGTCCCGCGTTGTTTCACCATCGGAGTGCCTGCGCTGAGTGCGGTAAAAGAGCACGCGCACTTCTTCGTTGTCCAGCGTAAAGGCTTCGGATTCCGCCGGCGCGCCCAGGCGCTCCTGCACCGCCGTGCGGGACATGCCGATTTCGAGTTTGCTGATGGCTTCGCGGTTGTCGCGCTGGGTGTCGCGCCAGTCATCGGTATCTACCCGCTCTCCATCTATATAAACACAGCCAGTGGCGGTCAGGATGATCAGCAGGGCAGCGCCCAGTTTCAGCATTGGTTTCACGTTTCGGGTCCTTGGCAATCGATAGGGTTGTTGGCTGCCTGACTGCAATACAGGCACGCGTTTATCTTTCGCCAGCAGTTCCAGCGATTCAATCACCTGCGTAATCATTCGCCGCAGCAGGGCAACGATCTGTCGAATTGCCGCATTTTTGGGCAGTTCAGGCGCGTTGATCGATCCCTCGTGGCCTCGGTAGCTGGCGATTTCCTGTCTAGATGAACGAGCTCGATGTGAGGTTGTCGGCACGAGCCCGGCTGGCGGGCTTTTTGCAGTAGAAATCGGTTGACAAGCTGAGGGGCCATCTGGACAATGTGCCGCCTTCCGGAGGGGTTCCCGAGTGGCCAAAGGGATCAGACTGTAAATCTGACGCGCGAGCTTCGGTGGTTCGAATCCACCCCCCTCCACCATAAGTTATTGAAAAGTCAGTATTAGTTGTTGTTCGGTTTGGCTTGCCGGACGAGTTGAAACGAGTCAGCGCGACCGCCGGTGAGGCGGGGTGCGGGGGCTCGTTTGCGGCGTTTGTCGATGCACTGCGCGTCTCAAAAGAGGGAACGCAGTGATCGCGAGGGTCGCGGGTATAGTTCAATGGTAGAACCTCAGCCTTCCAAGCTGATGATGCGGGTTCGATTCCCGCTACCCGCTCCAGTAAACGACGTAACAGGTTGTAGCTGGCGACCAGGGGTCGTCAGGGCAGGGGTCAGGGCTCATATAGCTCAGTCGGTAGAGCACTTCCTTGGTAAGGAAGAGGTCACCGGTTCAAGTCCGGTTATGAGCTCCACTGCCCCGGAACAGGTCGCTGGCCGCAGTTATCTGCAGCAAGCGGCACAGCAGGACTGAAATTAGGGTGCGGCAAACCCGCCCGTGTGAAGAGAGAGGCTGTAATGGCAAAAGAAACTTTTGAGCGCGATAAGCCCCACGTCAACGTGGGCACGATTGGACACGTTGACCACGGCAAGACGACGCTGACGGCGGCGCTGACGCGGGTATGCTCCGAGGTCTGGGGCGGCGAGCTGGTGGCGTTTGACGGCATTGATAACGCGCCGGAAGAGAAAGAGCGTGGTATCACCATTGCGACGTCTCACGTT
>JAUIMF010000105.1 GCA_030433415.1 Gammaproteobacteria bacterium | reverse complement strand
AAGGTCGAAGACCATCGCCTGAAGGTGCCGCGAGGTGACCGCAGCGGCGTCGTGATCGAGCCCTACCTGACGCAACAGTGGTTTGTGGACGCAAAAACCCTGGCGGGCCCCGCCATCAAGGCCGTCGAGACCGGGCAGATCGAGTTTGTACCCAAACAGTGGGAGAACACTTATTTCGCGTGGATGCGCGACATTCAGGACTGGTGCATCAGCCGGCAACTCTGGTGGGGTCACCGCATACCCGCCTGGTATGACGCCGACGGCAACGTCTACGTTGGCGAAGACGAAGCCGCAGTGCGTACCGCCCACGACCTGCCCGACAATCTGCCGCTGCATCAGGACGATGACGTACTGGATACATGGTTCTCATCGGCGCTCTGGACCTTCAGCACCCTGGGCTGGCCGGATGACAGCGTCGACCTGCAGCGCTTCCATCCCTCCAGCGTGCTGGTAACGGGCTTTGACATCATCTTTTTCTGGGTCGCCCGCATGATCATGATGACGCTGCACCTGCGGGGTGAAGTCCCGTTCCGCCAGGTCTACGTGCATGGCCTGGTGCGGGATGCCGAAGGCCAGAAAATGTCCAAATCCAAGGGCAACGTGCTGGACCCCATCGACCTCATCGATGGTATCGACCTCGACGGACTGCTCGACAAGCGTACGGCAGGACTGATGCAGCCCCAGCAGGCCGAGCGCATCCGCGAGGCAACGCAGCGCCAGTTCCCCGAAGGCATCAACGCGTACGGTACCGATGCCCTGCGCTTCACGTTTTATTCCCTGGCGGCGACAGGCCGCGACATCAAGTTTGATATCGGGCGCATCGAGGGCTTTCGCAATTTCTGCAACAAGATATGGAACGCAGCCCGCTATGTGCTGATGAACTGCGAGGGACAGGATTGCGGCCAGAACGCTACCGATCCCTATGAGCTTGGCATCGCGGAGCGCTGGATTCTGTCGGCCCTCGACGAGACGGTGGGCAGCTTTCGCCAGGCGATCGAAAATTATCGCTTCGACCACGCCTCGCAGCTGATCTACGACTTCATCTGGAACGAGTATTGCGACTGGTATCTCGAGCTGTCCAAGGTCACGCTGCGCAACAGCAGAGACGAGGCCCGATTACGGGGTGTGCGCCGGACGCTGATCCGGGTTCTCGAAGAGAGTCTGCGGGTCCTGCATCCCCTTATGCCGTTCATCACGGAAGAAATTTGGCAGAACGTTGTGCCACTGGCACGAGATGACAACCCGACGGGCGAGACCATCATGCTGCAGGCTTTCCCGACCGGCGACGCAAGCCGCCGTGACGAGGCCGCCGCTGCCGACGTGCAGTGGCTGAAGGACTTCGCGCTGGCTGTTCGCACGATTCGCGGTGAAACACAGATTCCGCCGGGCAAGCGCATACCCGTCTTATTGCGGGCTGGCAGCGACGATGACCGGCGGCGTCTCGACACGCTGAAACCGGAACTGCTGGCCGTCGCGGGCCTGGACTCCATCGCCTGGCTGGCCGCGGATGAACCACCTGCCTGCGCTACGGGCCTGAGTGGAACCCTGGAGATTCTGGTACCCCTGGAAGATCTCATCGACCGCGACGCCGAACTCAAGCGTCTCGAGCGAGAAATTCAGAAACTCGAAGGAGAGTTGCAGCGCATACGGGGCAAGCTGGATAATGCCTCGTTTGTGGCCAAGGCCCCCGAGGCCGTGGTGGCAAAGGAACGGAGCAAGCTCGAAGCGCAGGAACAGGCGCTGGCGAAGCTCCGGGGACAGCAGGACAAGCTTCTTCGTTGACGATGCGTTAGTGTCTGCGCCAATAATTTGATTCAGTGGCCGTAGAGTCGCGAATTCATAATCGCAAGAACCGAAGATTGAGGAACGACCCATGAGCGAGCGAACCCACGGAACCGTCAAGTGGTTCAATAACGCCAAGGGCTTTGGATTTATCACGGGCGAGAGCTTTGACGGAGATGTATTTGTTCATTTCCGCTCCATTGAGGGCGATGGTTACCGCACCCTCAGTGAAGGCCAGGCCGTGGAATTCACCCTGGTTGAGGGCCCCAAGGGCCTTCAGGCGGAAGACGTCGCCAAACTTTAACCCGATGCCTGCGGGCATCCTGTCACCTACCTGAGGATCACCATGTCTATTCCAGGCAAGATACTGTTCGCCCTGCTATCGGCGGCCATCGTATCTGCAGTCACACCCATGCTGCAGCCCAACCTGTCATTCACCCTGCTTTTCGCTCCCAGCGCCGTTGCGGCGGTGCTGGCCGTGGTAATCAGCCATAAACCCCTGCCCATGCCATCGGCGCTCTCGGATAGCCCTGCGCCCGATGTAAAGAAAGCCGCCAAGCAGCCCAAGAACAAAGGCAAGGACAAGACGAAGCCCCGACGTGATAAGGCGCAGGGCGAAAAAAGCGACAAAACCCCTAAACCCTCTGCCGCCAACGGCCCCCGCGAAAACGGTACGGTCAAATGGTTCAACGGCACCAAAGGGTTTGGTTTTATCGTGCGCGAGAACGGTGAAGAGATCTTCGTCCATCACCGCTCCATTGTCGGCGATGGCCGGCGCAGCCTTCGCGACGGCGCGCCCGTGACCTATCGCGTTGTCACCACCGACAAGGGGCCCCAGGCAGAAGATGTCGAGGCGGCGGCCTGACCGTGGCGGAAGCACAGCAGCACCGCTTTCGCGGTGCCATTTTTCCCACGTCACGCCATCCCGAAATCCGTCGGGCGAAACGCCATCATGAAGCACCGGAAATCCACGGCAACAAACTGTGGAAATCCAGCACGCTGATTATCGACTACCTGCACCGCCATCCTGATCCGAAGCCCCGGCGCGTCATTGATGCCGGCTGTGGCTGGGGCATTGGGGGTATCTGGTGTGCCAAACACTTTGGTGCCGATGTCACTTCGGTGGACGCGGATCCGCATGTGTTCCCTTTTCTCGATGCGACAGCGTCGATCAACGGGGTCGAAACTACCCATCGTGTGGCGCGCTTTGAACGACTGACCAAAGCGTGGCTGAGCGACTTTGATACGCTCATTGCGGCAGATATCTGCTTCTGGGACGAACTGGTGGGACCGGTGAGCAATCTCGTCAATCGCGCCCTGGATGCGGGCGTTGAGCGGGTGATTATTGCCGATCCCGAGCGGCCCACCTTTCACGAGATGGCCCAGCGTTGCATCGACCGCCACGGTGGCGAGGTACTCAACTGGAGTACGCGAGGCAGTGTGGGCACCTCGGGCGCACTTCTGGTGATCAATAACTACTGAAGCGGACATGCAAGCCCGTTTTCAGCGGCATCACCGGTAGAGCAGTATCCAGGAAGTGTCAGCGTAGTCGCCTTCGACGATTTCTCCGTTGACAATACGGGGGCGAAACTTCGTTGAAGCTATGTAGCTGTTGAGGCGGCCGACAGCGCGTTTCTGCTCTTCAGGGACAGACTCGGCATAGCCGCGACCGCGCCCTGTGGTCGACACGGTCACGCGCAAAGACACGGGCACCGAGGGCTCTCCGGCGCTGCGAAATGCGCCGTTGGCCGGTAACGGACGCGGCCCGTCAAACCACTTCTGCCGGGTTTCGTCGTCACCCGACTCACCAAGCTTGCGCCAGATTTCCAGATAACGAGCCCCCGCTTCTCGCGTTGTGCCGTACCATTGAAGCCAATCTGCAAGCGCCAACTGCAACTCAAGGCGCTCACGGCCAGCATGCTTCGGTATCAACTCCAGGGCCTCTTCAACGATACGACGGCCGCGACTTTTCAGGGATCGATGCAGATTTTCGAGGCGTTCCTGGCGCAAGTCGAATTCCCCTGGCTCGTCGACGCGTACGATTTCACCGCGCAAAGAACGAAAATCCTGCTCCGGTTCTATCAAATCTTCCAGCACATAGAATACGGTAAGGCGAATATGAACAACCGTTGCCAATCGTTGCCAATCCAACGCTTCCGGCGCAGAAACCAGCAGCGCCTCATGAACTTCCTCGAGGAGCTCGTAAAGGTCGAGCAGGCGGTCACGGGGATCATCTCCATCCAGTTCAATACTCAGTGCCTCCCGTTGCCAATCCACGTATTCCAGCAACGCATTCCATCGCACTTCATTCCAGGGCGGTCGACCTGAACCGTAAAGGCGAAAGAAATAGTTGTAACGATCATCCAGCGCCAACATGTCACCACTTCGGCGCAGGCTGGAGAGGATTTCTCGCACCAAGGGCCCCTGCCCCGGGCTATACAATCCTTCATTGACCCGCACAAGATGAAGCGCACGCTCGCGCAACTCCAGGGCCTCACGCGCTCGTCCCAACTGTTCCAGCAGGCGCGCCATGTCACCCAGGGTTTCAGCCCGGGCCAGGCCGTAGGGTCCCGCGGCGGTCAACTGCTGTTCCAATCGAGCCTCCAGCTGCTGTAGATCTTGTCGCAGTTGCTCTGGCGGAGCGCTGACGTCGTCCGTCGGCACCTCATATCGGTCAGCCAAATCCGAGAGCATTACAAAGTCTTGCCCGTAGGCCTCCGCCGCGCCTTCGGACATCGGCGACAGAAGCAAAAGAATCAGGGTTGCGAGCAGTGTTCTCATAGTGCCGATATAATGGCGCATCTGAAGCCCGGATACATCTTCCGTCCGGCTACGCACCTTCAATCCATGAAAAAACAGCAGCGGCCATGAAAAAACAGCGCCGGGCAATCCCTCACCTGGGGTCGCCCATGACAGAAACCCATTGCCATCTGGATTACCTCGACCAAGATGATCTGCAAAAAGAGCTGGATGCCGCCCGCGATGTGGGCGTCGAACGGATCATCACGATCTCGGTGAGTCCGGGCAACCTCGATACCGTGCGCGGCATCGCCGCCATGGCACCGCATATTCACTGCACCCAGGGCATCCATCCCCATGAAGCCGAGGGCTTCGACGAGGGTGTGGCGCAGCAGATCATCGCCGGCGCAGGGGACCCCAAGGTCGTGGCCATTGGTGAAATCGGCCTCGACTACTACTACGACCATGCGGACCGACAGGTACAACGCGACGTGTTTGCCCGGCAGTTGGGCATCGCCGCCGATCTTGACCTGCCGGTGGTGATTCACAGCCGCGAGGCCGACGACGACATGCAGGCGATTTTGCGCGAGCATCTGAGCGTGCTGAATCGTCGCGGCGTCATCCACAGCTTCAGCTCTGGCATGCAGCTGGCCGATTTCGCCATCGAAGCCGGCTTTATGCTTGGCTACAACGGCATGGTGACGTTCAAGGCCGCCGACAACGTGCGCGAAGCCGTGCTGCGCACGCCCGTGGAGCGCATACTGCTCGAAACCGATTCGCCGTACCTGACACCCGTCCCCTACCGCGGCACGACCAACGCGCCGCGGTTCCTGCCCTTCGTGGCCGAGAAGATCGCTGAGCTCAAGGCACTGCCAATTCCTGAACTGCTTGACCATTGCACGCGCAATACGCAGCAGCTGTTCTTTTCATCGCGGGATCGCGTATGAGCTTTTCCATCGGACAGCGCTGGCTGAGCCATGCGGACTCGGAGTTGGGCCTGGGCGTGGTTATGGAGGTGGCCGGCCGTCGCGTCACGCTGCATTTTCCCGCTGTCGAAGAAGACCGGACCTACGCAGCAGACACGGCGCCCCTGACGCGGCTGCGTCTACGCGAGGGCGATACGCTGCGAACCCGCGATGGTCGCGAAGGCACGATCACCAGCGTTGCAGAAACCGAGGACCTGCTGGTGTATGGCGTGCTACTGGGCGACGCCGGTGAAGTCGACGCTGTGCTCGAGCTCGATCTCGATGATCACCTGGACCTCGCCACGCCTCGCCAGCGCCTCGTCGCCGGCCAGTTTGACTCCCACGCGGCCTTTGCGCTTCGCCTGCGCACCTGCAGCGAACTCGACCGCCTCGAGAAGAGCGGACTACGCGGGTTGCTGGGTACACGCACCGCACTGCTGCCTCATCAACTGTATGTGGCCCGGGAAATCGGTGAACGTCACGCACCGCGGGTACTGCTGGCAGACGAGGTCGGCCTGGGAAAAACCATTGAGGCAGGCATGATCCTGCACCGCCAACTCCTGTCAGGTGACAGTCGCCGCGTACTTATCATCGTGCCAGACTCGCTGCAGTTTCAGTGGCTCGTAGAGATGCGCCGCCGCTTCAACCTCGCCTTCTCGATTTATGACGAAGCGCGCATCGAGGATGCACAGCACAGCAATCCTTTTGAAGAAGAGCAACTCGTACTCTGTGGCAGCAGCCTGTTCAATGATGTCCGCGCACAGGAGCTGAGCCTCGCCTGCCCCTGGGACCTGCTGATCGTCGACGAAGCCCATCGCTTTGGCGAGACCGACCAGGCCAGCGAATTCCTGCAGGCTCTGAGCCGGCATGTCCGAGGCATGCTGCTACTCACCGCCACGCCGGAACAGGTTGGCCAGAAGGCGCACTTCGAGCGCCTGGCGCTGCTGGATCCCGAGCGATTCCAGGACTTCGAGAGCTTTCAGCAACAGGAACAGCGCTACCGTCAGTGGAGCGACCTCGTGCAAGCCATCGAGCGCGGCGAAGACCCACAGGGTCTGCCCGAGGATGTGCGCGCCATTGCGGGTGCAGACGAACGCGTCGCTGCCCTGATCGATCGCTACGGCACGGGGCGCGTCCTCTTTCGCAATACCCGGGCCGCAGTCGGAGGCTTTCCCACGCGAGAGTTTCATCCCCACCCTCTGCCTCGACCCGATGGCCCGGCATGGCTCGACCTCCATCCCGAAACCCACATGGACGAAGAGCGCTGGCTGCAGGATGACCCACGTGTAGGCTGGCTGGTCACTACGCTCAGAGAGTTGCGTCCGGCCAAGGTCCTGGTTATCTGCGCCCACGCCGATACTGCCCTCGCGCTCGAGAGCTACCTGCAATTGCGCGCCGGCGTGCGTTCCGCTGCCTTCCACGAGGAGTTGACACTGGTGGAGCGTGACCGCGCCGCCGCTTACTTTGCCTCCCAGGAGCAGGGTGCTCAGGCGCTCATCTGCTCAGAAATCGGGGGTGAGGGCCGCAACTTCCAGTTTGCCCAGCATCTGGTGCTGTTTGATCTTCCCGAGCATCCGGATCAACTGGAACAGCGCATCGGCCGCCTCGATCGTATTGGCCAGCGAGACGTCATTCACATTCATGCGCCCTACCTGCAGGGAAGCGCGCAGGAAACCCTGCTGCGCTGGTACGACGAGGGCATGAACGCCTTCCGCCTGAGTTGCTCCGCAGGCGACATGATTCTTGCGCGCTTTCAGGATGCCCTAGAACAGCATCTGGCTGCTCCCGACGACGGCCTGGGAGCTCTACTGGAAGAGACGGCAACCTTCACCAGCCAAACCCGCGACGAACTCTCGGCAGGCAGGGACCGGCTGCTCGAACGCAGCTCCTGTGATCGAGAGGCTGGCAGCGCCCTTGCCGACGCCATCAGTACGCTCGAAGACCCCGCCACACTTGGCAGTTACCTGGAGCAACTCTGCGAAGTTGCGGGCGTGGAACACGAGGATCACAGTGAACACGCCGTCATTCTGAGACCGGCCGAGCAGGAAGCGCTGGCGGTGTTTCCCGAACTGCCGGAAGAAGGCTGCACGGTTACCTTCTCCCGCGATCGGGCGCTGGAGCGGGAGGACTGGATTTTTCTTGCATGGGAGCATCCGTGGCTCGAAGGCGCCATGGAATCGGTCCTCGGCAGCAGCCTGGGACAGGCCGCCGTTGGCACACTGACGCTGAAAGGCGTACCCGGCGGGTCGCGGCTCTACGAACTGGTGTTCACGCTCTCAGTGCAGGCGCCGCGCTCCCTGGGCCTCGGTCGTTACCTTTCATTGGATCCGCAACGACTGCTGCTGGATGCTCGGGGTCGGGACCTGAGCGCCCTGCTCACCCACGCCCGTCTGAACGAGCGCATCGAGAAACTGCCGCGCGGCACGGCGTTGAAAGTCGTAAAACAGCTGCGCGAAGAAATCGAGGCCACCGTGGAACGCGCCGAGACCATGGCACGCAAGCAGGCGGAGGATGCCGTGAGCGCGGCGCGCCAGCGCTACGCAGACAGGCTCACGGCTGAAGAGGAGCGCCTGCGATCTCTACAGCAACGCAACGGCGCCGTGCGGGAGGACGAGATACACAATCTGCAGTCCCGTCGCGATGCGGGCCTGGCAGCCCTCACAGCAGCCCAGGTCACACTGCAGGGACTACGCCTGGTGGTGACCCAATAACTGATCAGGCGGCGGTCTGGCCGCCGTCCAACACCAGCACGTGCCCGGTCACAAAAGCCGAAGCTCGGGAGCAGAGATAGATCGCAGTACCCGCGGCATCCTCCGGGGTGCCAAGGCGTCCACGGGGAATGTCCTTGGCCAGTTCGCCTTCATGTTCCAGCAGGTGCGCTGTCATTTTGCTCGGGAAAAACCCGGGTGCAATCGCATTCACATTAATGTGATCGCTGGCCAGGTCCACCGCCATCTGCCGTGTGAGGTTATGTACCGCCGCCTTGCTCGCCGTATACGAGTAGTTCTGCAGCGGCGCGTAGGTCAGACCGTTGATGGAGCCGATATTCACCACCCGCGCCGGATCGTCAACGGTGCCGGCTGCGCGAAGCGGTGCCAACAGGGCCTGCGTGAGAAAAAAGATCGACTTCACGTTCAGGTCCATCACCTTGTCCCATCCGGCCTCGGGAAACTCGTCGATCGGTGCCCCCCAGCTTGCTCCGGCGTTGTTGAACAGGATATGCAGCGCGTTTTCGCGCTCGCGGATCTCTCCTGCAAACTGTTTAAGGCCCTGCTCGTCCGAAAGGTCAGCGGGAATGGCGATGCACTCACCCAGTTCGCCCAGGGCCGCTTCCGTCGCCCGCAGCTCCTCTTCGCGGCGCGCGGTGATGTAGGTTTTTACGCCACTGCCCACCAGTCCTCGGGCGATCATGGCGCCGATACCCCGGGAACCGCCCGTGACCACGGCGGTCTTTCCAGTCAGGGAAAAAAGATCCTGCATGCGCATACTCCGTGTATATCAGGGTGAAGAAGTACCGGGTCGATACCAGATCGGCGAGCTGTAGGCCCGCTCCTGGATCGTGTCCGGCTGATTGCTGGCGTGCTTCAATCCCAGAGCCAGCGCGTCCAGAAAGGAATGCCTCGCCGTGGGAATCTGCAACACCCGCACGTAATAAAACGCTGATTGGGCGGGATCAAAAGCCGGATCGCGCCACACGGTGGCCAGCTCCGTGGCGCCACTGGACTTATCGACGTAGCCGGTACGCCGGTCCACGGTATCTGGCACGGGCTCAACGGAACCGTCTGCGCGCCGGCGCGCCGGGTCCGACAGCATGACGTCGTACACCTGCTCACGGGAGCGACCCTGGGCATCCAGCCAGCCCTTGATAATCTGTACCCGATCCAAGGTTGCCGACATGGGGTCGTGATAAGCCTCGATGTGGAATACCGGCTCACGCAGGCCCCCGCCTGACAGCTCACCTCCCATGGGTACGGCGCCGGGCGCGTTAGCGAAGTCCCCTAGGTTCAACATCTCAGCGTCCGGTGAAGCCAGGGTGGCCTCAAAGCGCAGGCGGATGCGCGGTCCTGTGGTCGCATAAACCTCGCGTCGCTTCATGGCCGCTACGATGGCTTCCCGGGTATTCTCTTCGGCCCAGACCGCTGCCAGACCCGACGCCGACATCGCCCAACCGCTGGTTCCACCGCTGCTGCCAAAGCCGTATTGCTTGTTCGCGGGCACCGAGTCCGTCGCCATTTTGCCGTGAAAATTGGTTTCATCAGCGCTGGACAGTCCCGTGTGGGCATCGGTGGAGCCGATCAGGCCAAGCTGAAAAGGATTGGCTCCATGGCGAGCCTCCAGCTCCAGCCCCCGGCGCAGCGCGGGACGCAGATAGTCACCCGCTTTGGGTTGGTATTCCTGCAGCGAGCGTTGGATGTAGTACGGATAGGTCTCGAAATCCGCAAAGGGGTCGTCGGGTGAGAGTGCCGGATGGGTTTCGGAGTCGCCTTTTATCTGCGTAACCTCGGCGATGGGCTCCCAGCGTCGACGCGTTGCGATGTACTGGGCATCCATGGCTTTGCCCCTCAGGGTCAGCTCATCGAACATCGCACCTTTGGAGATATTGGAGTTGTGCGGAATGGCGACAAAGTTCACGCCCACGTCTTTCTCGGTCTGATCGAGATAGGCCCAGAGCTGGTCCACATAGGGGCTGTCATCGAAGCCGAAGGGCTGAAAGCTTCCGGCCTGTTCACCACTGGCATCGCTGACCACAATGCGGTGCAGATTGGCCCCTCCCGGCGTCGCACTCCACTCCCAGGCAACCAGGGTCGTGAATTCGCCCGGACGATAGTACGCATCAGCGATCTCAGTGATTTTTGCCCAGGTGTCGGTCTCCACCGTG
>JAUIMF010000163.1 GCA_030433415.1 Gammaproteobacteria bacterium | reverse complement strand
TCGGCACGTCGACCCAAAACATCTGTGTCTGGGTCAAACGAGGCACGGTACCGCTCTGCCGCGAGTATGAGCTGCAAGTCAAAAGTGGCGGGCGTTTGTTGGCAAGTACCTACGATCCTGGTGTGGATTACGTCTCCGGCGGGCTTCAAGACAAGCGGGAAAAATCCTGGAGGGTCAAATGAGGCCAATTGCCTGGATGCTATTGGCGATCGCCGTGACATCACAGGCCAGTAATGCCCGCAAAACCGAAATCATCGAGACAGAAGCCACGGCATCCGCTGAGGCCGCACGCGTCTGGGGGCTCTCGGACCAGGAGTGGCGGAAGTATCTGCAAGTGATGTCTGACCAGCGGGGCATCTGGAGCCCTGGCCTGGATCCGATCACCGCATTGGGCGTGAGCGCTGACACGGCCGCCGAGCGCAAGCGTTATGCAGAGCTCTATGTTCGAACCGAGTTTGAACGCACGCGCAAGGAATTGGCGTTTCAGTTGGCGGTGGACAACGCCTGGGCACG
This sequence comes from Gammaproteobacteria bacterium, assembly GCA_030433415.1. Classification (GTDB taxonomy): domain Bacteria; phylum Pseudomonadota; class Gammaproteobacteria; order Pseudomonadales; family Halieaceae; genus Congregibacter. The sequence goes on along the minus strand of JAUIMF010000163.1, from coordinate 1,456 downwards.
GTTATACCCCGAGACCCCAAGAATCGGCACACGAGCAGCGGCGAAGGTCGCACTCCAGGGTGCCAGTCGTTACGCCCTGATTGTGTCGCCTGATTGCGGCGAATGCACAGAGCTCTTGGAACAACGCATCGACAGCATGATGACGGAGGCGACCGAGGGCGTCGATGTGCACGTGGTTGGCACGGGCAATGATGATGAAGTGCTGCGGCGCTGGGTTGCGGCACAGCCAGCGCTCATCGCGGCATTGAAGTCCGGTAGGGCGACGGTCAATCACGGCAATCAGTTTCGGGACCTGTCGCAGTTTCCTGCCATCTACAGCAAGACGGGAAGCGGGCAGTGGGTGCGAGAGCTGTAATGGTGGCACTACTCATGCTGGCGAACCCGGCATCCGCTCAGCCGGTGGAGCCCCTGTATGACGAAGTCGCGTCCTATGTCGGGGTGCCGGCGTCGATCCTTTACGCCATGTCGAAGGCTGAATCGGGATTATTGAGAGAGGGCACATTTGCGCCGTGGCCCTGGACGTTGAATGTGGCGGGTAAAGCACAACGGTTTGAAGACCGCCAGTCGATGTTTGAAGGACTGATGGCTGCTCTGGGGACCGGCGAGATGATGATCGATGTGGGCCCCATGCAAGTGAACTGGTACTGGCAGTTTGGAGAGCTGGGTTCGCCATGGCGTATTACCGACCCTGCTGTGAATATCAAGATTGCCGCCCAGATTCTGAAGACCCACTACCGGCGATCGGGAGACTGGTGGGAGGCGGTGGGCCGCTACCACCGCCCCGCGGACGGTCCCCAGGATCGACTCATCGCCGACAAGTACCGGCAGCGCGTCAGGCATTTTTACGACAAGGCGCATCCAGCACAGGACGAATCGGATGCCGCATAGCGCATTACTCACGCTATCGCTCCTGCTGGTCTTCGCACCTGTGGTGTTGGCAGAGGCGGTACTCACACAGAAGCGCCCGACGGTAGTGTACGAAGGACGCAGCACCATCCCCGCGCAGCCGTACTATCAGCGTCTGCGAAACCAGCAGCCCGCGTCCGCGCGCAGACTGACTCCACCAGCAGGCGCGAGTGTTCAGGCCCTGGAAGACCGATTGCCACTCCAACCCGACACGCTGCGCATCGGCACACCCGCACTGAAAACGGTAAACGGTCTGGTGAGGCCACTGTTCATCATGGGCATGGACGACGTGTCGCTGAACTGGTTCCAGGCAGCGGCGGAGGGGCTGGTCGCCATAGGCGCTAAAGGTATTGTCGTGCAGGCCACGGATAAGAGCGCCTGGCTGGACCTCAAGGAGAGGGCACGTGCCACTGGTATCGACCTGATGCTGCTGGAGGGCGACTCAATCGCCGAGGGATATGGCGTTGATAGCTATCCCGTGGTGTTTGTGGGGCCCGAGCTGGCAGGGCAGGGCGCCCATGAGTAATCAACCCATTGAAGCACTGCTCCG
>JAUIMF010000104.1 GCA_030433415.1 Gammaproteobacteria bacterium | reverse complement strand
TCCATGCGCCCGAAGCGACGGTGCGCTATTCAACCTGGCAGACCTATGGGAGCTGGAAGGCCGAGGATGATGTGCTCGTTTTCGATTTCGAGGCGTCTCACGTGGATACAGATGTCTCATCGGAATACATGAGCGGGTTTGTCAGCAATCCCGACGGTTCGACAGGGGCCGTTGGCGGCAAATGGCGCCCGATATGCGATGGAGACCGACTGACCCTTGCGCGGTGGATGTTCACTCCGGGCGATCCGCCGAGCGAGGTCCGGGAGTTCGTGCGGGCGGACTGACGGCCCGGTGTGGCAACGGTTTTGCCCAAATCTGCTAAAACCGTCCGGCCTATCTGCTTGAACCGTGCGGCACCCCTGTCCTACATAGGCGTGAGCAGAAAACAGGGAACCACCATGCGTCGTGTCGTTATCACCGGAATCGGGATCATCTTTTACTTCCTCATCATCTGGCTTGGCCTCTTCCGGCGGCTTGCACAGAGGATGATCCGCCGGGTATTTGGGCACGCCTGCACGGTTGTACGCCTCTGCATCATCGCGGGCCGTCGCTTGCTCGCTACGCCTGGCTTCGCATTCGGCCAACTCTTCCTCGGCTTCCTGCAGATCTTTTTCCAGATCACGCAACTTGTCCTGCCAGCGCCGGTACCAGATTGCGGCGTCGATACCACCCTGAAACGTGCCACTGGCAGAAAGAAGGTTCGAGGCCGCGCTCAGCGCTGCGCCGATACGCTGACTGCAGTAACTCACGGCTGCGGTGACACAGTCGGCTGCGCTGGTGGGTATGCCGGTCACTTCGCCGACGAGAATCTCCATGCCTTGCTCCAGCAGATCGTCTATGGCGTCACCATGATCCTGGCGCAGCTTGTCCATGGCGCGCTGCGCGGCGGCCATGTTGGACTTGATGCTTTTGATACGTCGATCAAGGGCATCGCAATTCTCAACCTCTGGCAGCGGATCAATTTTGTTGAAGGTACAGTCGGCGTGGGGCGTAAACGCATTCACAGCCGTCGTACCCGTGAGCAGTACAAGAGCGAACAGCAATCGATGGAACATAGTCGTTTCTCCTTTGCGGGACTCAACGAGACTATGCCGTGCGAAAAAAATCGCTGATATACGACGCATGACCTAGTACATCCGCCCTAGTGCGGCGCTCCACAAGCCTTGGTAGCTTCGTGATGACGCTGACAGGAAAGGAGAATTGCCGTGAGCCGACAACCCATACAGAGCTTAGCCATCGCTCTGCTCGTAACCGGTATCGGTGCCTGTGGTGCGGGTGCCAGTAGCGATATCAAGACCGCGTGCACAGAGAACACCAATACACCGCCAGAGGCCTGCGACTGCCTGGCATCTGGTGCAGAAGAACATTTGTCTGAGCCGGCACAGGAATGGCTGGCGGCGGCCATGAGCGGGCAGACGGAGCTGGCCGTGAAGCTCAAGGACAATGTGCCGATCGCCGATCTTATCCAGGCCAGCACGTTCATGATGAACTATGCAGAGCGTTGTGCGGTTCCCGATACGGCGCTTTCGAAAATCAAATAGTATGTGCCCATGGGCACGCTTTCGTTCATCGTTGTAGACGACCATCCCGTTTTTCGCGAAGGGTTGGTCCGTTTGATCGGTGATCGATTCGAGGCGGACGTCTTCGAGGCAGGCACCATGGCAGAGCTCGAGCAGCAACTGCAGCAGGCAGCGTCTCCGGACCTGCTACTGCTTGATGTGGTGTTTCCGGGCTTTGAACCCCTGCGCGATCTGCCAACGTTACGGCACCGGCTGCCGATGACGGCCATCATCACGGTGTCGATGGTGGAGGATCATTCCCTCATCGACGCCATCATGGCCGAGGGCGTCAATGGCTTCATCACCAAGTCCTCACCTCCCGAACAGATGATCACTGCGATCGAACAGGTCATCGAGGGTGACATCGTCGAGTGCCGCCCCGCGCTGGATCTCTCCAGCGACAACCCCCAACCCAATCAGCTGGCGCTACTCTCGCCACGCCAGCGAGAGGTTCTGGAACACATCTGCGCCGGGCGATCCAACAAAGAGATTGCCCGCGAACTTGGCGTCTCCCCCTATACGGTACGCATTCATGTATCTGCCCTGCTGCGAACCCTTGGCGTACGCACGCGCACGAGCGCTGCCACGCTGGCCACAAAATCCGGCATCAAAGCTCCGTCGTAGCGAGTTTCAGCAGCAAAGAACGCAACTGCAAAGGTCGCACGGGCTTGCGCAGTAGTGCGACGCCGGCATCTTCCGCCTCTCGACGCAGACTCTGCGACGGATCACCCGTGATCAGCGCCGTCAGCAACTGCGGTTGAGTCTGGCGCAATTCACAAAGGCGAGAGAGTCCATTGTCGTTGGGCAAATCGTAGTCCGACAACACAATGTCTACGCTCGGCAGAGGATTCGGAAATTCGGTACGGGATATCACCTCGCAGCCCCACCGCCGCAACAGGGCTGCGGTTGCCTCCAGCACCGCACGATCGTCATCGATCACCAGCACGGTCGCACCCTTCAGATGATCTCGCGCATCCATTGCGTCGCGGTCAGCCGCCGCGACATTCGAAGCGGTTGCGTTTGGCAGTCCCGCTATGCGAAATCGTGCGCCGGCCCCCGATGTGGACTGCAGACTCACATGCAAACCGAGCGCTGCCGCAAGACGCCCCACGATCGCCAGCCCCAAACCAAGGCCCGGCGTACTGGCGACACCTTCGGCGCGCACGCGCACAAATTCTTCGAAGATTGCCTGCTGGTAGTTGTCGGGAATGCCGGGGCCGTTGTCGACCACATCGATGGCAGAAGCCCCATCAAGAACTCGTCGACCCACAACCACACGGGCTCCCCGACCATGACGGATCGCGTTTGAGATCAGGTTCTGCAGCATACGACGCAGCAACAGCGCGTCACTGCGAACTACCGCCGATGTTTTTACAAAGCGCAATGTGACGGCTTTCTCTGTGGCGATGGGCGCGAACTCCTGCTCCAACTCCTCAAAAATTGGCTGCAGCGCCAGGGTGTCGATATTGGTTCTGGTGGTGCCACTTTCCAGCACGGCCAAATCCAGTAGACCGTCGAACAACCCCGACAGTGATGTGATGGACTCCTGCAAGTGTGCGACAGCAGTCCGCGCCCGTTCGTCTGGAGGTTCTGGCAGCGAGGCAGCCAATAGACCGATCGCATGCAGCGGTTGCCTCAGGTCATGGCTGGCCTGGGCCAGGAACCGGGATTTGGCGAGGTTGGCGTCGTCGGACTGGCGACGCGCCTGATCCAGCTCCTGGGCCCGCTCCCGCAGCACGTTGAGTAGCTCATCGCGCTCTTGCTGCAATGCGATCGTACGCTGCGTCGCAGCAAACAGTGTCTGTGCCAGCCTGACTAGCAGCAGCGTGTAAATCAGCAGCAACACTGCCTCCAACCACTGCTGAACCAAAGCGTACCGCACGATCATCATTGGCAGCGCCAAACCGATAGCGCCGTAACAGGCGGGGAGGTGGATGTGCAGTGTCGCAACGAAAGCCAGCGCCACGCCGCACAGCACAAATACCAGAAACAGCTGTAATTCGGGGTACTGAATGGGAAACAGTAGAGACGCGCCAAGGGCCCACGCCAGGCCTTCCATCGACACAATGACGGTGTATCCGCTGATCAGTCGGCGTGCCTGATCGGCATCCAACAGGGCCTGTCTGCCATCGTTCCAATACGAGGCAAACAGAGCCTGTGCGGCAATTGCCACGGCGATTATGAGGGCCGCAGCGATAGTAGCTGTCGGTGCTACGGCACCGCGTAAAACCCACAGCAGTACGGCCAGAATCAAAAAGCGGGCAAACGTTACCGGTGACCAGCGAGCGTCATTGAGCAACCGTCGGAGCCGACGATGTGCATCGCCGCCCGGTAAGTTATTCTCTTTCGAGCCAGTAAGCACTTTTGACCCAGCCGCGACTGTGTCCGAGGGATTCCGCAAGCGCCGGGTCTTGCAGTGACGTGAGCGCAAGCATGGCCTCGAATAGCTCCGCTCCCTGGGCCGCCTCCAGGTCCGATACCAGGGCCGCATTGTCCTCTGCGCAATACTGCAGCGCCGCCCGCCCAAGCAACGCATCCTCGCGATGCTCCAGCGTACGCACCTGATCGGCAAGTTCATCGCAAGCGCCCAGGTCCCCAGCTCTCACCCGAAGCGCCAGGGCGCGGGTCAGGTAATACACCGAGCCGCTGTCCGAGAAGACCCGTTGCGCCTCGTCGAGCATGGCCAGAGCCGCATCCCTGCGCCCAACGATAAGTTCATGATGCGCGAACACCACCCGCGTCGCGGCCTCGTCCAGATACAGCTGCTCAGCGTGGTAGTCCATCACCAGCGATTCCAGCTGGGTGGCCGCCGTCGGGGAATCCTGAAAAACCGCCAGGCGGGCCAGTTCATAGCGCGTATGCAACGCGAGGTTGCCTTCGGGGTGTTCCCTGGCATTGCGCAAGGACTCATCAAACAGCTGCGTGGCTGCTGCGAAATCGCCTTTGGTCGCCAGTACTCTGCCTTTCCGATACGGATACCAGGCAATGCCAATCTGGTCGTCCACGGTTTGAAAGTCCTGCAAGGCCGAATCAAACCAATCCAGCGACTCCTGCAGCTTGCCAAGCTTGAAGGCAGAAACACCGAGATTCTCTTTGATAATTGCGGCACGGGCATGCAGCTGTCGGCGCTGCGCGTCGATCAGCAGCGATTTCTTGAGGGTATAGCCCTCTTCAAGTCGCCCGGCCAGATCCGTAGCGATGGCACGGGCCTGCCGAATGGATGCCAGATCTGCCTCGTTCCCCAGGCGCTGGGCAATCACCTCAGCATCGTTGTAGGCGACAATGGCACGGTCGAGCTGTCCGTTGGCCACGTGTCGATCTCCGTATTCTTCAAGCAGCAGAGCCTGTCCGCGCGCGTCACCGATCTCGCTGAAAAGCTCCTGCGCCAGTTCCAGACCGCCTCCCTCGGGATCTCCCTCGAGTTGGGCACGCAGCACCAACGCCCTGGCCAGGGTACCTCGGTGCCCCTGAAGCTGGGCTTTCTCAATTGCATGTTCCACCGCAGTCACACCTTTCTTCCACTCGCCGACGCGCCGCCAGAGTTTTGCTTCAGCAAGGTCAATACGGGGATCACCCACAAATTCGGGTTGTTTTCGGAGTCGGTCGAGCGCCTCGAGGGCTACTGTGGTGCGCCCGGCATTCTGCGCCGCTGTTGCCAATGACAAGCCGTAGCTGATTTCCTGTGGATAAAAGGCGGCAAGGGCGGCGTAAAGCGACTCAGCCCGTGACCAGTCGCGCTCCGACAGGCGCAGCTGTGCTTCGATAGCCAACTGCTTCTCGCGAGAAAGGTCCTGGCTGCCCGCATAGGCCTGGCGAATTCGCTGCGTTGCGCGACCTGCGTATCCTGCCAGTTCCAGCGCAGATGCCAGCGCAGCATTGACCATCGCGTGCGATGGCTCCAACTCGGCGGCGCGATTCAGTTCATCAACAGCAAGCCGCCCTTCGCCCCGACGCAAGGCCTGGGACCCCAGCGCGAAGTGACGGGCAGCCGTGCTATTCAGCGGTATTTCCCGCCTGGCGGTCTGGGAATCCTGGCTGCTGTAGGGGTCAATATCGAGCCAGAAATACAGCTGCAGCGTTGCTCGCGACGCAAGATCAGCCAACCCGTCCACACTCCCCTCGAGTACCGATGTGTACTCTTTACCAAGGACCGAAAACATGAGGGAAAGCTCCAGCGCCCCATTGGCTCCGGGGCCTGTCAGGGTCAATTGCAGCGTTGCGCTGGATTTGGGACCAGCCGCACTGGGGGACAATAACGCCGCAGAGGGTGCAGACACCGCCGAGTCGTCCCGCAATTGCAGGCGAATGCGATTCCCGGCCTGCGCATAGGCGGCAAAAACCTGCAGAAATCCCGGCTCTAACCACGCGTGTTCGTCAGACGTCTGAGACACCAGATCAAACTGCACCAGCTCTGCTGCAACGTCTTTGCCGATGAGCGTTTGCCAGGCTGCAACACCGAAAAGCGCAACAAGTATGGCAATCAGGGCGAGATTTCGCCGCCACGAGTCTGACCTCGGATTGTCATCGAAGGTAGACTGCAGGGCATCGAGCGTAGTCTCGATAGTGGTTGCCTGTTGCTGCCCACCGGATTCAGTCATGGGTGCAGTATAGATCGCCGAGCCGCCCTGCACGCAGCCCGGCTTCCGCCAGCGACGGGTTACATCGACGCTACGCCTTTTCGCCGGCCTCGATGTACTTGTCGATGGAGTTGTGCAGGTGCTTGATGCGCGCTTCCTGGTAGTCGCCGAGTATCAGGCCGTCGCGGCCATTGATCGCCGCCACCTTCATACCCTGCTGCATGTGCGGCAGGTTGTTCATGTCTTCGTCGAATACGCCACCGAGGACGCCCAGCTCTTCGGCATCAGAGAAGCATTGATCGATGTTCAGGCGCGTGGGTTTCACACCACGAGGTTTCTCAGCACCTTTGGGCAGGCGCTGCAGCACCATGACCTCGTAGATACATTCGTCGGGGTTGTGACCATGGGGACGGCTGCGATAAACGATGTTACCCAGGAAGCCACCCCAGATCTGCGTGTTGGGGAACGACAGGTACAGGATCGCATCGAGTAACTCAGCGTCAGTGACCTCAGAGAAGTCCCGGTCGTAGTCCTTGGAGAACTGCTCGCGATTCATGGAGGCAAGGAAAGCCCGCGCCGTCATGCCCTCAGGTACTTTGAGTTCGCCGTCCAGCAGTACGCGACCACTGCCCTTGAGCGTCTCTTCCATCACCTGCTGTTCGGACAGCGGCTTGATATGGGGACTGTGCACCGCGTTGGCCGTGATCGCTCGACTCGTGTGATCACCAAAAATATCGTACTGCGCGTTGCAGTCGCCCATGAAGTTCAGAATGTTCGGGTGCGTGGCGATCACGTGGTAGGACTCCATGAACGCTTCCTGCGCCGCCTTCCAGTTGCACTCCACCACCTTTTCGACGTGCAGCACTTTGTAGCAATCACCCAACTCGTAGTTCTTGAAGTGCTCGGGCAGGACTTCGAGGTACTCCAGCAGGGGCATCGCGTTGGCGTCGGGATTGACGAAGACAAACCCCTGCCAGGTATCGACGAGGGCTTCGGGCAGCTGGAACGCCTCTTCACCGGCGTACTCGAAGTCGGACTTGCAGGGAACAAAGGCAATGCTGCCATTATTGTTCCAGGTCCAGGCATGGTACGGACAGCGGAACTTCTCGCTGCAGCCGTCCTCGGTGACCAGCTTGCGCCCACGGTGTAGGCAGGAGTTGAAGAGCGCCTTGATCTCTGTCTCGCTCGTACGCACCACGATCAGCGACAGGTCACCCACATCGTAGAGCGTGTAATCACCGACGTCGGGGATGTCCTCTTCACGGCAGGCAAACTGCCATGTCTTGCTCCAGACGTGTTTGACCTCAAGATCGTGCATTTCGCGAGAGGTGTAGCGCGTGGGGTCCAGGCGCATAGAGCCCAGATCGGGGCTGTCGGTTACGCGCAGGTGTTCGGGCACGGGCACCGTCTCGCGATCCAGGTAGTCCTGATAGCTGGGGCCGTTGGCGGGAGATTGTTTGTTCATGGCGGTCATGGGTGCGGACTCTTTCTGTTTATGGCACACCCATCAAATGTAGCTGCAGGCGACGCCGAAGCGCATGATTTAAATCAAGCCTGCTTGTTTTTCTTTGGCGACCGGACCAGAGTCCGGCCGCCACAGGAACAATAAGCTGATGCAGGTGCCGTATCAGCGACGCCCTTCGAGATAGTCGTTCAGCACCTCGTGGAAGCGCCTCACTCTGGCCTCCTGGTCCGACAGATAACAGTCCTGGAACGCCATGGAACGCAGGCCCTGTTGCTGGGTCACGGCCAGAGACAAATCCTGGGTTAGAAAATCACCCTGGTCCAGATTCGCTTCGTACTCCTCGTAACTGTCGGTGGAGTGCTCCGTTTCTTCGATGGGGCGCGTGCCGTAGAGCGTCTCGACTTCGTCACGACCCTCGACCGCCGGCACCATGTACCAATAGTCAAAGGTGGACCAGTTGGGATCCTCAGCGTCCGGCTCCGTGCGGAACATGTGCAGACCCTCTGGCGTCGCCGTCAGCGTCAGGTTCGGGAAGCAGGTGTGGTGCATCTGATCCGTCAGTTCGTCGTCCAGATACTTTTCGAAGTACTTGTAGCCCCGCTCCGGACCCAGCTTGCGGCGAGCCTGCTGCAGCGCGATGCGGCCTTCCTGGGCGCGCCCCTCAAAATCATCGGGGTTCAGGTCCCAGGCGCTGAGCACGTCAGCCCACAGGGGCTTCACGGAATCCTTGTCGGGATAGCGCGATGAGGGCTGCAGCTTTTCGATCATACGGTTGTGGCCCGTGGGATACATCTCGAACAGCGTGGTCGAGTAGTGATCGTCGATCATCGGCTCGAACTGCGGGTGTACCGCGGGAATGTGATAAGCCTCGTTGAAGTTGTCAGACGCAAACTTCCAGTTGGTGTTCACGCGCAAGGTCTTCCAGACGACCCGCGTGTAGTTCTCGAGATCGCGATTCGCCATCAGCTCCGGAATCGGGCTCAGGTATTCCAGCAGCGGCTTCACGTTGTCGTCGAAGCTCCAGAAGATAAATCCGCCCCAGGTATCGCAGGGCAGCTCCTTCAGCTTCAGCTTGCCGCAGGGGTTACCCTGGGGGAAATCTTCGGGGTCCTGCACCTCCTGAAGGCTACCGTCGAGACCCCATTTCCAGTTGTGGTAGGGGCAGGTGAAAGAGTCCATGCCGCCTTCATCGACTGATACCAGACGATTACCGCGGTGCATACACACGTTGAAGAACGCCCGGATGCCACCGTCTTCCTGCTTCACGATCAGCACGGATTCATGCATGAAATCGTGAACGATAAAGTCGCCGGGCTCTTCGAGCTGTGCCACACGTCCGCCGACATGCCAGATGCGCTTCCACATGTGTTCCCACTCGCGGGCGGCGAATTCCTTGCTGTAATAGCGGTCGCCGGTGATGGCATCGCCACGGGGTTCGGGACGCATGGCGTCCGGGTGTGTCGGATAGGAACTGGTCATGGAACTCTCCTCTTTACCAATCAGGTACCCGGGCATTGCCTTGGCGTTTGCCCGGTCACCACTTACTCGTCAGTCGTCTCGTCTGGTACCACCTTGAATGCCAGCAGGACGTTTCCAGGCATATGCTGGTTAAATAGATAGCCCGAGTTCAGAAACATCATGCCGTTGTGTAACGTTGCCGCAGCGCCGCCTTCCAGCGCACCGCCCAGGCCGGGAATGCCGGTAACGGTGTCGGGGTACTCGCGCACCGTGTTGTATTGCCAGAGCACCTTGCCCGTGGCGGCGTCGTGGGCGCGAATGTTGCCGTCCAGGCTGCCCGAGAACACCAGCTCGGGCGTGGTGGTCGGCGGCGCACTATTGCCTGCCATACAGTGCTCGACGCCCTCGGCGCATTCATCGGTGGCCTGCCACTGCCACAGGTAGTCGCCCGTCGCCGAATCCAGCGCATACACGCCGGGGCGCGGCGTCCCTTCATAGAGTCCCCGATAGGCTTCGTGGGCAATCGCGTCCGAGATCGGCACGATTACCGCGTCTCCCGACATACCGATGCCAAAGTGCACGCCGCCGATCACACCGCCACGACCGACCTTGTTCTTCCAGGCCAGCTTGCCGCTGTTGGCGTCCAGGGCCCAGACAATGCCCGACTTCTGACCGGCGATCACGAGGTCTCGTCCGTTACGGTCTGTGGTCAGCAATGTATTGCCGCCAAAATCAAAGTCCGGACCGTCCTCGACGGGACAGTTGGTCTGGTCCAGCAATACGCAGGCCGAGTTCCAGGCGTCGCCAGCGGTCGCCTGGAAGTGCCACTTGATATGGCCATCGTCCAGATCCATGGCGATGATCGCATCGCTGGTATCCGAAGCAGGCGAGGAATAGTTCTCACCCGTACCCACGTAAAGGCTGCGGCGCTTGCTGTCGATGGTGGGCGTGTTCCACACGGGAGCACCCGACGGGCCATACTGCATCACGCCCCGGGCATTTTCTTTGGTCGGCGCAGGCGCTTCGGGAATCGAGTAGGTCTTCCAGAGCTGCTTGCCCGTGATCGCATCCAGCGCGACGACGGAGCCGCGGAATGTGCAGCAGCCATAGCTGCTTTCGGCCGCTGACACGACCTCCAGCGACGAGACCGAGACGTACAAACGTCCTTCAAAGAGCGCGGGCGCGGCCGTGATCGTGGCGTTGGGATGCTCATCGGGAGTGACCTGCCAGGCGGGTTCGCCGGTCAGCGCATGCACCGCATAGACATTGCCCAGATAGTCGCCGAAATACAGCAGGGGGTCGGCGCTCTCGTCGGCGCTGTCCCAGTCACTCAATACAATGCCAGTGCGTACTTCGCCCCGCGCGCGGAAGCGCCAGATAACACAGCCGGAGTGCTGGTCCAGGGCATAGACAGAACCGTCCTGGCTGCCTACAAACACCGCACCACCCGCCACGGCGGGGTGGGAACGGGCGCGCACGGCGTCGGGGAAGGCAAAGACCCACTGCAGTTCGAGGT
>JAUIMF010000011.1 GCA_030433415.1 Gammaproteobacteria bacterium | reverse complement strand
CATGGCTTCACAGATCGCAGCGGCATCATTGCGATCGCTTTTATTGCTTTTGACATAGGGCTTAACGAACTGAGGCGCCATCAACTTTACTTTATAGCCGCGAGCAGTAAGTTCTCTACCCCAATGATGGGCGCCGGAGCAGGCTTCGAGCCCGATCTCAGCGCCTGCAGGTACGTGGCGCTGCAGTTCAGCAAGCCAGACGCTGCGCTTCAGACTCTTCCGCCAGACGGGATGCTCGCTGGCATCAACGCCGTGAACTTGAAAAACACTTTTTGCCAGATCTACACCGACTCGAGTAATTTCCATGTTGGGCTCCTCCTCTCTTCATGACTGGTCTCCAACAGATCCAGTCTGGCACGGCTCTTCATCATTAACGGGGGACACCGGGACTCATTAGACTGATTTTGCGGAATCTGTTTAAGGAGAACCCCCGATGTCCCACGCAGGACTGATACTAGGCCTTCCTGAGCTGGAGGTCGAACATGTTGATCGCAATGATGCGATTGCCGTGTATGCCAAACCGCGTAAGCGGCCCTGCTGCCTTCACTGCCAGCACCCCAGAGTGCGGATCAAGGCCACTTACCAGCGAACCCTGAAGCACACCCGTCAGGGCAATCAACTGGTCACCCTGTACCTTCGAACACCGAAGTACCACTGCCTGCGCTGTGGGCGTTACTTCCGGCATCGATTCAAGGGTGTACGCCCGCGTTACCGAGCCTCTGAAGCCTTCCGCCATGAGGTCTTTGAGACCCACGACGGCGGCGTGACGCAAGCGAAGCTTGAACGTACCCATGGCATCAGCGCCGCCACCACCGAGCGCTGGTATCACGGCCACTGTGAGCAGCGCATCGCCGAGATGTCGAACCGGCCCTGCCCCAAGGTCCTGGGGATCGACGAGCACTTCTTTACCCGCAAGCGAGGCTTTGCCACCACCCTGGTGGATCTGCGACGCAACAAGGTCTTCGATATCCGTCTGGGGCGATCTGAGGCCAGTCTGAGCGGCTATTTGCGGCGTTTACCGGGCAAAGACAACGTCAAGCTTATCGTCATGGACCTGTCCGAGACCTACCGCAGTATCGCCCGGCAGTACTTCCCCGGCGCCACAATCGTCGCCGATCGCTTCCACGTCATCCGCCTGGTTAACCAGCACTTTCTCAACGCGTGGAAGGAGGTACATCCGGAGGGACGTCGCGACCGTGGGCTACTGAGCCTCATGCGGCGCCACGCGTGGCGATTGAGACCAGAGCAGCGAGAGAACCTGCAACGCTACCTCAGTGACTACCCGGCTCTGGCTGCGCTCTATGACGCCAAGCAGCGTCTCAACGAACTGTTATTACTCAAGAATCTGAGAAAGAAAACGGCGCAAAGGAAACTGCCCCAACTGCTGAAACTGATCGAACAGCTGCGTCACAGCCCGCTGAGAAGGTTGGCCAAAACGCTCACGTCCTGGCTCGAACCCATCGTCATGATGTGGCGATTCAGTAAGAGCAATGGCCCTACAGAGGGCTACCACACCAAAATGGAGATGATGACGCGTCGAGCCTTCGGGTTCAGAAATTTTGAGAACTATCGATTGAGGGTCTTAACCCACTGTGGGTGGGATGGCATTATCAATCGAGTTTAGTGAGAAACGGTGCATCCCCCGTTAATTGGGGAGAGCCCATCCCCCGTTAATTGGGGAGAGCCGAAAAATGGCGGAGCGGACGGGACTCGAACCCGCGACCCCCGGCGTGACAGGCCGGTATTCTAACCAACTGAACTACCGCTCCTCGGTAGACGCGAAACCCTTCTTTCGCCTGACAGTCAGGATTTCGCCTGAAAGTCAGAACGGTGGCCGTGATTATCGGCACCGCGAAAAAAGTGGTGGGTGGTGACGGGATCGAACCGCCGACCCTCTGCTTGTAAGGCAGATGCTCTCCCAGCTGAGCTAACCACCCCGCGTTGGAGGGGCGCATTATAGGGCCTGCTTTGGGGCTGTCAACGGATTTCCCTGCGTTTGGACGAGATAGTTTCAGGGCAGGATTTTGCGCTGGTTTCTCTTGTGCCATTGGGCCCTTTACGCTACTGCCAGACGGGCCACTGACCACCAGCACAGCCCGCTCAAGCCGGCTCAACAGCACGTACCCCACTGCGCCGGGATACCAGTAAAATGGGAGACGGGTTACGGACTTGTGACAGCCAAATGACCGTAGTGTTACGGCCCTGTAGCGACGGTGTCACATCTTGGTTACCTTCCGTAGCAAACCGGAATTGTTATGCACATCACGGACTCACAAAACACAAGAACTCATCTTACAACAACAGTTGCAATTCAGTTCTTAATTAATCCATTTAAATTATTGTTTTTTATACTTATTCCATGATTGAATATTTTTTAACCGCCGTGAACAAAGTACCGGAACATGCGGGATCAACGCGGTGCTGAACAAATTACCCACTACGTTATCCACAGGTTTTGTGGAAAACCTGCCCATTTCGGATGTTTCGGTACTAAGACAGCTCGCAAGCAGCACGCCAGCAATGGCCGCTATTGAGATCGGGGTGAGCGCTGCATGAGCGCGATGGAGTGGTTTACCCTGGCAGCACTCTGCCTCACGGGGGCCGCATCGCCGGGTCCGAGTCTGGCCGTGGTCTTCAGCGCCGCCGTCAGCAGCGGCAGGCAGGCGGGCCTGCTCGCGTCGTGGGCCCACGCCCTGGGAGTCGGACTGTACGCTGCGCTCACGGTGTACGGACTCAGCATTGTGCTTACCGCCCGGCCCTGGTTGTTCTTGTCAATCCAACTGGCGGGTGCCGCCTACCTGCTCTATCTGGCGCAAAAACTGTGGCGGAGCAGCGCGCAGGCAGCGCGCCCGGCCAACACCCGAGAGCAGTCTCAGGAACAGGCCCAGGAATGGTCGCTCTCAAACCAACAGCCGCTCGTTGCCGCCATGCGGGACGGTTTTGCCGTCGCGTTCCTGAACCCCAAACTCGCGGTTTTCATGCTCGCCCTGTTTTCTCAGTTTATTCGCCCCGGGGCCTCCGAAGGGCTCAACCTGATTCTGATCACCACGGCACTGGCGGTGGACGGGCTGTGGTATTCCCTGGTGACGGTGCTGGTCACCCGGCCGGGTTGGGTGGAGCACTTGCGGCGTAATGGGGCTCGCATAGACCGCATATTCGCGGTAATGCTCACGGCCCTGGCCATTACGATTGCTGCGCGCGCCCTCTGGGCGCAGTGACGATAGCGTCGGCGCTCTACAAAATGCGTTCTGCGGGCGTGGTGAATTGGGGACTCAGTGAATCGTCGGCGGCTCGGCGACCATCACGGCCTGCAGGCGATTGCCCAGCATGATCACATCACCGGTCTCGCGTCGCATGCCATCGCGGCTATAGTCAAAGCGGTACTGGCGCCAGATTCGCCACTGCCCATCGCTGTCGCGACTGAGGGACACGCGCGCCAGCGAGACGGTCTGGTCAAGAAGTTGCACATCGGCGTCGCGTGTTGAACGACGTGCCGCTTCGATCGCCAACTCTCGCACGCGGGTGGCCGAAAACCAGTACCACGATGCGAGCCCCAGCACCGTAACAATGACTATATCCATCAGCGTAAGATTCACAGCGTCACACCGCTTGCGCCGCGTAACGACTGCAGAAACTCCGCAACGATGCGGTTAAAACTGTCAGGCTTTTCAGCGTGCAGCCAATGGCCCGTGCCGGCGATCACCGCAAAGCGCGCGTGGGGAAACAGGCTCTCGGCAGCAGCCCTGCCCTGCGCATCTACGTAGTCCGAGGCGT
Organism: Gammaproteobacteria bacterium; assembly: GCA_030433415.1. Classification (GTDB taxonomy): domain Bacteria; phylum Pseudomonadota; class Gammaproteobacteria; order Pseudomonadales; family Halieaceae; genus Congregibacter. Next base: position 60,957 of record JAUIMF010000011.1, on the reverse strand, counting down.
CGCCATACACGAACAGGGTGGGCACATTAACGGCACTGCCCTGTGGCGCAGCACGCACCTCGTCGTACTGCGCTTCGAGCAATTCATGATTGAAGCGCCAGCGATAAATGCCCTCATCGTCGCGCGCCAGGCTCAACAACAGAAACTGGCGCACAGTCTCTTCGTGCAAGCGCGTCGTCAGGATCTCGAGAGCCTCTTCGCGTGAGCGCACTGCGGCCTGCTCCACCGCACGTATGGCCTCGAATACGTTGCCGTGCGACGGCGCGTAGGTTACGGGGGCAATATCCGCCACGACCAATCCTTTAACCTGCGCCGGCCGCTGCAGCGCGAGTTGCATGGCGACCTTGCCGCCCAGGCTGTGCCCCACCAGCGCATAGGGTTCACCCACCTGTTCCGCGTAGTCTCCAATCGCACGGGCAATATCTTCCAGACGCAGGCTAGTCGTCCACGGCGAGCGCCCATGGTTTGGCAGATCCAACTGATGCACGGACCAATGCTCACTGAGATGTCGCCCGAGTCCACCCAGATTGCCGCCGGAACCGAACAGGCCATGAAGTAAAAGAATGGGTGGCCCATCTCCACGGACCGTCGCACGCAGGCTCAACGATGCCTCTCCTGTATTGCGGGGCGAACGCGGCAGGTGCGTTCTTTAGCGGCCGCCAAGTCTGCTACCATGCGCGCTCTCCAACTGTTGATGCGGACCTATGTTACCGAAGAAGTTCTTTCGTGGTATTGCACTGCTACTGCTCCTGAGCGCCTGCGCTTCGCAGCCCACGTTCAATCCCACCGTGTTCCCCTTCGAAATCGAGCAGGATCGCCTGTCCGAAAACCCGGTCACCACCGTAGTGATCCCCCACGTCAACCTCGGCTCTCCATCACGAAATTACCTCGAAGAAGCCGCGCCTCGCGTCGACGCTAGACTCAGTGCTTATCTGCGCGACAATGGCATCAAGGTGCTGCCCCAACGAGAATTCCGCCAGTACTGGAGCACGGCGGTGCGAGCGTTCGGCGATCCCGTGGATCCCACCAGCGGTCGCGTCAACATGAAGACCTTCTCTGAAATCATGCAGAGCGTGCGCGATCGCTATGCCGAAAAAGGCGAACTGGATGCGTTCCTGTTTACAGACCTTGTCGAGTTGGATGTGCCCTTCAATATCGGTATGAAACACGTGGGGCGCTGGGATGGCGTCTCGCGTCGCCCCTCGCTTCAGGGACCGGGCACTGGCGTGAGCGCGGATTTTGACTGGTCACGCAGCTTTGCCGTCGCGTCGGTACAGGTCACGGTATTCGACATGGAACTGCAGCGCCTGTTCGTGAGCCGCGGCGGCCTGGACAGCACCGAAGCTATCGACTCCCGCTCATCTTCCGGTCGCTTTGTACGTCGCCGCAATATTCTTGAGAGCGAAGCCTTCATTGACGAAGGCGTTGCCCTGGCGCTCCACCCCTTCGTGCCAATGAAGAAATACCCCGGCAACCCCTAGGGGCCAACGGCAACTCGCGCTCCGTCAGTCCTCGTAACGGGGCGCGCGTTTTTCCATCTGGGCCGTCAGGCCCTCGGTGAGGTCCCGGGCGCTGAGCATGCCCGCGTTCCAGGTCGCCACATAATCCAGCCCCTCGCGCACCGTGTGGTCGCGACTGTACAGCAGCATGGCCTTGGTCCCGCGAATGGCCAGCGGCGCCTTGCCAGCAATCGTCCTGGCAATCGCACGCACCTCGCTCAGCAGCGTCTCTCGGTCAGGGTATACGCGATTGACCAGACCGACCTGCTGCGCCTCGTCGGCAAGCATGGAACGGCCCGTGTAGGCCAGTTCGCAGGCCACGGCGTAAGGAATAATCTTCGGCAGGCGTTGCAGCGTTCCCACATCGGCGGTCATGCCGATGTCGATTTCACGAATCGAAAACCAGGCGTCGGCACTGGCGTAACGCATGTCGGCGCAGGTCACCATATCGATGGCTCCGCCGATGCAGGTATTGTGAATCGCCGCCAACACGGGCTTGCGGCACTTCTCCATGGCCGACAGGTTGTCCTGCATGGCCAGCACGTTAATGCGAAAGCGCTCAGCGCGACGGGATGGGTCTTCGCCTTCGGCCGTGGTATCCGCGAGCATAGTCAGGTCGATGCCCGCGCAGAAGTGCTTGCCATGGGCCGCCAGCACGACCGCGCGCACGGAAGGCTCACGATCCAGCCACTCAAAACAGGCCTGCAGTTCCCGCCACATGGCCGGCGTCATGGAATTGGCCTTGTCGCCCCGATTAAGGAACACCTCGGCCACATGGTCCGCCACCGTAAGCTCCAGGGTTTCGAACACCGGTTGCGTCACCGTTTCGTGTTGCATGCTTGCTGCTCCTGCTATCTACAATTTGCCATCAATAACTTGGGGTCAAGAATCTGCCACCGCGTCCCAGCGCTCATGAAAATCATCCGGATCGAGATCCGGCACGGGCTTCAGGTTGCAGGCGGGCGTACCGAAGTAAAGAAACGCCACAATTCGGTCTTCGCCCGCTCCTCCGAGGGCCTTAACAAGCTCGGCATCCTCGCAGAAGCTGCCGGTTCGCCAGATCGCCGCGTAGCCCAGGGCCTCGGCCGCCAGTTCCAAAGCGAAGGCGGCGCAGCCAGCGGACAGTTGCTGCTCCCACGCGGGAACCTTGGGGTGTTCACTGATTCGGGCCATCACGGCAACCACCAAGGGCGCACGTCGGGGTGCACTGCGAGCCTTGGCGCGAGCCGCCTCGTCCGCCTGGGGATTGCTGCGCAGAAGCGATGACTCCAGAAGTTGCCCGAGCTCATCGCGGGCCGATGCGCGAAAACTCACGAAACGCCAGGGACGCAGACGACCATGATCCGGACTGCGAAGAGCACAGCGCAACATCTGGTCGAGTTGCGTCTCATCAGGCGCCGGAGCATCGAGCTTCGGCGCGGAATTGCGTTGCCGGAGTGCCGTAAGCACGGGATTGGAATTCATGAAAGAAGTGTCGACTGTCAACATCGGCCTATGATACCAGCGTGCGCAGTCTCACGCAGGTGAGCGACAGTCAGGTGAGCACCGGGGCCTCACCGGCAAAGATGTTCATAAATCCACGGTCGCCGGGCGTGGCCTCGACGTTGTCGCACCAGATCGCCAGTGCCTGCGCATCGCTGGGTACCAGGCGATGCTCAATGTGATCAACGATAAACAGGGGCAGCTTCAACGAGGCAACCAGATCGATGAGATCCCTCCCCTTCGCGCCGGCCAGGCGCAGGCTGTAGGGAGTGAGTTCGAGCAGCAGGCGCAGAGCGGGGCTTTGGCGTAACAGCGGCATCAGCCCGCTCAACACCGCGTATTCCGAACCCTGGGTATCAACTTTGAGCAGATCGATGCGATCAGCCCGTCCAGTAAAAAAGTCGGCGCCGTTGAGCACGGTGACGGCCTCGGATGCTCGCTCTCCGTCGCCGGCATAAATCTGGTGGTCACCGCGATTGGCATCGTTGCGAAAAAGCACCGCCTGTTCGTCCCGCTCTCCGAGGGCGGCAGCGATTACGTGGGTACGCGCACCCGCATCGTTGGCGGCGATGTTCGCATTGAGCAGCGCGACATTGTCCTGAGCCGGTTCAAATGCATAGATAGCACCACTCCCGTTCAGGCATTGATCGCTGAGCAGGCTGAAGTAGCCCAGATTCGCGCCCACGTCGACCACAGTGTGTGCACGATCATGACAGGCCAGCCACAAACGTGTCTCGAACGGTTCCCAGGCTCGCTTCTCGTGCAGGATTTGTGACACCAGATCCGTCGCGGGATCATGGGTGAACAGCGTCAGGTTTCGCGACAGCCCCCTGATGGGCAGCAATTCGACACGATGCGAAGACATGGCTTATGTCACGGGGCTATCGGCGTTGTACGACGAGCTCTAGTCAGCGAAGGGGTTGGCGACATCCAGCGTCACCGCCTCGCCACCGAGCGAGATGCGCTGGCCGTCGAGCTCTACTGCCTCGTCACCCAACACACCAAAATCAAAGCGGTAGCGTGGCGCTGCCTGCCCTGACAGTACCGCCGCCTCGCGGGCTTCCTGTGCCGACTGCACGGTTTCGTGGCGCCGTGCCCAGTCGTCCATGGCGGCAGCGCCGTGACGGGCGCGGAGCATCTCGTCGGTTTGCAGCGGACTGAGCAGTGTGGCGGTGGCATTGTTGCCACCGAATCCCTTGGCGTTGATCAGCGCATAACGCTGCTTCGACAGGTCCAGGGCCGTGTGCTGCATGGCAAAAGCGAGATGATCATGGACCACATCATCGGCAAGCGCCGCCGTTGTGGTGATGCCGGGCAGCACACCGTGGGCCCAGACGCCCAAGGTGCTGACCACCTGGTCCCCCGAGGCAGCACCAAGGGAATGCCCCAGGTAACACTTGATTGCCGCCACCGGCCAGTCACTGATACCAAAGGCCTCGGCGACGCGATCCAGTATCAGCGATTCCGTCACCCGGTTCTGCGGCGTGCCCGTACCATGGGCCTGCACAAAACCACCCTCGGCCATCGCCCGCTCCCCCACGATCGAACGCGCGCAGGCGGCGGCGCGCGCTACCGTGAGGTAATTGCCCACGCCGGGCCCGGAAATCGACTTTTTATAGCCGTCGGCGTTTACAAATACATCCGCCGCCGCGCCCAGAATCGATGCGCCGGTTTCGAGTGCCAGGCGATCATCGAACAGCACAACGAACTGGCCGGACTCGCCGATGGTAAAACCGCAGTTTTCACCAAAAGGCCGACAGGCCCGGCGGTAGTCCGGTTCCTGGTCGTCGCTGAGTCCATCGAGCGCGCGCAGGCCCTTGTCACTGGCCAGTGCGCCCATGGCGGCATAACCATCCATAACTTCAGGTGTGACCGGGGCCTCGGAACCACCGACAAACGCGACGCGGGCCCGGCCCGTACGGATGTCATGGATCGCCAGGCGCAGGTTGTACAGAAACGACGCGCAGGCACCCAGCGTGCCACCCGTGGCCCCCGCCGCCCCGAGCACGTAGGCGTTCACAAAATCTGCCGGCATTTCGGCCAGCCCGAGGGGACAGAACTTGGAGGTTACCCGCCCGCCGCGATAGCGCGCTTTGAGCATACCCCCAATACCGTTGTCGTCGAGCTGACCCATAGCACTACCGGCGTAGACACTCACCTGATCCGGCGACAACTGCCCGTGCAGCTCATCCCAGTCCAGCCCCAGCGCCCCGAGTGCGTCACTCGCCGCGTAGACCGACAGGGCAAGACCGCGGGGATGATTGCGCGAGGGGTACAACGCTGCAGGATCAAACCCATCGGGAAGCTGACTGGCCACCTTCACCTCAAAATCCCGGTGCGTTGGCAGCAGAAACTGTTGTTCACCCACAATCTGCACGTGCACGTGCTGATCGTCATCGCCCGGGAGTAACTGCCAGTCCTCGGGTATGGGGGAAGGCAGGTGTTTGCGGTGTATCTCGAAGCGGACGGGACTGCCGTTGCTGCGCGTGGGCAGGCGTTGGTTCCAGGCAACATGCGCTGGATCGAAATGGGCCTTGCCGATGCGACGGATCAGCGTTGCCGCCAGCAGCGCCTCTTCGCTGCCATTGTGCCCCGTCATCTGGCGCAACGAGGCCAGCATCGCCTGGCGCGTGGCGCCGTCTAGCGCACCTTCGACCATGCGCGCGTACCCGTGGTGATGGGAACTGCGCCCCGCGCTGTTGGCACCACCGAAGCTAACGATCACGGGTAATGGTTGGCCCACGGATGTTCTCTCCCAAGAAAAATAAAAACAGCAGTGTAGGTGGATTCAACGCTTGCCAAATATACGTTTTACGTCATTTAATTTATTTTTTGCGCCACACGAGCCAAATTATGCCAACAGTTGGTGTTCTACTGTATCCCGAAGCGCTGGCGACCAGTCTCACCTTACCCGCAGAAATCTGCCACGCGGCGGACCAACTCGCCCGGGCCCAGGGCAGCCCCGCCCCCGCAACCGAAGTCCGTGTCTACGGTGTGTGCGACGAGAATCCCGTGCGGCTCGACTCCGGCCCGGCACTGCACGTTGACCGCGCTGTGCCTGAAGAATTTAACGATGACCTGTTGCTGTTGCCGGCCATCTGGCGACACCCGCGCCGCGTGCTACGCCGCTTCACCCCGTTCCTCGACTCCCTGGTCCGCTACGTGGAGCGTGGCGGGTCCGTGTGCAGCGTCGGCACGGCGAGCACTCTGCTGGCGGAGGCGGGTCTTCTGTCAGGTCGCGCCGCAACCACTCACTGGCACGACTTTGAACGTTTTGCCCGCAGTTACCCCGACGTGGATCTCAAGCGCCGCCACCTGATCACACAGAGCGAACGCCTGTACTGCGTGGGCAGCGTGAACTCCATCGCCGACTTCATGCTGCATATGGTGACGCAGTGGCACGGCGAGCGTATCGCGCGGGCCGTAGAGGCGCAGTTTTCGCCCGAGGCCCGCCAGTCCTTTGCCAGCGCCGCATTTCTCGAACAATCGGTCAGCGCGCATCACGACGCGGTCGTGCGCGCTGCCCAGGACGCGATGCAGGAAGCCCCGGCCCTCCCGCACACCGTTACCAGCCTCGCCAACGATGCTGGCATATCGTCGCGCAGCTTTGGACGCCGTTTTCGCCGCGCGACGGGAGAAACGCCCGGGGCGTACCTGCAGAAACTACGCATTCGCGATGCCCGCGCACTGCTCCAGAAATCCGACCTGGCCATCGCCGAAATCGCCTGGCGCTGCGGTTTCAGCTCCCCCAGCCGCTTTGCCCAGGCCTTTCGTGCGGCGACGCGCCTGACCCCACGGGAGTACCGACAAGCGGTGCGCGGTAAGCGCTTTGGTGAGTTGGGAGCCCAAGACGTGGCGGATCACCACAAAACTGGGCACCACAAAGCAACTTGAGCCGGAAGCTCCCCTATGGCTAAATCACGCGCCCATTTTTCAGCCAGCAGAGAATATTCCATGAGTGATGAAGCCGTAGTAATCGTCGATGGTGCGCGGACCCCCATGGGCGGCATGGGGGGCGTACTGTCCTCGGTGCCCGCCCCCGAGTTGGCGACCACCGCCGCCAAAGCCGCCCTGGAAAAAAGCGGCGTCGCAGCCACCGAAATTGACGAAGTCATCATGGGGTGCGTACTGCCCGCCGGCCTCAAGCAATGCCCGGCCCGCCAGACCGGCCTGAATGCCGGTGTTCCTGCTAGCGCCGGGGCCGTCACCATCAACAAAGCCTGCGGCAGCGGCATGCAGGCCGCAATCTACGGCTACGACAGTATCCGTGCCGGCACCAATCGCACCGTGCTGTGCGGCGGTATGGAAAGCATGAGCAACGCCCCCCACCTGCTGGTCGGTGCGCGTAGCGGTTATCGCCTGGGATCCGCAACGGCCTACGACCACATGATGCTCGACGCCCTTGAGGATGCCTACGAGGGACGCCCCATGGGCAGCTTCGCGCAGGAAACTGCCGATCGCGAAGGCATCACCCGCGAAGCCATGGACGCCTACGCCATTGAATCCCTGCAGCGCGCCTGCAAAGCCATCGAGAATGGTGCCCTGAAAGCCGAAATGGCCCCGGTCACCATTCGCAGCCGCCGCGGCGAGACCGTGGTTGAGGACGACGAGCAGCCCCCCAAGGCGGACATTTCGCGCATCCCCCAGATGAAGCCCGCCTTTGCCAAGGACGGTACGATCACCGCCGCCAACGCCAGCTCCATCTCGGACGGTGCCAGCGCCCTGGTCCTCATGGCCGAAAGCCGCTGTACAGAGCTGGGCCTGAAGCCCATGGCTCGCATCGTGGCCCATGCCCGCCACAGCCAGGCGCCGGCCGAATTCACGCTCGCGCCAGTGGGTGCGCTCAACACGCTCTTCGCCAAAACCGGCTGGACGAGTGACGACGTGGACCTTTACGAGATCAACGAGGCCTTCGCCATGGTCACGATGATGGCGATGAGCGCGCACAACCTGGATCACGCCAAAGTGAATATCCACGGTGGTGCCTGCGCCCAGGGCCACCCCGTGGGCTCTACTGGCTCGCGCATTATCGTCAGCCTGATGTACGCGCTGCAGCGCACGGGTGGCAAGCGTGGCATTGCATCACTGTGCATCGGCGGTGGTGAAGCCACTGCCGTCGCCATAGAGATGTTGTAACGATCCCCGAGCAATCACCAACGCCACGCAGGACCGCCGCCATGTCGCTCAGCTCCGTTCCCGATCTCATCGCTGCCATTCGCCGTGGCGAAATGGTGATCCTCATGGACGACGAGGATCGCGAGAACGAGGGTGATCTGATCATCGCGGCGGAGGCTGTGACCCCCGAGATCATCAACTTTTTCGCGTCTGAGGCCTGTGGCTTGATCTGCATGCCCATTACCGAGGACCGAGCCCGGCAACTGCAACTGCCTCTGATGGTGCGTGACAATAGATCCCAGCACGAAACGAACTTCACCGTGTCGATTGATGCTGCGGAAAGCCTCGGTCCGGGGATCAGCGCTGTTCAGCGCGCCCACACAGTGCAGGTTGCAGCGAAAGCTGACGCCGGACCTTCCGACATCCACCAACCGGGGCATATCTTCCCCCTGGTCGCCAAAGCGGGAGGTGTGCTGCGCCGGGCGGGTCATACCGAAGCTGGCGTGGACCTTGCGCGGATGGCCGGGTTTGCCCCGGCGGCGCTGATCGTCGAGATCATGAACGAAGATGGCACCATGGCACGGCGTCCCGAGCTGGAGCGCTTTGCCGAAAAGCATGGCTTGCCCATGGGCACCATCGCCGATCTCATCGCCTACCGCACGGTGCACGAACAGTCCGTGGAATGTGTCTCACGCAAAGCGGTAGAGACACAGCACGGTGTGTTTGAGCTGCACACCTTCAGGGACCTGGTGGACGACGTACTTCATTACGCAATGACCCTGGGAGAGCTGAGTCCCGAAACTGACACCCTGGTGCGGGTGCAGTCTCTGGAACTGCTGCGTGATGTGCTGGGCACCCAGCTCGACGGTAAAACGGGGTGGTCCGTGAGTCGCTCTCTCGCCCGCATTGCGACAGAGGGCAGCGGCGCCCTGGTACTGATCGGCCAGCAGCAGAGCCGCGACGCCCAACTTGCCGACATCGAGGCCTTTCCGGACCAGGCGCCACAACGTGAAGACAGTGACAATCCCGGCCTGCAGAACTACCGCATCATCGGCACCGGCGCGCAGATTTTGCAGCAGCTGAACATCGGGCGTATGCGCCTCATGTCATCGCCACTGCGCTTTAACGCGCTATCGGGCTTTAACCTCGAGGTTGTGGATTTCGTCAGTCCCTGAGCGTCGGCCTCAGCGCGTCAATCTGGGGGTGTCAGCCATGGAAGCGCATTACGTCATCTACCGACGCTCGCTCTGTTACGCATCGGTTGGCTGGCGCCTCGGGGTCCGGATAGCCGAAGGACAGTCCGAACATCAGGCGCTGCTCTGACCCCACCTGCAGCTCGTCGCGGACCGAGTCCGCCAGAAACCCCAGGGCCGTCTGCGGACAGCTTTGCAGTCCCGCACTCTCAAGCAGCAACATCACCGACTGGGCGAACATTCCCAGGTCGCAGGCCTCGCGCAGACCGAAGCCCTCGGGTAGAAAGAAAAACCCCACATGGGGCGCGTCAAAGAAGCTGAAGTTGCGCATAAACGCCTCATGGCGTCCGGCCTTGTCATCACGAGTAATGTCCATCGCACTGTAGAGCGCCTGCGCAGCCGCATACTGACGGTCCCGGTACACGCCCTCATATTTGCCGTCGTAGGGAAAGTCCAGGCTGAGGCGGCCAGCAGAAAAATCCGCGGTCAAACGTGTACGCAGGCGCTCGATCACCTCCCCCGAAGCAATATGCAGAAACCAGGGCTGTGTATTGCAGTTGCTGGGGCTGCGTAGAGCCGGCTGCAGTAGGCTTTCGAGCTCTGCTCGCCCCATGGACGCTGGCAGGAATGCGCGGCACGAACGACGATTTGATAGAAGTGTTGAAATGAAATTCCCACTTTGCATAGTTGGAGTTGCCTCACGAAACACAGTAAGAAAGCTTATCCAGACTCAATGACGATCACCAGCCACATGATCCGGCGGCGCCGCTGACAGCGGTCCCCTCCACCATTGAAACACAGTAGAATACGCCGCTTTTCTCGGCACCCCGGACCAGACCCTTGAGCAAACTCACCGTAGGCATAATCGGCGATGGCCAGCTTGGAATGCTGCTCTGCGAGGCAGCGCCAGCGCTTGACCTTGCCACCGTCATGCTCACCTCGGATCAGTACTGCGCTGCGGCGCAGCGCGCAGATTCGTGCATCGAAGGCGCAATGGATGATGCGAGCGCCATAGAGGCGCTGGTAGACGCATGCGACATCATCACCTATGAGCGCGAGGATATACCCGCCCCGGCCGTTACCGTCCTGCGCAGGGCCGAACAGGCTGGCAGCGTGACCTGCCACCCCTCACTCGATGTCATAGAACTGATTCAGGACAAGGCGCGGCAGAAGACCTGGCTGGCAGAGAATAAACTCGCCACCCTACCCTTCAGAATTGTCGATGGGTCTCGGCAGCAGCTACAACAGGGAGCCCAGGAACTGGGATTCCCACTGGTGCAGAAAGCTCCCCGTGGAGGGTTTGATGGCCGTGGCGTACAGGTGCTCAAAAATGCCGATGAGCTCACGAAGGCCTGGCCGGGCACCACGGTGCTGGAGGCGTTTGCCGGCGATTTTTGTGAGATTGCCGTATTGATCGCCCGGGGAGCCGATGGCGCCTGTACGCACTTCGGCCCCGTAGGCATGACCTTTGAAACTGAGTATTCCGTACTGGATACGGTCTTTGCGCCGGCTGATATCAGTGCTGAGCAGGAGTCAGAGGCCATAGACCTCGCCCAGCGTGCGATTGCCGCCATGAACGGCGTTGGAGTTTTCGGCGTCGAAATGTTCCTGCTCTCAGATGGGCGCATTCTCATCAACGAAATTTCACCGCGAGTGCACAACGCCGGGCACTACACCCTTGAGGCGTGCCACAGCTCCCAGTTCGAACAGCATCTACGCGCCGTCACGGGTATGCCCCTGGCGAACGCAGCGCTCAAGACACCCGCCGCGATGCGCAACCTGCTGTGCACGCCGGCACTCAAAAAGGAAGACAAGCACCGGGATGCCGGCTGCGAGACTGTCGATGAGACCCGTGTGTACTGGTACGGTAAAAGCCCCGCACGATTGATGCGCAAGCTCGGGCACATCACCGCCACCGCAGCGACGCGCGAACAAGCGCTGCAACGGGTCAACGAACAATGGAACCGGATTCAGGACGAGGCAAACAAGGCATGACCGTACGCGTAGGCATCATCATGGGCAGCGACTCCGACCTGCCAGTCATGGGCGCGGCAGCAGACATTTTGGAATCACTGGGTGTGGGCTTTGAAATGGACATCGTCTCGGCGCACCGCACGCCCGAAAAACTGTATGACTATGCCCGCAATGCCGAGGATCGCGGCCTGCGCGTGATCATCGCAGGAGCCGGTGGCGCCGCCCATCTGCCGGGCATGGTGGCGTCGCTCTCGGTGCTCCCCGTGATCGGCGTACCCGTTGCGGCGACCAAGCTTCAGGGTGAGGACTCGCTGCTGTCGATCGTGCAAATGCCTGCGGGTGTACCGGTCGCTACCGTCGCCATCGACAACGCCACCAATGCGGGCATTCTTGCAGCGCAAATTCTCGCGACCGCCGACGATGAGCTGCGAGGGCGTCTGGGGGATTACAAGCAGGGCCTGCGAGACAAGGTGCTCGCCAAATCAATCCAGCGCGATTGATCTACCGGACTTGTTCGTCGCTCTAGCTCTCGCCAAGACGTCGATAGGTAGGCAGGCGCCATCCCCTGACTATGGCGCCCGCGCGCAGAACAAAGGCTGGCAGCATGGCCAACAGCAGCGCTGGCACATTATCAATCTCGAGAAACTGCCTGAGGATCGCATAACTCAGAGACCCGGCCAGTGCGGCGGTCACATAGATCTCTGGCCCCAGGGCGACCGTTTCACGACCGAGTAACGTGTCACGAATCAGTCCGCCAAAGGTGGCCGACATCACGCCCATGCCAACGGCAATGATCGGCGCCACTCCAAGGTCAAGACACAGCGCGCAGCCCAGCACCGAAAACAGGGCCAGGCCCAGGGCATCGGCCCACAGTAGCAAGCGCTGTCGTGCCTTCAACTGGGGCGCCAGGTACCAGGTCAGACTCGAGACCGTGATGCACACCCACAGATAACGCGTGTCGGTGATCCAGAACACCGGCGTATCCAGTAGCAGATCCCGAAGCGTACCGCCGCCGACGCCCGTGGTGGTTCCAAACAAAATAAACGCCAGGATATCCAGGCGTTTTTGCGCAGCCGCCAGCGCCCCGGAGGCAGCAAAAACACCCACAGCGATCAGGTCGCTGATCGCGATGATAGCCGCGGCGTCTATCACGGCGCTGCGCTAGTCTTCGTACAGATCCAGCACCGCACCGCGACTCGCGCTCGATGCGTTGCGCGCAAACTTTGCCAGCACACCGCGGGTGTAGCGCGGTTCCGGTTGCTGCCAAGCGGCCCGGCGCCGTTCGATCTCGGCGTCGTCGACATTCAGCGACAGCGTGAGCGTATGGGCATCGATGGTGATGGAATCGCCGTTCTCAATTAAGGCGATCAGGCCGCAGGCAAAGGCTTCTGGCGCGACATGACCGACCACCATGCCCCAGGTCCCACCAGAAAAGCGGCCATCGGTAATCAGGCCCACGGACTCACCAAGACCCTTGCCGACAAGGGCGCCTGTGGGAGCCAGCATCTCAGGCATACCCGGCGCGCCGCGTGGACCGAGATAGCGAAGCACCACTACGTCCCCCGCTTCGACGCCGCCCGCAAGTATGGCGTCCAGCGCCGATTGCTCGTCATCGAAGACTTTGGCAGGCCCGGTGATCGCCGGATTTTTGAGGCCCGTGATTTTGGCTACGGCACCTTCCTTGGCAAGATTGCCACGCAGGATCGCGAGGTGGCCCTTTTCGTACAGTGGATTATCCAGGGTACGAATCACGCTTTGATCCGCGGGCGGAGTGGCCGGCACATCGGCCAGGGATTCCGCCACGGTCTTGCCGGTGATGGTCATGCAATCACCGTGCAGCAACCCACCATCCAGCAGGATTTTCATGACCTGGGGGATCCCCCCGGCACGGTGCAGGTCGATGGCCAGGTAGCGCCCGCTAGGCTTTAGGTCGCAAAGCACGGGCACGCGTTGACGTACGCGCTCAAAGTCATCGATGGTCCATTCCACTTCGGCGGCGTGGGCAATCGCCAGAAAGTGCAGCACGGCATTGGTGGAGCCACCCGTTGCCATGATCACGGCAACCGCGTTTTCGAGGGCTTCGCGGGTCACAATGTCGCGGGGTTTGAGATCAGCGCGAACGGCCTCGACGAGCACCTGCGCACTCTGCTTGGCGGACTCGCGCTTTTCGCTTTCGACGTTCGCCATGGTGGAAGAGTAAGGCAGGCTCAGGCCCAGGGCCTCAAAGGCGCTGCTCATGGTATTGGCGGTATACATACCGCCGCAGGAGCCTGTACCGGGGATCGCGCTGCGCTCAATGGCGAGCAGATCGTCATCGTTGATGCGCCCTGCCGCGTGTTCACCGACCGCTTCAAACACGCTGACAATATTCAGGTCTTCGCCGTTGTGACGGCCCGGCAGAATAGTGCCGCCGTAGACGAAGATGGACGGTACATTGGCTCGCAGCATGCCCATCATGCCGCCGGGCATATTCTTGTCGCAGCCCCCGACTACCAGCACGCCGTCCATCCACTGCCCACCCACGCAGGTCTCGATGCAGTCGGCAATCACTTCGCGCGACACCAGGGAGTACTTCATGCCCTCGGTGCCCATGGACATGCCATCAGAAATCGTTGGCGTACCAAATACCTGCGGATTGGCGCCGGCTTCGCGCAACCCCTCTTCCGCCGCCTCGGCGAGCACGCGTAAACCGGCGTTGCATGGCGTGATCGTGGAGTGGGCATCGGCGATGCCGATCATGGGCTTGTCGAAATCCGCAGCCTCGTAGCCCAGACCGTAGTACATGGAACGGTTCGGAGCGCGCTGCACGCCCTGGGTGATATTCCGGGAACGCCGGTTCATGGTCATCGTTGGCATCTCATCGCTTTGGAGCGCGGGATTTTAGGTTACTGGCCCGAATGGAACAATTCGCAATTGACCCTCGCAATAGACTCTCGCCCTTCCCTCCTGGCCGTCCCCTGATTACACACAAATTTCTGTTGGATCGCCTATCATGCGCGCTACCCATCTGACAGGAGCAATGTTCGTGAACGGAGCCGAAGCCCTTTTGCAGACCCTCGTCGACAGCGGCGTCGAGGTCTGCTTTGCCAACCCTGGAACCTCTGAAATGCAGCTTGTATCGGCGATTGGCAAGACCGACGCCATGCGACCCGTGCTCTGCCTGTTCGAGGGCGTGGTTTCTGGCGCTGCCGATGGCTATGCGCGTATGGCGGACAAACCCGCCGCAACGCTATTGCACCTGGGGTCCGGCTTCTCCAACAGCCTGGCGAATATGCATAACGCCCGACGCGCGGGCTCGCCCATCGTGAATATCGTCGGCGATCACGCGACCTACCACCTGCAATTTGATGCGCCCCTCACATCGGATCTGCCCGGCATCGCTCGCTGGGGTTCCCACTGGACCGAAATCGCACACTCCCCCGAAGAACTGTCGGCCGGTGGAGCGCGGGCGGTACAGGCGTCGATGGCAGGCAACGGACAGATTGCGACGCTGCTGGCCCCAGCGGATCACGCCTGGAACGAAGCCGCTGAAGCTGCGCCTGCCCTGCCCCCCAAAACGCCCCTCACCGTGCCCCAATCCCGGATCGATCGTGCTGCCGAGGCCATAAGCAGTGGTGGCAAGACCTGCCTGCTGCTCGGTGGCCGCGCGCTGCGCGAAGAGAGTCTGGCCACCCTGGGAGCGATTGCCGAAGCTCACGATGTCACGCTGATGAGCAGTACCTTCCCCACCCGACTCCAGCGCGGCGCGGGGCGCGTGGCCGTGCAGCGACTGCCCTACTTTGCCGAGCAGGCTGCGGAGGCCCTCGCGCCGTTTGATCGCCTGATTTTGTTGGGAGCCCCCGCACCGGTGAGCTTCTTCGCCTATCCCGAAAAAGAGAGCTGGCTGACCCCCGATAGCTGCGAATTGATCACACTGGCAGAGTCTAGTGAAGATGTCGCTGGTGCCGCTGCCGATCTAGCGGGTGCCCTGGGCGCGGACAAGGCACCTACACAAGTGCAAACGCGGCAGCGCCACGAAATCACCGATGAATCCCTCAATGCCCTCACCGTGGGTCAGATCATCAGCAACGAGATGCCCGCACAAACCATCGTCTCGGATGAAGGCGCGACCTGCGGTCTGGCCATCTACCTGTGCACCGAGCAGGCGGAACCCCACGACTGGATGACACTGACCGGCGGCGCCATCGGTCAGGGCCTGCCCGTGGCCCTGGGCGCAGCGCTGGCCTGCCCGGACCGCAAGGTGGTGGCACTGGAGGCGGATGGTTCCGCCATGTATACGATTCAGGCACTGTGGAGCATGGCCCGCGAAAACACCGATGTGACCGTCGTGCTGCTCAACAACCGCAGCTACGCCATCCTGAATATTGAACTGGCGCGGGTGGGCGCCGGGGAACCCAACGCCAAAACCCTGTCGATGCTCGACCTGTCCAATCCCGACATGTCGTACCAACAGATTGCCGAAGGACTCGGTGTATCGGCAACGCAAGCTACGACGGCCGCCGAATTCGAGAGCCAGTTCCGCGACGCCATGGGCACGCGTGGCCCCCGCCTCATCGAAGCCATCGTTACCGGCTGAACTACAGGAGATCGCCATGGCCACTATCGTCATAACCGGTGCGACCGCGGGTATCGGTCGCGCCAGCGCAATACTGCTGGCGAGCAAGGGACACCGTGTATTCGCCGCAGGGCGCGATCAGGAAGCCCTCGATGCACTGGACAGCAGTTTCGAGAACCTCACACCGGTGCAGTTGGATGTGACGGACCCGGAGTCCGTGACCAGCGCTGCGACCTTTGTTATGGACCAGCTCGAAGGTCGCCCACCCGATGTTTTGGTCAACAACGCGGGCTTTGCGGTGATGGGTCCGATCGAAGCTGTCGCGGATGAAGACTGGGTTCGCCAGTACGAGACCAATGTGATCGGCCTGGTCCGCGTGACCCGCGCGTTTTTGCCTGCCATGCGCGAGCGGCGCCAGGGTCGCATTGTGAATGTATCCTCTGTGGCGGGCCGGGTAACGCTGCCGTTCTTTGCGCCCTACAACTCCACCAAACACGCCATCGAGTCCATCAGTGACTCCCTGCGCCACGAGCTCCGCCCCCACGGGCTGACGGTGGTCGTTGTCGCGCCCGGCGCCGTGAAAACCCGGTTCGGCAATCTGGAGCAGGAACAGATCAAGCACTGGATCGACGAGGCACCCGCCTACGCCGGCCAGTTGCGGACCCTGCAACGTTTTCACGAGGAGCTTCACGCCAAGGGCGCGGACCCGGTATCCGTGGCGGGCGTGGTGGTCGACGCCTGTGAAAACAGCAACCCCACGCCTCGTCGTGTGGTGCCCTTCATGCCGGGCAGTCTGTTTATTGCCATCAAGGCACTGTTGCCTACGCGCCTGAGTGACTGGTTCGTGCAGCGGATTACGGGCCTGCCCTGAAACAAAAGCACCGCACTAAAAAGGGAGCCGTAGCTCCCTTTTTTTGAGTTCGATTCGACGCCACGTTAATTACGTGGTATTTCGATAATCCCCTTTTCGCGAATCTGCTCAAGAATCTTCAGCGCCTTCAGCGATCGGTAATTGATACCACCCGCATTGAGCGAAGAGCCTTCCTGGAAGGGATAGTCACCCATGGTCGCCAGGAATTTCTGGATTTCGGACTGTACCGGAACGAACAGCCACATGTTGTCGGCCATCCAGCGCAGGTACATGCCCGACTCCTCCCAAGCGTGTTCATAGGGGTCAGCCTTTAGATTGATCACCAGAGGCCAGGCTGGCTCGACACGCTGTGCGTTGGTGATATTGCCCTCGAGAATAGCAAAGTGAATCTTCCAGTCGTTCCAGCGCACGGCGTTGAGCTCGCCGCCCTGACCAAAGTAGAAAATCTGGCTGCGCGGTCCCTGGTCGGCCTCGCCGGTGAGACGCGGCAAGAAGTTGTAGCCGTCCGGATGAATCTTGAATCGCTTGCCATTGGCACGGTGACCCTTTTTAAGCTTTGCAACGACATCATCTTCTCCGGCAGCGGCCAGCAGCGTGGGCATCCAGTCTTCGTGCGAAATAATGTCGTTGTTCTTGATACCGGCGGGAATTTTTCCGGGCCAGCGCACCATCAACGGAATGCGGAAACCGCCTTCCCAGGTCGTGCCCTTTTCACCCTTGAACGGTGTAATACCTCCATCTGGCCAACTGACCGTTTCGGCGCCATTGTCGGTGCTGTAGATCACGATGGTGTTGTCGGCGATGCCCAGTTCGTCGAGCTTGTCGAGCAGCATGCCCACGTGGTCGTCGTGCTCAGCCATACCGTCGGGGTACAAACCAATACCGGTGCGACCGACGGACTCGGGCTTGAGCCGGGTCCACACATGCATGCGTGTGGTGTTCATCCATACAAAGAACGGTTTGCCCTCGGCGTGGGCCTTATCCATAAACTTGAGCCCCGCGCCCAGAAACTCACCATCGGCGGTCTCCATGCGCTGTCGCGTCAGCGGACCGGTATCTTCGATACGTCCGTCCGCGTAAGAGTGAATAACGCCCCGAGGGCCGTAATTGCGACGAAATTCGGGGTCCTTGGGGTAATAGTAGGTCTCGGGCTCCTCTTCGGCGTTGAGGTGATACAGGTTGCCGAAGAACTCATCAAACCCGTGGTTGGTGGGGAGGTGGTTGTCCTGGTCTCCCAGGTGGTTCTTGCCAAACTGCCCGGTGGCATAGCCATGGTTCTTCAGCAGATCGGCAATCGTTGGCGACCAGTCGGGAATACCGTGGGACGAACCCGGCATACCAATGGTCAGCAGCCCCGTGCGGAAGGGGTGCTGGCCTGTGATAAACGAAGCTCGCCCCGCCGTGCAGCTTTGCTGAGCGTACGCGTCAGTGAACAGCGTGCCCTCGCTGGCGATGCGGTCAATGTTCGGTGTTTTAAAGCCCATGATGCCGTGGTTATAGGCGCTGATATTGTGCACGCCCACGTCATCTCCCCAGATCACAAGGATATTGGGTTTGTCCTGGGCAAACGCATGGGCCTGAGCCAGGGCACTGAGCAGCACGGCAACGCCTAAGCGCAGGATTTGTCGCCAGTATTGGTTGGTCATAGGAGTGCTTCCTGTTGTAGTGAGACGTCGAATTTCATGGGATGCAAAACGGCAGCAGCCGACCAGCGATCGCTGCCGGGCTGCTGCGTTAGCTACCGAACCGCCTAATTATGCGGATTTGAATCGTACAGCTTGTCCATCGCATCACCCAGGCTAAACGAGCCGGGCTTCTGGCGCGGGGGATAATCCTCGAAAGACTGCAACCATCGCGCCACGTAGGCCTGCGCCGGAGCAAGAACGAACATACGCTCGGCGCGCCAGCGCGCATAGCCTATGCCCTCGTGATCAGCCCGCTCAAAGGGATCGGTACGCAGGTTGAACAGCTTGGGAAAACGCAGCGGCACAAACGGCTCCTGCCACACGTCAAAGCCGTGAGCTCGCTGCTCCAGAAATACCAGCTTCCAATCGTTGTAGCGCAGGGCGGCGATGTCCCCGTCGTCTGTCCAGTACAGAAAATCACTACGCGGCGATTCTGCGGTTTCACCCTTGAGCATGGGGAGCAGGTTGTACCCGTCCAGGTGCACCTTGTAGCGACGCCCCATGGCACGGTGTCCTTTCATCAGCTTCTGCTTGATGTCTGCATCGCCCACCGCCGCCATCAATGTTGGCAGCATGTCCTCATGCGCACCGATCTCGTTGCTGACGGTGCCGGGTTCAATCACACCGGGCCAGCGCAGGGCCATGGGGACGCGATAACCGCCTTCCCAGTTGGTGTTCTTCTCTCCACGAAAAGGAATCGTACCGCCGTCGGGCCAGGTCATGGCCTCGGCACCGTTGTCGGTGGAGTACATGACGATCGTGTTGTCGGCGATGCCCAGCTCATCGAGCTTGTCGAGCAGCTGACCCACGTGTCCGTCATGCTCAACCATGCCATCGGGATAAATGCCCAGGCCCGTCACGCCTTCGGACTCGGGCTTCAGCCGGGTCCACACGTGCATACGGGTGGAGTTCCACCACAGAAAAAACGGTTTGTCGCCTGCGTGGGCCTTGTCCATGAACGCCAGGGCGCGAGCTGTCACCTCATCGTCTACGGTCTCCATACGCTTCATGTTCAGAGGACCGGTGTCTTCAATCTTGCCGTCCGCCGTGGAGTGAATAACGCCACGGGGGCCAAACTTGCGCCGGAACTCGGGATCCTTGGGGTAATCCACGTTCTCAGGCTCATCCTCGGCGTTCAGGTGATACAGGTTGCCGAAAAATTCATCAAACCCGTGGTTGGTGGGCAGGTGTTCGTCGCGATCACCCAGGTGGTTTTTGCCGAACTGCCCCGTGGCGTAGCCGTGTTCCTTGAGCAGACCCGCGAGCGTCGGGTCCTTTTCGCTCATTCCCTCTTTGGCGCCGGGAAGACCGACCTTGGTCAACCCGGTGCGAATCGGCGACTGTCCGGTGATAAAGGCAGCGCGACCGGCGGTACAGCTCTGCTGGCCGTACCAGTCGGTGAACATGGCGCCTTCGCGGGCGATACGGTCGATGTTGGGCGTTTTGTATCCCATCATGCCGTGGTTGTAGGCGCTGATATTGAACCAGCCCACATCATCGCCCCAGATCACCACGATGTTGGGTTTGTCTGCAGCAAATGCCGTACTGCCCAGGCCCGTCAGCGCCAGCAGCATGACGGTGAGGCATTGCGCCAAGTCCGCCAACTTCGCCGGCAAATATATTTTTAGAGACATTATCGATTCTCCTTATTCCGCTGCGCAGTACAAAGGTATGATTCCGTTAAACCTGATACACGGTATAGCACAAATGTGTACAAAAATTGATAAAGCCCACGCTGCCGCGTTCGCAGCTTTGTTCGGTCTCGCGCGTCGCGCCGCCCTGACCCTGATGCTGATTGCCACGGCACAGGTGAACGCCATGGGCAAACACGGCGACACGCTGCCCTCCTGGGCCACGGGTGAAACGCGCGAACGCATCATCAGCTTTGTTGAGCGCACGACGAACCCCGCAGCGCCCGAATTCGTGCCCATCGCAGAACGAATCGCGGTATTCGACAACGATGGCACGCTATGGGCGGAAAAACCGGTCTACTTTCAACTGTTGTTCGCTGTGGATAGCGCCAACGAGCAGCTCAAGGCAAATCCCTCGCTAGCGGAACAGTCCCCCTGGCGTGAACTAACACAAGGCGGCTTATCTGCACTTGCTGCACAGGGAGAGGAAGCACTGTTGCCCCTGGTAACGGCCACCCACGGCAACCAGACCGAGCAGGAATTTGCTGCGGCTGTGCAGCATTGGTTGGACACAGCGCGACATCCGACCCGTGATCGCGCTTACACGCAGATGATCTACCAGCCCATGCTGGAGCTTTTGGAGTACTTGCGAGAACACGACTATCAGGTGTGGATTGTCTCAGGCGGTGGCCAGAGCTTTATGCGTGTGTGGACAGAATCCGTGTACGGGATCCCTCCAGAGCGTGTAATCGGCAGCGTGATTGGCGTGCAGTACACGAATGACGGGGCGCCGGCGTTACTACGCGGAGATAGCTTCACCCATATTAACGATAAGGGCGGTAAACCCGTCGGCATACTGCACAACATAGGGCGGCGCCCGATCATCGCCGTAGGTAACTCCGATGGTGATTTCGAAATGCTGGAATGGACCACCCGTGGTCACGGTGCTCGGCTTGGCATCCTTATTCACCATACCGACGCCAAGCGGGAATGGGCTTATGACAGGGATTCCCATGTTGGCCGCCTGGATAAAGCACTGGATAAAGCAGCGGCGATGGAGTGGCTGCGGGTGGACATGCAGAGAGACTGGCGCCAGGTATTCAGTACGGTCGACGAGTGAGATCCAAGCTCCAACTGACAGTCGTACCTTGCCGCCCCGACCGCCCCTAAAGCGAATATTTCCCATGTAACTTATCAGTTGCACCTGTTATTGATTCTCATTTAAAATTCGGCTTCCGTTTTATTGCTGAGCCCATAGTCAATGCGCACAACACCAAGACGACGCGCTGTATTGCCCGTTGCCATTGCCGCTGTTCTGACCTCCTCCGCCGCCATTTCAAACGACTCCGCCGACACCACAGACTCGAACAATATCGAAGAGGTGTATGTAAGCGGACAATTCCTGTCCCGCGATGCACTGAATTCGGTAAAAACGCCTACACCAATACTCGACGTTCCCCAGAGCCTGTCGATCCTCACCGCTGAGCAGATTGAACAACAGGCCTTTCGCAACTTTGGCGACGTGGTTCGCTATACCCCCGGCCTGGCGATCAGCCAAGGTGAGGGGCACCGTGACGCAATCATCATTCGCGGCGTGCAGACGACCGCTGATTTTTTCATCGATGGGATCCGCGATGATGTGCAGTATTTCAGGCCGTTCTACAACGTGGAACAAATCGAGGTCCTTCGCGGGCCCAACGCTCTGCTCTTTGGTCGCGGTGGCGGCGGCGGAGTCATCAATCGCGTGTCAAAAACCGCCCGGATTGGCGAGACCTTCACCAGCTTCAGCGGTGGTGTCGACACCTTCTCGGCTTACAGCGGAGCCATTGATTCCAATATCGCCGTCTCGGACAACGTCGCCATTCGCGTCAACGGGTATTACGAGGAACTGGACAATCACCGGGACTTTTTCGACGGCACTCGCTATGCAGTAAATCCCACGCTGACGGCGATGTTCAGCGACGACACGCGACTGGTCCTGTCCTACGAATACGTGGATGACGATCGCGTGGTGGATCGCGGCGTCCCGTCGCAGCAGGTGGCGTCGGGCCCAAACGCACCGTTGACGGGCTATGACGAGACTTTCTTCGGATCGCCCACCGAGAACTACACCACG
Organism: Gammaproteobacteria bacterium; assembly: GCA_030433415.1. Taxonomy (GTDB): domain Bacteria; phylum Pseudomonadota; class Gammaproteobacteria; order Pseudomonadales; family Halieaceae; genus Congregibacter. Next base: position 38,836 of record JAUIMF010000011.1, on the reverse strand, counting down.
CTGCAGGCACACCTGTTTCGGGCGCGCCTTGAGCACCGCCTTAACGACAGCATGACTACCAACGCCACATTCCAGTACGCAGATTACGACAAGTACTATCAGAACCTGTATCCCAGCGACGTTGTCACCGTAACCGACGCCGGCATACCCAGTGTGGAACTGGACGGCTACAGCGATCCCACCCAGCGCGAGAACCTGATGTTCCAGGCCAATCTGGTCTCGGAGTTCGGCACAGGCAGTCTGGAACATATGCTGTTGCTGGGCGTGGAACTGGCGGACCAGCAGACCGCCAACCAACGCAATGACAATGTGTTTGAGGCCAACGGTGATGACCAGCTCAGCTTTCCGTTCTCGGACCCACTGCAAATACCGGCCTTCGGCTTTGACAAGCTGGTGCGGGACCGCGAATCCGATGTGCGCGCCGCGTCAATCTACCTGCAGGACCAGATCGACCTGAGCGAACAGTTCAAGGTAGTGCTGGGTCTGCGCTACGACAGCTTCGACATTGAAGTGAACGACAGGCTCGAAGCCACCGACGGTGATGAAATTGACGGACGCTTTGATCGCAAAGACACCGAAGTCACACCGCGGCTGGGGCTGATTTACAAACCGGTAGAGAGCGTGTCGATCTACGCCAGCTACAGCGAAACGTTCCTACCCCGCTCTGGCGACCAGTTCCTTACGCTGGACCTGACTTCAGAGAGCACGCGACCGCAGTTCTTCGAGAATCACGAGGTGGGTTTAAAGTGGGATCTGGACACAGGCCTGAGCCTCACCGCCGCCGTGTTTGACCTTGAGCGTGAGAGCTATACCTCGGTGGATCCGAACAATCCCGAGCAGGCGGTGGTGATCGCCGGGTCTACCACGCAGGGCTTTGAAATCCAGCTCGCCGGCGCCCTCTCAGAGCGCTGGTCCATCACGACGGGCTACTCCTACCTCGACGGTGAAGTCGAGAGCGCCGATGGGGGTGGCAACAACGGCAACAGGACCCGTCAGACGCCCGAGCACATGTTCTCGCTGTGGACGAACTATCAGGCGACTCCCAACCTGAGCTTTGCTCTGGGCGGCACCTATCAGGACAGCTACTTCGCCACCGAAGACAACACGGTTCAGGTGCCGGACTACACACGCATCGATGCCGCCGCGTACTATCAGCTAAGTGATCGCACGATGCTGCAGCTGAACATCGAGAACCTTTTTGACGAGGACTATTTTCCCGATGCGCATAGCAATACCAATATCTCCACAGGTCGGCCCTTGAATGCCCGGTTGTCGGTGGTGATGGATTTCTGACGCATTCCCCGACCGCTGGTGAGTAGTCGACAGCGCTATAAAACGAAGCGCGCTCGGTACTCAGCGAAGTCCTGCTTGATCTGAGCGTCTGACAGACCGTACACATCAAGGCTGTAGTCGTGCATGGGGCGTTTTTCTCGTCGGTTAGCCTCCAGGTATACCTCCATCCGTTGCTGCGTATCGGCGGGAAACTCAATACGGAGGAACCGGTATATGCCTTCAAGCACATCAAGGGGGCGGGACAAGGTGTCGGAGAACTGGATGTCGTGAAAACGAAGTTCACCGACACGACCGCGGGTCTGCAATGTCTCCTTCATCGCGCGTGCCCAGATGGCTGACCATTGTTGGCCCGCTCTTTTCGGATCGGGATCCTGCATGCCAAGCTTCCACATATTAAAGGCAAAGCTTGCGATAGACGGGATCGTTTTCAATGGATCCCGATGGGTCTGGATGATACGGGCATCAGGGAACACCTGGAGCAGTGTCTGCATTTGCCGCAAATGATGCGGTGTTTTCAGTACCCAGTGATCGGCCACCTCTCCACGTTGGCGCTTTTGCCACTGAATGAATTGCAGCAGGCGCTTGAGGTACTCGTATGCCGGAGTCTGGTCGTTCTCCCACATCCAGGCAGTGTAGTCGGGAATATCGGCGTAGGAGTCGAAAAAGCTCTGGAACGAATGCTCCAGCAGTACGCCCTCTTCGTCTGGCTCGGTCGCACTCAGCGGATGAATCGCTAATAGACCAGGGTTTGCTTCGATCATGGCATTGGTCATGCGCACGGCAATGTCGATTCGCGGATCGGGCCCCGGTGCCCCAGGCTCTACTATGGGAGCTGGAAATCGACTCTCCCATGCCAGCATGGGATAGAAGCGCTCGTCGCAGCCTAGCGCTCGTTGCAGCAATGTCGTTCCCGTGCGCGGGAGGCCGACGATAATGATCGGCGCCGAAATTGTTTCATCTTCGATCTCTGGATACCGCCGGTAGAATTGTTCAACCACCAACCGGTTTTTGAGTACATCCCGAAAGCGCTTCTCCCAGATAGCGACTCCCCGCTGTGATAGACCACCCTGATCGCTAAAGGCCTGTATGAGCACCCTAGCCGGCTCAAGAAAACACGGGTCGCCGAAGTCCGTAAGTCCACCGCAGTCGCTGCTCGCCCTCGCCATCAGCTGATCCAGGTTCAGGGTCATGACGCCCGCCCCAACTTGACCTCATCCAAGCGCACGATCTTCGTATCGATCGAATTCGGGCATTGCGTCCCTCCAATGATCCGGAACAAGCTTGTGCCCAGGCGATGGCCGGCGGTCGTTACCCAATTGGGATGTCCGGGATCGCGGTGCGCCAGTACTATCGTCACGCTGCCATCATCATTCATCGCAGCAGTATGCGTGTTGAGGTGAATCCGGTGGCTGCGGTAGTCCAATGATTCCATCCAGAAATTGTCGACCTGGAAATTCCAGAACTCGCACTCAGGTGGTGTCACCTCAATGAGCATCGCCTCTTCGTCGTTCAACTCCCAGTAGCCGTGGTAGTAGGTGATGTTGGGATCACCACCTGCCACCTGGTAAATCGACTGATCCCCGGCAGGAAGCGTATTGTGATGCTCCCGCTTGAACATCAATGCCCAATCTGTAAACAGCGTCACCGTGTTTTCTGTATAGCGCGCCGCTGCCATCAATCTCGCGGCCATGGTTTCGGGGTCAAGGTGAGTTGGCGCTGCGTCAGCGGTCAGGCAACTGATCTGCAATTCCGCTGGTCGTTCGCGACCCCGGTCATGAAAGGTTTGGCGAATGAGTAGAAGGTTGGTGCCTGCCTCCATTGGCAACCAATTTCCGCGTTGCGGTCGTTGCGTTGACACCAGGATTTCAAAGGTGCCATCGGGCTCGATGATCAGGTCTCTGCCATCGAGAAAGCCGGTGCCCGCCATCTCGCGGTTGTTCTTTTGATAACCGCCCTTTTTTGTAGCGAAATGCAGCGTCGGCACATCACCCCGCGAACCAAAAATCCGGTAATCGTAATGGCTGCGAATACGCGCCGTTTGATAAACATTGTCGGGATTGTCTCCACCAATCTTGATGTGATTGGCCGTGGGATTGGCGAGTATCGGCGCCTCTGGCTCAGCTGACTCAACGATCGACTCGAGTCCAGCACGGACCATGCGTGTCAGGTAGCGCAACCCCTCTGCCTGATTGAATGCATCCAACGGCACACCGTCCTTGAGCAGGTGTCGTCCCACACGTTTTATCGTGTCGCAGTAGTCTATCCACAGCTGTTGCGATATCGGCTCGCTACCACCATCTTCAGTAGGGGTCATCATTACAATCCTTTAGATTCGGCAATTGAGAAGATCTCGTGATCAATCGTTGCTGCTTCCCGTCGGCGACGACTCATGGCATGAACTCGCCACCGTTCACATCGAGACTCGCACCGGTGATACCCGATGCGTAGTCCGAGGCCAAAAAAAGCGCTGCCCGTGCACACTCTTCGTCCGTAACGATTCGATTCAAGGGAATATCGGCGCGGATCTCGTCGATGATGGTTTGCTCGCTTACGCCGCGTTGATCGGCCATGTAGCGGACATACTCCTGCACCGACTTTCCCCACATCCAGCCCATCAGCGCGGTATTCACCCGGATTCCGGATCGACCCAGCTCCAATGCCAAATACTTCGTTGCAGTCGCAAGCGCCGCCTTGGAGGCCGCGTAGCCCGCCTCTGCCCCCATGGGAAGCACGACGGGTTTGCGTACCGCCTGCGTGTTGATCATGACAATCGAGCCGCCGCCCTGCGACGCCATAGCCGGTACAACGGCCTGCGTGAACTGCATGGTACCAGTCAAGTTAGTGGCAAAGATGTGCTGCCACTTCGCCACGTCGGCTTGTTCCGTAGCCTCGAAGCTACCGTGTTCATAGGCGTTGTTTACCAGTGCGTCTATACGCCCGTAGTGGTCTCTGATCCTGGTGATCGCAGCCTGACAGCTCGTCGTCGAGCGGATATCCGTGATCACTTCGAGTATTTCGGCACTGCGATGTTCCCGTCGAATTTCCTCCGCTACGGTCGCAAGTTTTTGCGGGGTCCTACCGCAAAGCGCAAGCCCGACAGCCCCCTCTTTGGCGGCATTGGTTGCCAGCTTTGCACCCAGGCCAGGACCGATCCCAGAGATCACAACAATTTTTTCATTCAACAGCATGAGGGGGATTCCATGACTTATCGGTTGATAAGTTACCGCTGGCGGACTAACTTATCAAGTGATAGGTTTAAATTTTTAGGCGCAGCCACCTGAAGGACGATGTATGACGCCAGCCCGGGAACAAAAAACTAAAAAGCGAAGAGGAGCCCGTGCGGTTATCCTTGACGTTGCAGAGCGTCTATTTGCTGAACACGGCCTTAACAGCGTATCGCTGCGCACAATCAATACCGAGGCCGGTTATAGCGTCGCTGCTTTGCACTACCATTTTAGAACTCGTGACGCGCTGATTCGCGCTCTTCTTGAGCGAAGGGTTGCGCCGCTTCTTCGATCCCGCAGCCGACTCCTGGATGAGTTGACCGGCGACAACGAGCCCGATGTCTACGCAATCGCCCGGGCGCTGGTCCTACCCATGGCACAACCAATCATCGAGAATCGTGTTGAAGGCTTGTATGCCGTGAAGTTTCTTTTTCAGGTTTACCGAGATCCCAGTTTTCAGCTTCAGGTTGCTTACGTTGTAGAACACAGTCACGAGGTTTTCGGGGAACTCCTCGCGAAGGCGCTGCCGATGCTCGACCGAAATATCCTCATGGAACGTTGGACCATCGCCACCGACCTGACGTTCCAGGGGCTTGCTGGCGTCGAGCGACTCCCCGAGGAACACTCGCCGGAGCGGTTGGTCACACGCTTGATTGAGTTCATTGCGGGCGGACTTGCAAGTCCCGTGTACGATAGGGGCGTGGATAGACTGCCGTAGCATTATTGCAGACGGCGGCAGACCAGCGCTTACGAACCAGGAGTCTCGAGCGATACTACTAAAATCGGTTACGCAATCTCCCCGATATTTACCCGACAGAGGCCAGTCAGACCCGTTTGGCGATGCGTACGCCCGCCACTACCCGATCACTCGGGTACAGCACGACGCGATCGCCTGCCTCCAGCCCCTCAACAATCTCGGCGTCCAGACTGTTGCGGCGCCCGATCTCCACGTACCGCCGTTCCGCACGCCCGCCTGACTCGACGAACACAGCCCAGCGATCCCCATCACGAAACAGGGCGAGTAACGGCACGGTCAGCACATCGTCGTCTTCCCACAGTACGATTTTCACGTCGACCTGGTACCCGTGAGCCAGCCGCGTCCATTCCGCTGCGTCGCTCACCAGGTCGATGATCACGTTCACGCGCTGTTCCTCAATCCCCAGCGCCGACACTTTGGTAAAACCGAAGGGCTCTACAAGACGCACGCGGCCCTCCAGCGCACGGTCGCCACCCCAGCGCTCGATAATCGCGCGCTGGCCGGCTTCGACCTTCACCGCATCGGCAGACAGCAGGTCCACGACGATCTCAAGATTACGGGAGTCGCCAATCTCGACGAGGGGCGCACCGGCGGGCACCACGGTTTCACTCTGCTGCAGCAGACGCAGGATCTGGCCATTGACGGGTGATCGAATCGATATGCAGTCGCAGTCGACCAACGACTTTGTGGTATCAATCGGGGACACCAGAGCGGCCTGCGCGCGCTCCAGTTCGTAGTTGCGTACGTCAAGCGCAGCAATGGCCGTAGAGAGCGCGGCACGGGAGGTATCAATATTCCTCTCTGCCAGCTCCAGATCGCGCTGCGAAATCGTACCGTTCCGAATAAGCTGGTTGGCCCGTTTGTGCTCGCGCTCCGCAAACTCGACCTCAGCCTGTGCCTGCTCGACTTCGGCAAGCGCCAGAGCCCGCGAGGACTCGGCGGCACGCACGTTGGCCTTGGCCTGCGCCTCGCTGCGCGGATCCAGGAATGCCGGATCAATCGGTTCTATGCGCGCGACGACGGTCTCGAGCGCTGTGACCGTGTCGCCGGCATGCAAGTCGAGGCGACGCATGTGACCGGCGATCGGCGCGGACAAGACGTACACGTCGTGCACGCGCGTCTGACCCTCCTCGGCCACAGTGATGTCCAACCGGCCTCGATCGATAGTAATGAGGTCGACAATAACTGCGCGCGGTCGGAAGGTGATGAACAGGCCGATAAGGAGAAGCGCCGCCAGGCTGCCCCAGAAAAAGAAACGTCGCTCGATAAATGCCATGTTTACTCCCGGGTTTTCAGTACGCGAATGAGGTCCAGGCGCGCAATTCTTCGGCGTACGAGAAGTGCTGACAGAACCGTCGCGGTGAGCGCGACGATGACCCCGAATCCGTAACTCGATGGACTGATGGACAACGGCATCCGGAAAAGTTCTGAGTCGAAGGTGCGCGCGACAACCAGCGCAAGCCAGTAACCGATGAGGCAACCGAGCGGCAATGCGAGAAATATCAGCACCGCCACCTCGCCCAGTAACACGTAGGATATCTCTCCGCGCGTGAAGCCCAGAACACGCAACGTGGCGAGTTCACGGCCACGCTCCGAGAGTGCTATGCGCGCTGAGTTGTAGGTGACGCCGAAGGCCAGCGCCATGGCAAAGCCCGTGAAGATGCCGATGAAGATCAGAATGTTGTGTCCTACGGTGTCGTGAAACGCCTCCAGCGCGCCCTCGCGGACCATAATCGCGCTGACCCGCGGCGTTTGTTTAAGCCTGGAGAACAGCGCGGCTTGCTGTGAAGCGTCGACCAGAACATTGACGTATTGTGCTACCGGCCGCTCACCCAGCCAGCGATTCAGCGCATCCAGGTCCATATAGGCTGGCATAGCGATGGTCGTTTCGAACACCGCAACAACGCGCAACTCTCCCTCGGGCCGTCGCCCCTCCAATACGTGCACCCTGACGTAGTCCGATACGCCTACGCCGAGTTTCTCTGCGAGATAGCGGCTGAGAACGATTCCCCCTTCTGGTACGGCAATTCTGGTATCCGTCGCGTCGTCGTAAATCGGCTGCAGGCGATTGCTTCTCGCCAGTCCAATGACTCCACCCCGGTGCCGTCGCGTGCCGGCGGAGAGGTCTGCCGGAACAGCACGCCATGGTTCCGCGGCCATCACTCCGGGCAGGTGCTTCATCTCGCGCACGGCGGCAAGTGACTGGGGCTCGGTAAGCCCGATAGACAGGGTCTGATGCTGAGACTCGAAAAAGTACTTGTCGGCGATGTAGTCAATGGCATCCTCCCACTGCAAAGCCATGATCAGCAGACCTACAGAGGCGGCGATGCCTATGGTCGTGACCGCGGCGCGAAGGGGCCAGCGCCCGATCTGGCGCAGCGCAATCCGTGTTGGCTGGTCCAGCCAGTCGCGCAGACCGGGGCGCGCCAGCACGCCGTGTCGATAGGTCGGTGGTGCGGGTGGACGCATCGCTTCAGCCGGGGGCAGCTTGACGACGCGACGCACGGCAACGAGCGCTCCAGACAACGTGGCTATCAGGCTCACTGAGCCTGCGATCAGAAACGCTTCCGCGCTCGGCCGATAGATGAGCAGCGGGAATCGGAAGGTGTCGGCATACATCTGGGTATTCAGACGACCGAAATAACCGCCCAGTATCCAGCCGATCGCAGCGCCGATAAGCGAGATTGCGATTACCAACTTCGCGTAATACCAGCCGACGACCAGGTCGCTGTACCCAAACGCCTTGAGTAGACCAATTTCGCTGCGCTCCGTCGTGATCAGCCGTGAGAGCACGGTGTAGCACAGGAAGGCAGCCACGCCGAGAAAGATGGTCGGCAGGATCGTGGACATGCTTTGCTGCTGGCTCAATTCATTGCGCACGAACCAGTTGGACAACTGATCAGCACGCGGTATGGCGCTGACCCCACCATACGGCTCGAGCAGTGTGTCGATTTCGGAGATAACCGGCTCGGGTGCCACGTCCCTCAGCAGGGTCACGGCAAGGTCATTGAACGAGTTATCGAGGTCATATGCGGCCTCGAGTGCCTCGCGCCCCATCCATACGATGCCGAAACGCTTGTCATCCGGCAGCAGCGCACCCGGGCCAAGCGCGTAGATGAACTCAGGGGACAGCGCGGTACCCACCACGGTGAGCCTGCGTTTGCGACCATTTACGATTGCCGTGAAGGTATCGCCAGCTTCGAGCGCGTGCGCTTCGGCGAACGGTTCGCTGATGATTGTCTCGTCATGACGGCCGGGCTGAATCCAGCGCCCGCTTCGGAGCGCGAGTTGATTGAGTACGGGTTGACCGGTCTCGGGGATCGAAGTCAGACGACCGATGACGGGTTCAGCGAAGCCCTGGACATCCAGGGTGGCGTAGCGGGCGATGCGCGTTTGCACCAATTGCACACCGGATATCGCTGCTATGCGCCGGGCAACGCTGATCGGAACTCGCTTCGCGCCAGCGAACACATCGGCGAATTGGTAGCGCTCGTAGTAAGCCTCCGACGTTTCACTCAGGGCTTCGAACGTTGAGAGCGCCATCACGAGAACCGCGACCCCGGAGCCGATCACGAGCGCTACGGCCAATACCTGGCCGCGCAGACGCCAGAGCTCCCGGCTGAGCCTGCGGTTCAGTGCGCGCAACGGACTACCACGACAGTTCCCGCGCCGGCATCCGCGATTCGTTCACCACAACATCGGTAATGCGGCCATCACCGATGCTGACCACACGGTCGGCCATGGCCGCTACGCCGGAATTGTGCGTGATGATCGCGGTGGCGGTGCCAAGCTCACGATTCACGCGTTCGATGGCTTCGAGCACGAGAATGCCCGTTCTGCTATCAAGCGCGCCGGTCGGTTCGTCACAGAGCAGCAACTCCGGCCGCTTCGCGATTGCCCTGGCAATCGCCACTCGCTGCTGCTCACCGCCCGACAGCTGGGCCGGAAAATGATCCATACGCGAGTCGAGACCCACGATTGTGAGCGCCTCCTCCGGCGTCATCGGCTGAGTTGCGATCTCGGTCACGAGGGCCACGTTTTCCCGCGCGGTGAGGCTTGGTATGAGGTTGTAGAACTGAAAGACGAAGCCCACGTGCTGACGACGGAACAGCGTGAGCTCGCTTTCCTTCGCATCCGTGAGCAGGTGGTCTTCAAAAATAAGCTGGCCGTCGGTCGGCGTGTCCAGCCCACCCAGAATATTCAGCAGCGTTGACTTGCCGCTCCCCGAGGGGCCAAGCAGTACGACGAGTTCGCCAGGCCCGAGTTCGAAGTCCACTCCTCTCAGGGCCTCGATGGTCACCGATCCCGTCTTGTAAATTTTGGTGATGCCCTTCCCGCGAAGGCTGAACGACTGGTCACGGCCGGCGCCCAAAGGAATCCTGCTCATAAGCGCTACCGAAATATTGTCGCTAGGTACTACACAGCTTAGACCAATCTGGAACCGAATTAAGGGATAGTGTGGTCATCCGTTGGAGCAGTTCGGAGAGCCGTCTTTCGGCCACGACTGGATATCACTCGACAGCGAATGTCCTACGCGAATAGCCTCTCTCAAAGACCGGTATTCTGCTGCCTATAGCCATTGGCTAACTGTAGAGGGTGACAGACCGAAGAAAACGACTCTCACATTGTTGTTTCTACGGGGTCGTACCAGATGCCGTACTTATCTCCCTGCGAAATCAACAGCGCAAATAGGTACGCATTTGCGAGCAGAATTAGTCCACCGACGAGCGATGCTTCGTAAACCAAGCCCAGCGCACAGAACGTGAATCCGCATACATGCGATAAGACATAAATTCGTCTCGCAACACTTCGTCGCGTACGCACGCTCAGGAAATTCAGAAAAAACCAGCATTTCAGCCAAAACGGAAGATTCTGCCAACCCACCGTATTCGTGTTCATCGCGAAGTTCTCTTGATTCAAAGTCTCAATATCAACTTCGAGCGCCGACGCGAGGCATTTTAACGATTCCAAACTGGCGTTTTGTCCGCTCTCAATCCGCTGAATTGTCCTGACATTTAGGCCAGACATTTGCGCCAACTGCTCCTGCGAGAGATGGCGGCCTATTCGCAATTGTTTGAGAATCATAGTCTCCCCCAGCACTTACGAACCGAGAGTATCCAGTGATTCTACCAATGTCGGTTACGCAAGCTCCCCGACATTTACCCGACAGAGGCTAGTCAGACCCGCAGCCTGCGCAAATCACTAAAATTTGGAGGGAAAATTGGTGGAGCCAGGCGGGATCGAACCGCCGACCTCAACACTGCCAGTGTTGCGCTCTCCCAGCTGAGCTATGGCCCCAAAGAAGGAGCGCGAATTCTATACACCTCGCACGGGCCTTTCAAGCGTATTTTTCGTGCGCAGCGTCCGCCTCAAACAAGCCTTGTGTTGTTGCCCATCCGGGGCTATTTCGCGGCCCAAAACCGCAGTTTTCGCGGCGTGAACGCGCTACACTTTGCCTCTTGTCGAATGCATCAGCACAAGGAAGTAGAACCATCAAACGGCGCTGGTTAGAGGCTTTGGTCACGGTTCCCTCACTCGCCGAGGGGGAATGGGAAGAGTTGGGCACCATGTCGCGCTGGCTGATCGCCAGTCGATTTTCGGTGTTGCTCATGACCGTGATGTCCGCCGTGCTCGGTGGCCTGCTGGCAGCCCGTTTTGCTCCCTTCGACCCCCTTGCCTTTGGTCTCTGTCTGGCGGGTCTGATGCTTGCCCATGCGACCAACAATCTGCTCAACGATTACACCGATTCCCGTCGTGGCATCGACAAAGACAATTACTCCCGCAATCAGTACGGCGTGCACGTGCTTGAGGACGGGCTGCTCACGTCATCCCAGCTTATGCGCTACATCGTGCTCACGGGGCTCGCGGCCATCCTAGTCGGCGCCTGGCTGATCGGCCTCAGGGGCGGTATGACTGCCGCACTGATGCTCGCCGGCGCGTTTTTCGTTCTGTTTTACACATGGCCCCTCAAGTACCTCGGCCTTGGCGAACCCGCCGTTCTGCTGGTCTGGGGCCCCTTGATGGTTGGCGGCACCTGCTACGTGGTCAGTGGTACCTGGAACGAGGACGTTATCTGGCTGGGGCTGCTCTACGCCCTCGGTCCGACGGCGGTGCTGTTTGGCAAACATATCGACAAGCTGGAGTTTGATGCGGCCAAGGGAGTTCGCACGCTGCCCGTGCTGCTGGGCGAGTCTCTCGCGCGGCGTTGTGTGCAGGCGATGCTAATTACGCAGTACCTCGGTTGCGTACTGCTGGTAGTGACGGGTCGCGAGCACTGGATTCTGCTGCTGGTGTTTCTCGCCACCCCGTTTCTCGTACGCCAGCTCCGCAACTTCTCGCGGACCAAGCCCACGCAGCGACCCCAGGAGTTTCCCGAAAACCTCTGGCCCCTGTGGTTTGCTCCCAACGCCTTCGCCCACACCCGCCGATTTACACCGCTGTTTTTGGGCGCCCTGGCGATAGGCACCGTGCTGTGACCGGCTCGTGACGCGGTTTCGCCCCTCCGTTGCCGCGGCGATCGTTATCGCCAATATGATTGGTACCGGGGTGTTCACCAGCCTGGGTTTTCAGTTGGTCGAGATTCAGTCGGTGCCAGTGCTGCTGGCACTGTGGGCCGTGGGTGGGCTCGCCGCGCTTTGCGGTGCGTTGTCCTACGCTGAACTCGGCGCGGCCCTGCCCCGCTCTGGCGGCGAATATAATTTTCTCAGCGAGATTTACCATCCAATTGCCGGTTTTATTTCGGGCTGGGTGTCGGCGACGGTTGGATTCGCAGCGCCTACGGCGTTGGCGGCGATGACTTTCGGCAGCTATCTGTCGGCGGTCTTCCCGCAGCTATCTGCCATCTGGCTGGCGACCGGCCTGATCATCGTGTTGGCCCTCGCCCACAGCCGCAGCCACAAAAGCTCGGGCAGTACCCAATACCTTTTCACCGTGCTCAAGATCATCCTGATCATCGGCTTTGCGACCCTGGCGCTGATTTTTAACGACAATCCCGAGCCCGCACAGCTACTGCCCGCCGCTGGCGATGGCGCCCTTCTACTGTCCGGTGCCTTCGCCGTGTCGCTCATTTACGTGAACTACGCCTACTCGGGGTGGAACGCCGCCACCTATATCAGCGGGGAACTCGATGAGCCGCAGAAGTCGCTACCGGTAGTCCTCATTGCCAGCACCTCGGTCGTTGGACTGTCGTACCTGCTGCTTAACTACGTATTCCTCGCCGTTGCACCGATGGACGCGATGGTCGGGAAGGTCGAGGTCGGCTATGTCGCAGCCTCTTACGCCTTCGGCGAGGCGGGGGCGACCATCATGGGCGTTTTACTTGCCCTGCTTCTGGTCTCGACGGTAAGCGCGATGATTCTTGCCGGGCCGCGCGTCCTTCACCGTATCGGTGAGGACTTTCCGCTCTTTCGGCTCCTCGGCCGCGTCAACAACGACGGTATACCGGCGACTGCGGTGATCGTGCAGGCGGCGGTCGCTCTGGCGTTTTTGTGGACCGCGTCCTTCGATCGGATACTCGTGTTCTCGGGAGCGACCATGGCGCTCAACACGTTTTTTACCGTGCTTGGGGTATTCGTTCTCCGTTGGCGCCGACCTGATCTGGAGCGCCCCTTCAAAACCTGGCTCTACCCCGTGACGCCCCTCGTATTTCTCGGCATCACGGGATGGACCCTGCTCTACATCGTGCTCCAGCGGCCTGTCGAAGCGACGATCAGCCTGGGCATCGTCGTCTCAGGTGCCCTTTTCTATCTTGTCAGTCGACGCGCGGGCGAGCAGCTGGCGCAACGGGCGAGTGACGCTCAGCCCTGATCGCGTGATGACATGAAACGCGCCGCTTATGTTCTGGGATTTTTTTTACTACTGACGGCCGGTGGAATCGTTGCGCTGAATCGGGGCATCAGCCTCGGATTTGCACACAACCTGATCGAAACCCGTCTCTCTGCGCAGCTGCAGCGAGAAGTTCGGCTGACCAGGCCGTTGCATGTGCGCGTTGGCAACGCTATCGAGTTGCGCGTCGAGGGGCTTAGCCTCGCCAACGCGGACTGGGCGACCAGCGAACCACTGCTGTCCATTGGCACCGCCGAACTGGCTGTCGACACTCGCTCGTTGTTCAGCGATACCCTTGTCGTTTCAGCATTGTCGATTTCTGGCCTCGACTTCGTTCTGGACCACGACGGCGAAGGACAGAACAGCCTGCCTGCACTCGCAAGCGACACGGACGAGAGCGACGACGAGGACCAGCGACGCATCGTGGTGCTGCACGCCGAGTTGAGCAAACTTCACGCGAAAAGTCTCAATCGACCCAACGGTGCCGATATCGATTTTCGCGTCCAGCGCCTGTCGCAGCAGTCCAGAGCGACAGGCCTACTGCTGGAAGGCAACGGTACGCTGCAGGAACGCCCCTGGACCCTGCACGGAAATGGCAGCGACCTCGATAGTATTTTGCGGGGAAGGAACCTTCACGGACAGCTCCAGGCTACCCTGGATCAGCTGACGCTCGAGGCCCACTATGACCTGCCCGACGTTCACCGGCTCGCCGATCTCTCCCTCGACGCCACGCTGACCGGCCCTTTGCCACCGCGAGTTGCTGCACTGTCACCCGTGCTCGACGCCGGCGAAACCATGCGTCTGGACCTGCTGGTAACCGATGTCGATCCTGGCATTAATCTGCTGGCCGACATTCAGCTCCAGCAACTCGAAGTCAAACTGACGGGCACCATAGACCACCCCGGGAGCGGCGATGGCATCGAGCTGTCTCTCGATCTGGACGCCGCAAGTCTGCCTCGTCTGGCCCAGGCGCTGAACCTGGGCAGCACCGAGGAGGTCCCCCTTCGTGTCGATGCATCTCTCACCCGGCGTGGCGCCCAGTTTCATCTGAGCGACATCGTTGCCGAAGCAGGCGACCACCGCATCACCGGCGACGTACGTATACCGACGTTTCCGACAGTGGACGACGCGCAGATCTCTGTGCACGTTGCAGGTGACGATTTCAGTTTTGTACAGGAGCTTCTCGAGACACCCGCCACGATTTCAGATGCCTATACCGCGTCCCTGACAGTGCAGGAACTAGCTGGTGGACGGGAACAGGTAGAGGCAACGCTGCGAATCGGTGATGTTGTCGCCGACCTGTCAGGACAGTTGGGCGATCACCCGCATTACGCTGGCAGCACATTGCAATGGGCTTTTTCTGGTCCGGACGCCGGCGCCGTCACCGCACTGGCTGGCGTAGCGCTTCCACCGGTGTCCTTTAACGGTGAAGGCCGAGCGAAGGTTGATGACGCGGGATTCATGAGCATTGAATCCCTGCAGCTCAGCTTTCCCGAGATGTCGCTGCAGGCCGAGGGCAGACTGCGCGTCCCGCCAGACCTGAATGAGTTGGACCTGACACTGCGCTGGCAGACAGACTCCCTGGCTCGCAGTAGCCATTATTTGGGTCTCGATCCGCTTGGGGATCTTCCGGGTCGTATCAGCCTGCGGGCCACCGGCTCACCCTACTCGCTTGAGCTCGGCGATTTAGAGGCGTCCTTCGGGGGGCTTGAGCTGTCGCAGACCGACGGCAGTCTGATCCTGGCAAATGGTGACCTCAAATCCGATCTGCAGCTTGAGGTGACGGCGAGCGACATTCCACAACTGCTCGGTAGCTATGCGGTCGAGAACCAGGATCCCGGCTCCCTGTCTTTTGTTCTCGCACCCCTGATAGACAGCCGGCAGGTTTCGGTTCAGATCAAGGATTTACAGGGGGACGGCGTCAGTGGAAACGCGCTACTGCGACTACCACCCGACCTGTCTCTGGGTGCAGACGCGCAGCTCGAGGCTGACGTCACGATCGAAAATCCCGCGCAGTTTCTTCCAGCGACAGACTTCTACGTACCGCCGCAACACCCGTTGCACGTACGCGCGAGCACCCGGGGCGAAAGCGCGCAGAAAATCCAGCTTTCCATCGCGGATGCCCAGAGCGCACTCCTGCGCGGCGAGCTCCAACTTCCCAGGCAATCCAACTCCACCCTTCTCACCATCACGGGCGAAGGCAGCGACGTAAAAAGGTTGGGTCACTCCCCGCTCCTGCCTTCGGGCGACCTTCCCTACGAGGTGCGGCTCAACGGAGCTTTGGAGAAGGGATCGATGCAGTTGGAGATTGAAACTCTGACTGTCGGTGCTTCGCAGCTCAACGGGGACATCCGCTTGACTGATCCAAACCAGGTTTATGCGCGGTTGCATATTCCTCGAGCCGAAGTTCCCCGCTGGATTTCCGCCTGGAAGTCTCAGCAGAAGGACGCCGTGAGCGCCGAGGCGCACGCGCAGAACAACTTTCTGATACCGGACACTCCTTTACCGCTGACACTGCTGGACGGCTGGCAGACAGATATCGAAATCATCACCGGCGACCTTGGGTTACCAGACCCCAGGTTCACGGAAGCCCCGCTTGTGCGCGAGGCGCAACTGAGTCTTAAGGGTTCTGGCAGTAACCAACGTCTGCATATTCAGCGCCTCTCAGGCGGTCGAGGCCGGCTCGCCCTCGATGCCAACATCAGCGTCCCGGATTCCGAGGCGATGATCGACGTTGAACTGAGTGTAGAGGACCTGGCACTTGGTCTTACTTCACAGGGAACAAGTCTCGAGACGTTGCCGCGACACCGTATTGATTCGAAACTGACAATGCAGGGCACGAGCTACCGCGAGCTCGCTGCCAGCCTCAACGGCGAGCTACTGCTGACCGGCGGTCCGGGCACAGTCAGTAATGTGGGCTACAGCTTTGCCACGGAATCATTCCTGGCGCAGTTTTTTGGCGCGCTGCTGCCCGGACTCGAAACGACCAGTACCGACATGAAAGTGAGCTGCACACTACTTGCCATGCGAGCACAGGACGGTCTCGTTAGGCTCGATCCCGGCTTTGTATTTCGCACAGGTCGTGTGGACATGTCGGCGCGAGGTGTCATCGACCTGCGCGATGAAACCCTGGCGATACGTTTTGACAACCAGGCCAGAAAAGGCCTGGGGTTCAGCGCCGCCAGCCTGGTCAATCCCTACGTGCAGATCGCGGGCACGCTCTCCAAACCGACGCTGGGACTGGACATCAAGCATTCCGCCCTGGCTGGCGGTGCAGCCGTGGCCACGGGTGGCCTCACGGTGATCGCCAAGCCACTCATTGGCCGTTTTTTGCTGCGGGGCGATCCCTGTGAAAAGGCGCTGAAGCGTTGGAAAACAGCCAATGAACCCTCCCAGTAAGGCCGGGGGATTAGCGCATTACCACGGTAGCATCCAGTTTGCCCGAGCTCTGACTCAGCACCCGCAGACGAAAGGCGCCAAAATCCTTGGCCGCAAGCGCTTCTGCGAAGTTCGTTGCCGGCGCCGACAAGGCCACATCCAGGCGGGCGATGTCGCCGCCGAAGCCTCGGGTCTGAATATTTACAACCTCGGGAAAATCTCTCGCAAGCAATTTTTTCAGAATCGCCAGTTGCTGAAAGTTGATCCCCTCGACCGTCATTCTGAGTGCGTTTTGCGTGCCCTGCTCCAGCGCATCCAATTCCCGAAGCAGCTGTGTAATGGCTTTGACCGCTGCTGCTTCAGCCGCCAGACGCGAGCCGGTGATCGCGTTGACATGGGGGTAGTTGGCATCCGCCGCTGCCGTGGCGAGTACTTTGCCACTATCTGCCGCGATCGCAGACAGCGCGACGTTGGCACCGTAGGAAGACATCCCCCCCGCCGACAGGCCCGAAGCCTGCACCACGGTGCGCCCCGTCACCATGAGCCCCGCATCGAACTGGAGCGCCAGGGCTTGAGCTGATGACGGGTCATTGTTGAACAACGCCTGCACCGCCTGATCGTGCTTCGCTGCGCGAGCGGCGACAGTGCTGTCGATCAAATCGTATTCGGCGGCCAGTAACTGTTTTTGAACAATGCCAGCACTGTAGGGGAACGAATTCATGCTGCCATTAAGCTCCTCAGCGACAATCACGACTGTGACCGGCCGGGCATCGCGACGGGCCAGTTGCTCTGAGCGCGTGGCCAGCCCCTGCAAACCGAGCGCCCGGGCCAAGCCATCCATGTCGACATCTACCTCCAGCTCGATCTTCAGCAATGGCGCATCGTACTGAGCGTTGCGCAAACGCTCACCGCGTAGAAAATCACGTTGGGTGGACAGCAGCTGCCCAAGTTTTGCATTGAGAGCATGTTCATCAATGCCCCCGTCGGCTGCGTAGGCCTTTATCGCTTGCTTGAGCGCGTCGCTGCGCGCCACGTCCATGGCGAGTCGTTCGGCATCGGCGCGCTGATCGCCGATCAGGACCGACTGTCCTACGCCAGTGAATACATCAGCACTCAAGGTCGGTACGACGACAAGCAGTACGACCAGCAGCAGGACTCGCATCACTGCTGGGCCACCGCTGCGGTGCACGCCACTTTGAACTCCCACTGGGAACTGCTGGTTTGCTCACAGTTGGGCTCCACGATGACCTTGACCTGACCACCTACGGCAATCGATGTGGAGCCCTCATCCGGAACACAACCTGAATCGAAGATCACGGACCCGCCCGACAACACGGCGATGCGATCTTTTACCCCGTAGTGATCCCAGGTCAGCGTAGCGGAGCCACCGAAGCCGGCGCCACTGATCGCGACAGACGCGGGTGCATTGCCACCGCTTTTCACTACATCATTGCAGCTGGCCTGGCGCTGGTCGAAGCCGGTTTCATCACCCCTTGCGGCCTGCGCGATGGCTGCGCCGCCATATTGACCTCCCTGGTTCGGATCGATCGGACCATTGGCTCCGCCCTTACCCATCATCTGATCCATTTGCTGCTGAGCCAACTGCTCCGCTTCGTCGTCGAGCTGTTGTACGCGGTCATTGAAATCGGACGCCGACATGCGCGGATCGCCCTGCGCTGCTGCTGCAGCGACCGCCGCCTGCCCCTGTTGCTGAGCCGCGGCAAGCTGCTGCTGCCCCTGTTGCGTCTGCGCCGTCGCATTGCGCTCTACATTGTCGAGCGTGCTATTCCAGGCATCGGCCAGCGTTTGTTGATCACGGGCCGCACCTTCGACCCGTGCGAGCTCTTCTGCGGCCTCCTGCGCGTCTTCACGGGCCCATACCCGCGAGAGATCCGTAGCGCCAACTTCGCGCTCGGTAGACGACAACGCGACCTCTGCCTGCTCAGAAGACTGGCTACTTTCGTCGGCTGCCGCAAAGGCATCGGCGAACCGCGTGTTATCCGGCCGCAGATCACCCTCCCAGCTTCCTGCTTCGTCATCCCCAAGGGCTGCGAACGCGTCGGCCAGTTCGTCCCCGCTACCACGGCGTTCGCGCACATTCTGCTCGACGTAATCGATCATATCTTCAGGATTGGTCTGGGATCGCGCGAGCGCGTTAACTTCACTCAGCGCTTCAGCAGACAGGCTGTCGCTATTGCGGTTTGCCGCATCGCGTACCCGCCCCATACGGTCATACTCGGCGCGCAGACTCTCTTCCCGCTCGCGAATGGCTGCAAGCGTCGCCGGATCACCCAGGTCTCCGTTGAGACTCAAATCTTCGAGTTCCCGCTGCAAGCGCGAAATGTTTTTGTCTGCCCACCGGGCCTCGTCCCCCAGGTACTGTTGCAACGCATCGGCCTGGGCGGCCGCATCGGCTCGCGACTCCCAGGTGCCCGGCTCATAGATGGCATCGGCCATCTGAGTGATCCCAGTGACATTCCCGCCAATTTCTACCGCCGCATCGGCACCGGCTGACACGTAAGAAGGTTCCCTGCCCTCTCGTTCCGCGGCCTTCCATTCTTCTTCTATCGCCCGACGAACGGGATCGACCAACATTGCATCCCCAACCTCGGCAACCATTCTGGCCGCGATGACATCGGTAGCCATGTGCGGCGGAATATTGCCTCGCTGCACCTCGATCAGCACTTCGCGAGAGATGCGGTTACCCAACGCGTACATTCCCGTCGCACCCGTTGCCTCCAGGGCTGCCTCGCCTGCATCCCAGGCATTCAAGTCACGGTTTTCATCCACCGCCTTGCCCGCCTGGCGTACCCCGGCTTCGCCAATCTGGGCTCCCAGTGCTGCTGCATCAACCAAACGTCCGGCGGCATCGACGGTCTGACGCGCCTGAGTACCAATGCTTGGCGCATCCGCGTTTGCGGCCTGACGGGCGGCGCGAGCCTCTTCGACAGCTGCCAGATCACGGGCGTCCTGCCCGGAGGCATTTACCATCGCGTCCGCATCGGCTATGCCGCGGTTGGGATTCTCATTGATGTCCCAGCGGTGTTTTTCTGGCGTCTGCACGTCTGGAGTCTGCGAGCGCATTTCCTGGGCAATGCGCGCGGCATCATCGTTGGCGGCGGCCCGCGCTGCCGCTTCGATATCAGCGGCATCCCAGTCCGGATGAGCCTGGCGCAGTCGTTCCTGGTGTCGGGCGTAGGCTCCCTCCCGCGCCGCTTCCAGTATCTCGCCTTTGGTATTGGCATCCAGGGCATTGCGCCCCATTTCGGCCGCATCGCTGAGCTTACCGTCGGCGGCCATGGCGCGGGCCCCCTCCATCTGTTGATTGCGAATCGCGTTTTCGCTGGTTGCCAGAATATCGGCTGATTCTCTCGTTACCGTATGATCACGGGTATTCCCGACGGCATCGATCGCAGCCTGTCGTCGCTGGTTCACGTCCATGCCGTCCACGCCCTCGACGCCGGCATTACGGGCCTGCTGATCGACGGTGCGATTGCCCCGCTCCTCGTACTTGCCTACCAACGAGCTGCCTTCGCCCTGAGCCATCTCGATCATCTGATCGGCTCGCGCAAGATCTTCGGGTGTCGCATTGGGGTTATTCTTAATCGCCATCGCCTCTTCAAACAGGTGTTCCGATTCCCGGCGATGGCCTCGCTGTTGGCGATATTGCTCATTGAGGTAATCCGCCTTCGTGGACGATGAGGTCGCGTCCCCCAGATTGCTGCCATCGGGTGCCGTGCGACGGTTTGCCACTTCCTGACACACCGCGTTCGTACACTGGTACATCACCCCGCCTTCGGGATTGATATGTGCTTCGACCTGCTGGAACAACTGCTTGTCTTCGGTGATCGGCATGAGATCGACGCGCATGCGTCGAGAAGGACTGTCGGGAAGGCCTTTGGCATCCACCTTATTTACCGTGGCAAGGCCGACCTCCTTGAGGTCGGCATTGAACTTGTCATTGAATGCATCGCGCGCCGCTTTAAACTGCTCCGCGCTCATCTCCCCGGCCTGACCCGGCTTCCAGCCGTTCTCGCCGGCCCCTTTGGGGTAGCCATGGATGTCCACATCAGAGAAAACTTTGGGTTGACCTGATGGATCCTGTAGCTTGACCTCGAGACCGTTTGCCTCGGCCGCGGCCTTGTAGCGCTGCTGCAGATCAACGGAATGGGCGTCGAGAAACTTCTTGTTCGCTTCGGGTGAAATATTGCCTTTATGCGCCTCGACCTGAACACTCTCCCAGTCACGTTGCAGCGTGAGGAAGTCACGCTTCTTCGCCGCGTCGATATCTGCCGCAGGTAACTTGGAGTAATCACCGCTCGACCAGCGGTCCCAGGCCTGCTGTGTCTGGCTACTCATGGAGCTTTGCTGGCGCTGGGCCTGCAACTCCGCACCTTTGGCTCGCAGCGTCTCATTAGAAGTGGCAATGGCCTGCGGATCTTGCTGGAGCGGATGGGTGTAGAAGCCCTCGCCCGGCCCTGTGGGTGCTGCCGGAGCTGCCGGAGCTGGCGTCGATGCTGTGCCGCCCGCGTTGCCCGTGGGGGCTCCCGTTCCAGCGGCCTGGCCGGTGATAGCGCTGATGGGACTTACCGAAGACGGTAGGCGAGTGGATTCATTCTCGGTGTTTTCCTGAGCAAATGGGGCAACCGACAGCGCACCAGCCAACCCGAGAACCGCGATCCTTTGTAGCGCACGATTCATAGCTCCCCTCCCTGCCGGATGTCAGCGCCGGCGTTTTATCAACTGAATACCCAGCTCTTCGTAAACATAGTCATTGGCTTCCTGCGCCTCGGGCCCCAGTAGATCGGCCCCCGCAGACAGAAAGCGAATGTAGTTCTCAATCGCGCGGGTTCGCGCCCCATCCTGTGCCGCATTGCGGGCGCGCTGCAGATAGGCCTGTTTGCCCTCACCCAATTCCTGCTCGAGTCCGGCAATGAGGGACTCGATAGCGCCATCAAGAAGTTCCTGCTTGAACAGCTGCTGACTGGGCAACTCGACCGGGTCGGCGGGCACGCCTTTACCGGGATCACCGGGCACCCAGCGATCATCGATGGTATTTCTGGCCCTTGCGGTGCGTGCTTCGCCCACCTCCGACGTCGCGAAGTCGACGATCTTGTAGGACAGCAGCACCTCGCCGGTCAGCGCCAGGTCATACACTTCGTAGCGGTAGTCTGATTAACGTTTGATCATTTCTCCTATACCTCAGTAGACGTTAGTAGCCACCCATAGACTAAGCATATAACGTAAAATCAACAGCTTACATTGAAAAAGCCTGGGTCTTCTGAGCCGCCGACGTCTACTGTTGGATTTTGCATTCCAGGATTTTTGGGGGTACAGTTGGGGGTACTGCTCAAAAATTTTGGGGGTACCGCCTCCCCCATCCTGGAGGTGCCAATGCCAAAGGATCTACTTACCGAACTCAAAGTCAGGGCGGCGAAGCCGGAATCACGCTCGTATAAGCTCAGTGATGGCGGCGGCCTGTTCCTCTTGGTCAAACCAAATGGCAGCAAGCTCTGGCGCTGGAAGTACCGCATTGATGGCAAGGAGAATCTTTACGCTATCGGCCCCTACCCTGATGTAGGCCTATCAGATGCCCGAACGGAGCGGGACTCGGCACGGCAGCTCGTCAAGCAAGGCATTCACCCATCGCACGACCGCCAAGAGATAAAGCGGCGCAATATCGAGACACTCGAAGAACGCAAGCGAGCCATGGAAAGCTCTTTTGCCAAAGTCTCGGCTGCTTATCTGGCTGAGGTGAAAGCGAGCTACAAGCCAGGCTCGTACCGCGCCAAGGAAAGCCGTATCCGGAAATACCTCGCACCGAAGCTGGCCGAGATTCCAATCAGTGAGATCGGAGTCAAAGAGATACGTCCCGTCCTGGAGGCCTGCAAAGCCCACGGTGCCTGGGCCGGGATTCATGTGAAGGGCGACCTGAACGCAATTTTTGAGTATGCAATCGTACGGGGCTTGGCCGACGCCAACCCGATACCAACGCTGCGCGGACTGCTCAAGATACCTCCCAGCCAAAGCAAGGCCGTCTTGACCGCCGAGCAGACCCGCGCCTTCTATCGAGAGCTTCGGGCTTACCGTGGCTACCCAGAAACTGCCCTGTGTCTGCGACTCATTGCACTAACTGCCTGCCGACCCGGCGAAGCAGCCGATGCAGAGTGGAACGAGTTTGATTTTGAGGAACAAGTATGGCGCCGACCGGGGGAGAAGATGAAAGCCGGACGCGACCACGTCTGCCCTCTTTCTGATCAGGCAATCCAGGTGATCGAAGACCTTCGGCCAATTACCGAAGGTGGGCGCTATCTGTTTCCTCACCGTAGCGGCAAGGGGTTCACGACGCCCAACAGATTGTCGTATGCCATGCGTGACATGAATCTGGGGCCGAGAACAACACCCCACTGTTGGCGAACCACTTTTTCCACTTGGGCCAACGAGCAGGGTTTCCGTCCCGATGCCATTGAGCGCCAGCTAGCCCACGTCGAAAGCAACAAGGTGCGCGCAACTTACAATAAGGCAATCCTGCTCTCCCAGCGCCGTGAAATGATGCAGGCATGGGCTGATTATCTTTCGGCAGCAGAAGAGGCGGCTGTAAATACATCTGAGTCAGCTTCCAAGCCGACATCCAAGAAGATTGGTGCTCGTGCTCGCAGAGCGGGCTAAGCTTTATGTAGCACCACTGTTGGACTGAGCTTCGCCAACCGAAAGCGTCAAATACGGATTATTTAGAATTGGTTCGTTGAACAACACCGAGCCATCTGCCAACAAGTAGCCATGCAACCGCCGCGACTTGCGTGGCCCGGTGACTTCGCAAGTCCAGATGTTCAGCCCATTGTCTTGCTTGCGGTGCAGTCCCAACTTTTCGAACTTCTTCTGAGCCCACTGCCAGTCTGAGAGCTTCTCTGTCTTGGCAAGCTTCGCTATCTGGGGATGCTCCTGGGCATAACGCTGGAACACCCCCGGGCTGACGAGATACACGGTACCGTCTACGGTGTGCACCAGCGCCTTGGCGTCGTTGATGATGAGTTTTCGAGCCTGGATGTGCTGACGTAGCCATTCCATGAAGTGTTCGCCGGAAGGTGAGGCATTTCTCCGCTCTGGCTCCTCATCCGGCACTGGAGCGACGAACTCTTCTTTTGGAGGTTGCGGCGGGTCGGCTGTTGTAGGTGCCGAGGAGTCATCCAGTAGGTCGAGCAGAGCGTTTACGCCATCGTCTGCCATAACTGATTCTGCCGACCCAGACTGATCCAGATCGGCGTCAGGTACATGATGGCCGGCATTCCCTTCGCTGGGTGCAGGCGTATCCTCTTCCCCTTGATCGACCTCAATGTTCCCCGTGAATGCAGGTGGTCGGTCGGCTGCTTCCCAGATTGCAGCCGGAGACAGCTTCAGAAAGGTGAAGCTGTGTGACCAGCCCCCATCGCTGGTCACGGTCGCCTTCCAGATCGCTTTGCCGTCTGGAGTGGGCTGTGCGATGCCGTGGTCCTGCAGGATATTGAACAGCGCCGTATTGTTGGAGGGTATGCCTTCAATGCCCTGGGACAGCAGATAGGCGCGGAGCTTGTCGGAAACGGTCTTACTCACCAGCCACAATGCATCCTGGGTCAGCCAGCCATCGGAAGCCTGGGGCTGGTTAAGTTTGAACTCTTCCCTGAGCAGATAGCGCAGGCCATCCAGCAGTTTCCGCTGCAGGGTATATTTGGGCGCGGCGATCGCCTTGCCGGGATCGCCACCGAGCTCCTGGGCAACCGAAGCCTGGTCGGCCTGTATCACCAGCTCGCCTAGGGTGCCGGCATGTTCATATTGCCCCGCCAGGACATACAGCAAGGCAGCCCACAGATCGGGATACTGGCTGAGCCAGTCAAGGATTTCACGATCGAGCAGCCGGGTGTACAGGAGTCCAGTAGCGGCACTGTGCAGGCGGTACTCCCTGTCCTTGCGATAACGAAACCGGTATGGCCGCTGCAATGGACCGTGCCATGGGTGCCAGATGGAGCCGTCGGCATATTCCACATGCAGGTCGACGGCGATTTTGCCAATGTCGTGCAGCAGCGCCGCATAGGCGGTGGCCGCGGTCCAGGCCTCCGCCTGGGCGGCCTGGGTCTCCGGAGTTGTACCGGCAGGCAACAGGTGGGACTGCCTCAGTTTGAGTGCATAGGCGACGATTTCCAGGCTGTGGTCGAGCATTCCGCCAGGATAGGCGTGGTGATGCCCCTCGGAGGCTGGGAACTGTTGGACCAGTTCAGCGTAGCGTTCCAGGGGTGCCAGATACAGAGTGTTGAATTGACGACGAGATAATGACGTCCGCTGCCAGATGTGTTCCAGCAGTTTCCGCCGGCGAGGCGTTGCCAGCAGAGACGCGGCCGACTCAGGTCGCGTCAGCCCTTTGGGCATCTCCGAGACGGGGGCTTGTGGTGCGCCGGCGGTCAGGCGGACGCTTTTACGTTGGAACAGGGAAAACATCTGAAACCCCGAACAGTGTGACCGGGCTGGGGCCTTTTGGCCTTTTCGGGTAGAGCCTTTCCCCTTCCTACCATTCCCTTGCCCCTTCCCAGCCCTTTGGCCCTTGATTAGCCCTCGGGTATAAGTTAGCCCATGGTATCCAGCCACAATAAATAGGATTCGTGCGGTTCCGTATTGTTTGCGGAAGGCAGGCTGTACCTTGTCTACCCTCGGTGCTTTCAGCAACAGCAGGAGGGGGCCATGCGACCGCAAAATACACCGAGGGAAGCCAGGATTGACAAGGTAAGGAATAATCCTTACTCTATAGGCATGAGTATCACCGACAGGAGCCTGACCATGCCTGGTATCCATGAACAAGCTACCCTGACTTCCAAAGGGCAGATCACCTTGCCCAAGGCAATTCGACAGGCCCTGGGTGTGACCACCGGGGGCAAGGTGTCCTTTGAGCTGCGCGGCGGCGAAGTGATCGTCACCCGTGCCGACGCCGAACATGAAGACCCGGCCATCGGTGCCTTCCTGGGATTGCTGGAACAGGACATCCGCCAGGGCAAGCACGTTGGCAACCTGCCGGACGATCTCGCCCAGGCCATGCTGGCGAATCTGGAGCACCCGGTGGATCTCAATGAGGATATCGAAGGCGAAGTAGCCCTTTGATGCAGCGCCATGGATGGATACTGCTGTTCCACGACTGCATCGTGGAGCAATTGCAGAAGCTGCACGCCGCCGCCGAGCGGGCTCAGCGGAGTGACCCGAAAGGCTACGAGAGTAACGCTAACGTCAAATTGTTCAGGGCGTTGACGCAGTTGATCCTGGAGATCGTGCCCAGAGATCCAGGGCGAGATGAATACCGGCAGGGCAACACGCTAGGGCTAAAGCACCGGCACTGGCGGCGAGCCAAGATCGGAAGGCGCTTCCGGCTGTTCTTCCGCTACGACTCCAGGTCGAAGACCATCGTGTTTGCCTGGGTCAATGATGAACAGACGTTACGGTCGTCGGGCAGCAAGTCTGACCCCTACGCGGTGTTCGAGAAGATGCTCCAGCGTGGCAACCCACCGGATGACTGGGAAAGTCTCGTGGCAGCAAGCCGATCCGACTGGTCGACGAAGGAGAAGCGATAGCCCTCCAAGAGGTTAAAGCGATGAAAGCAACACCGACGATTACGAAAACCGAGCGCGCCGGTCGATGGCTGGGGCGCATGTGGCGTGGTGTTGCTCGTCGCGAGACGCGAGCTATTCATTGGCTGGCTGCGAAAGGACTGCCTGCTGGTGTGGGACGTCTGTTGCTATGGGGCCTCAAGTTCGGAGTGCTCGGTGCCTTGCTGATCACGGGGTTCTGGATTGTCGGGTTCCTACTTGTAGGCACCTTGGTCGTTTGGGCTGCGCTTAACTCGAATGATGCCAGTGAAGCAGAGCCAGAGTGGCGTGAAGGTCACTCTGGCTTTGGCCTGTACGACAAGAACGAGTGGCGTCATGACATGGGCGACCCTGACGATCCTTGAGCCAGCTCATCCGGCTCATGAATTGAAGACCACCTTATGTGGTGGCACTCAAATGTACGAACTGGTTGCCAGCGCCTTCTGCTCTCACACTCAGGCCTGCCCCCCTGGAGACAAGGTAGCTTAATGGCTGGTCGAGCATGAATGGATAAAGCACTGCCAATGATGACAAGCCAGACACCGGCAGTGCCTTCCCCGTGTACATCAATGCCGCCTCGATGAGCCAAGTTACAGCCTGCTCATCTCTGACTACGATCGGCTGTTTTCGTACCAATCGCTTGCCTTTCTCAACACGCTCGATTGCTCCCCAGCTTGCTTGCGACTGCAAGACCATGTTTGTCATTCGATAGGTGCCTTCGCGCTCGCCGTAACTCTCACTCATACGACGATGAATTTCCGCCGAAGCACAGTCACCCTGCAGAGAGGAAAGTCGCCCAACCAGCTCGCTTACCCTGCCAAAAAACGGGTAGGTTGCTATGGCCATCCCCCAAGTCAGTGCCGCGATGGGAGTATTGGGATCAGCTTTATGGATGGCAACTCCTCGATCAGCGAAGGCCTTCAGTTCTGGGCGTGGTTCCAGCCAAAGCCGGTTGAGTACTGTACGAGTCTTCTTGCGGGCGGCAACGCCAAGCTCCGCCTGATCCAGCAAAGTGTTCAAACCATCCAGGGTATTCGACTCGGCACGGACTTCAAGCGCTGCCGTCGCCCATTCGAGCGGTACGAAGCGATCAAAGCCGATTTTAGGTGCCGAGGGTTTCATGGTATTCAATCTACGTAGCTCACTTTTACAAACGGCACGATCAGCTCCTCAACGGATGGCCCGCCGTGCACTACTATTTGATCATCTTTCGGTACGAAGGCTCCGCGGCCTCCAGCAAAAAGCGGCATAAAGTCCGTTGGCAAACCGCCAACATCCAAATTAAAAGCATCCGGATTCGCGGCCAAGGCTTCAGCGAGAAGCGCTTCGCTACGATAAGCACGTACGCGCTCACCCCTAAGTTCAGGAGCAAGGCCCTGGTTCGGTCGACCTATGCCAACCGCTTCTACATTGCCGTGATCCGCTGTCAGGTAAATACTGAAACCATTGCCCAGCAGAATCTGGAACAGTCTTTCAATAAACCCCGATTCGCACCATTTCGTTATTTGCGCGGCCACACCGGATTTGCCAAGCACCGCACCGTGGATCATTTCGTCTACGGTATCGACAACAATACCAGCCACTTTGACAGCAGGATTAGACAACTCAGCTTCCAGGTCAGGCAAATCATCATTTCGTTTGATGGCTTTGCGATAGAAAACCTCCCTGGAAGTCAGTCCATGGTCTCGCCAAAAACGATCCCACAGTCCCGGTTCTTTGGATGTCGTTTCAATACTGTCGGCAAACTCACGAGGACGTAGACCAGAAAAAAGGGCTTGTCTGGAGACGGATGTCAAAGTTGGCAGCCAGGCAAAACAGGCTTGCTCATCGAACATCAGTCGAGGTTGAGCCTTGGTGACGCTCTCCCGGACCTGAATCCACTGATCGATGGCCAATCCATCGAACAGAAGGAGCGCGATTTTCTGTTCACCATGTTCTCGTCGTATCGACAGAAAACGGGGAACATGATGCAACATGATCGGTCCTTTCACGACCGGCAAGGAAGGCAAATCCGAATAGTGCTTGACCAACCATCCCTGTAGCTGAGTATCAGCCTGGCACTGCAAGGCCAGAAGATCATTCCTCAGGCCTGCCGCACGGCTGGCATCCAGGCCGTTGAAGCGCGAAATGATCTCGCCGAGACGGCGGGCAAAATGTGCCCAGTCACGATGGCTCGAATCAATGCCAGGAATCTCATCCTCCAGGGCCTTTATACCGTCCAGGACCAGAGTGCGCATCGCAAGCGGGTTCTGGACTACCCCCACTTTGGCCCATTTAGGCAAGGCGTCCGATATGCCCGATACTTCCAGCGGGTGCAATGTGCCATCCAGGAACATGGAATCAACAATCAGCCAGACATCATGGTGATTAAATGGAATTTCCAGCTTAACGTTTAATTCCGGCGGTGATGGCTCCCCGACTCGGTTTCCAGTAAGCCCATGTTTTTCCAAGTAGCGATACCAGGCATCCTGAACTACTCGCAGGGTTTGGCTCCTATTCGAGAAGAGTTCGGCGATAGGAGCGTCTCTGAATGCACTCTGGCTACCCAATACCTGCTCTACATACTGAGCAAGCACCGTGGGTAGTGTAGACTCGCGATAGTGCAAACGCAGCAATTCTCGCCAAAAGTGTTCAGGCTGCTTTATCAGATGGGGGCTTAGTTCAAAGATATGTGTAAGCACAAACTCCTTGGTGGCTGCTTCTCCCAGGACTTGTGATGCATGCTGAGCCTGCGCTTCGAACAAGGAAGGCAACATCTCGTTGTCTAGTTGCCGCACTACCGAATAGCTGAGTTTTGGCAGTAGCTCCGCCAGGCTCAGGCTTAAGCGGCGCCCATGACGTAAGTAGTCCCAGGGCAGTTCGCCGGCCTGATGTCCTCGCAGATGCAAAATGAGTGCATCGGACGGTGGTGCCTCTCCCTGATCCCAGGCTGTACGGTAGCGCTCTTCGTATTCGGCGCGAAACGCTATGCTGTCCTCGAACAGCAGCGTTTCAAAGCCACGTTCACGCAAGCCCGCCAGGACGTGCTCATCAAGCAAGACGCCATCCGGATCAGAGACAATCCACAGTCGAGATAAATCAGACTGGAACTCTCCAAGAATACAGTTTACCCAGGAAGAATTCGTCACGCTGCATTCCCCCCGACACTGCCAATCCGCAACATCAATACTGCATTGAGTTCCGGAGTGCCCTGTTCGGCTTCAAGCAGAGCCGCCATGCGCGCTTCATGTTCCGCATCCAAACGCTTGCGCCTGTGCTCCCTCACAGCAGGAAGTCCAATGCGACCGATGGCCTGATATCTGGCTTCAAAGGCATAGCGTGCTCGCTCGCGCTCCTCGGCAAGCCAGCTATGGTGCTCTTCCTTCAATCCGGCAAACAATCGTTCACCTTGCCCCCTGGCAGCGGCCAAAGCGTTTTCAAAGTCGTTGTCGGCTTGTTCCATTTCCAACTCAGGGGCGAGAATCAATTGCTCTGTCAGCAGTAAATCCCATATTCGCTTGGCCGTAGGTACAAAGCTGCGACCATCATCGGTAATGAATACGGGCAGGAAGCGACGACGGCTGAATCGCTCAGACACATGGGACGCGTCAAGACTGATCTCCCAAAGCGACCACACACCGATAACCGCTTCAGGCAGGCCACGCATCGAAACCATCGGCAGAGGCTGGCCCGCCACACAGCGCGGCAATTCACTGATGACCGCGCGGGCACGAGCGTCCTCCAGCGTGATCCACTCGATCTCGGGGTGCTGTTCAGCGGTTCGTGCATCAAAGCAAACACGGGGTGACTCACTGCCGTCCGGCCACTTCACTCTCCAGGACTCACCGCACTTTTCAGCCTCACCACCACGTGCCGGCAGCCCCGAGGTGATGGCGCGCTCTAGCCAATATTGTGCTGGGTGATCACGCCATTTGCGTGCATCATCGGCTTCCAGGGTGTAGTCCTCCGTCAGGAGATCGCTACCCTTGCAGCTTGCTGACACCTTATCCCGTACCTGGTCGATGACCGCATCGCATTCCTGGTCAATACGGCTCGGGTTCTGCAGACCATGTACGAACAGCTCATCAAAGATTGGCTCCACTTCCACCGAGTCGATGACATCCGCCGCTTTATTTACACCGAACTCTTGGGCGATGACCTCCAGCTTTTCTTCCAGCACCTGGCGAACCCGGTGCTCGACCGTGTCTTCAAGAACCAGATTGATGGCCCGCACCACATGAGGTTGTCCGATACGATCAACGCGGCCTATCCGCTGCTCCAGCCGCATGGGGTTCCAGGGCATGTCGAAATTGACAACCACATGGCAGAACTGCAGGTTCAAACCTTCACCGCCGGCATCAGTTGAGATCAGCACCCGGACATCACCAGAAAAGTCTTGTTGCGCCTTGGTTCGCGCATCCAGATCCATCCCGCCGTTGAGTAGCACTACGGAAAAGCCCCGGCTTTCCAGGAGCTCCGCCAACATGGCCTGAGTGGGCACAAACTCGGTAAACACCAGCACCTTGAGCTGCGGGTCCCTCTCCTCCTGCTGAAGCTTGTAGATCAGTTCCAGAAGGGCCTCAGCCTTGGCATCAGTCCCTTGCCGCTCGGTCTCACGCGCCAAGTCGAGCAGAATGTCGACCTCCGCTTTCTCCTGCTCCCAGCCATTGGCCTGCACGACAATGTCGACCTGCGATTGCCCATCCAGCTCAGCCCACTCATCCATATTCGCCGTATCAAACAAGCTGGCTTGCAGTTGCGGCTCTTCCAGCAGGCTTTGGCGCTTTTCCAGCGTGGCCCGAATGGCTGCCGTGCTGGACGTCACCAGGCGCTGCATCAGAATCATCAAGAATCCAATATGGCGCTGCTTGGCGGCCATGGCTTGGTTGTAACCATGGCGCACGTAGTCGGTTACCGCCTCATAGAGTCTCTGCTGGGCGGCATGGCGATCCTGCCATGCCACGGCCTGTAGCTTGGTCGCACGCGGCTTGAATAGCGGCTGTCCCTCGGCATCGATAGAGGAACGTTTCTCCGTACGGATCACATAAGGCTGCACCCGGTCGCGATTGATACTGTTCTCGTCAGGAAACGCCTCACGATCCAGCAACTGCATCAAGCGCATGAACTGGTCTGTCTTGCCCTGGTGAGGCGTGGCAGACAACAACAGCAAGTAGGGGGCCGCCTCCGCCAACGCAGCTCCCAATTTGTACCGGGCTACCTGCTCGGTACTACCGCCCATACGGTGCGACTCGTCGATAATCACCAGGTCCCAACCGGCAGACACCAGATCCTCGAAGCGTTCGCGGTTGTAGGTGTTCAGTTGTTCCAGGCTCCAGCCACGACGGGCCTCGATCGGTTTCACCGAGTCCAGTGAGCAGATAACCTGATCATGCATCCGCCACAGATTATCATCCTCGTTGCGCCAGGTACGAAAGGCGGTCAGGTCGGATGGCTCTATAAAGCGAAGCGCCTCGCCGAAGTGCAAGCGCATCTCCGCCTGCCACTGACGCACCAAACCTTTGGGGGCCACCACCAGCACGCGTTTCACCATACCGCGCAACTTGAGTTCTCGCAAAATCAGGCCGGCCTCAATGGTCTTACCCAGCCCTACTTCATCAGCAAGCAGGTAGCGAATGCGGTCTCGGCTCATGGCCCTGTTCAGTGCATGGAGCTGATGCGGCAGAGGCACCACGCTGGACTGTATCGGGGCCAGTAGCAGGTTGTCCTCCAGCGCATCGCACAACTTGGCAGCGGCAGCCGTATGCAGAATCTGGTCAGCCGTCGTCTGCACGTCGGCCAGTGAACCCAGCTCTTGGGCTCGGGCGCGCACCACGGCGTCCTTGCCCGGCAGCCATACCCGGTAGGTGTTTTCTCCCCACAGCGTCTGGCTATCCACCACCCGGCAGGGGGCGGTCTGGCGAATATGCCAGCACCAATCGCCTACCGCCCATACGTTGGTCATATATCCCCCTGTCCAATCACAGCCTGCCCGAGGGGGGTAAGGCGGTATCGCTGATTGCCGCTACGGGGCTTGTCGGGAATCGTCATTTCCAAGACCCCCGCATCCAGCGCGGGCTGGAGGTAAGCCTTTGCGAAATGCATGCGATCTTTCAACCCGACGCTATCCATGAGTTCCTGGCGCGTCATCTCCCCGGTAACCTTGGCCAGCAGCGTTGAAACTTGCGGGGTAACTTGAGGGGCAGCTTGCGGGGTACCTTGAGGGGTCTCTTGCGGGGTAGCTCCCCCCTCATCGGCCACCGGCTTCTCCGTAAAGCGCTGCCGCAGCACTTCTGGCACCTCAAACAGGGTGTCGCTCACTGCCTGCAACAGTTGCTGCTGAACCAGGAAATCGGCGATTCGCTTGGCTTGCAGGGTGGTGGCAACCCCCAGGCCACGAATATCCGTCAGGCTTATCCGCTCGCCATCTACCCGGCCCAGGGCCAAGGCCAGCACATCCGCCTGCTCCCGGTTCAGGTTTGCGCCAATAGTCTGGCGAAAATGCTGCATGGCCTCGGTTACCAGGGGCTGATTGAGCAATACCAGCTCGAACTGTTTGCGCGCCTTGTCATTGTGCAACTGGGGCGGCACCCGACCCAGCTCATGCCAGTTGCGGAAAATGGCGCGAATACCCGTACCGGCCTGATCCGACAAGCCAATACGCCGGAACGCTTTAACGATGGAGGGGTTGCGTACCTCCTTCTCGGTGGGGTCCAGCAACTCAGCCTCGGTAGCAAAGGCATCCCCAGGATTCCAGAAGATGGTGCGATCGGTAAACAAGCGAATGGATGGCTTGCGGCCATGGTCGCCATAGTCCTGGTGAATCAACAGATTGATGGCCGCCTCGCGAAAGGCCACGTAATCCGGCGGGTCGTCATTGCGGCGCAAGGTGGAGGGGTCGAGCGCGAAGGGATGCTCGGCAATGCGCATGTAGCGGGCCACCAGGCCTTGCCAGGTCTGGAAGATGTTTTCCTCAAACACATAGCGATCATGCCAGCGCTGCTCCGCCGACCAGCGCTCGAAAGCGGTATCGATACGCTGATAGTCCAGCA
The DNA here is from genome assembly GCA_030433415.1 of Gammaproteobacteria bacterium. Lineage (GTDB taxonomy): Bacteria > Pseudomonadota > Gammaproteobacteria > Pseudomonadales > Halieaceae > Congregibacter. The sequence continues at coordinate 5,730 of JAUIMF010000011.1, read as the reverse complement.
CCGGCCGAGGCAGAATCTGTCGGACGTAGCGTCCTTCACCAAACAGCAGTACACCGGCGCGGGTGGGCAGCAAAGTACCATCCTGTTCGACAATGAAATTCCAGTTGAGCAGGAACTCGCTCGGGTCTGCGATCTCCTTGTGTTCCGGATTACGCCGCGCGAACTGGGCCTGGTACCACTTCACCGTGTCCAGGTCGAAGCAGCGCTCCACCGGAATGTTCGACAAGACCAAGCCGTCATACCGCTCCTGCGAAGCATCACGCAGCAAACGCTCCAGCTCTCCCTGGGTGCACTGCTCATCACCCGCGCCACGCCGCACATAGCTCTGGCGTGGGTCACCCTTGAGATATACCGGCTTGTCCGCTCGTGTCGCTTCTGGCACATGAAAGGCAAATACGTGCTTGCCGTCGATCTCGTACCGGCAAGGCTCCACAGCAATCACACGGTTCAGCTTCTGTCCACCCCGCAAGGCAGCCAGAAAATCGTTCTGAACCTTGTCCGGTGTTTCGACACCAGTGATTTCAAGACGGCCATCACGTTCACTCACGCCGAACACTAGCCAGCCCCCGGCCGTATTGGCGAAGGCAGATACCGTCTTGTAGGCATCCTCCGGGACACCGCGCTGGGCCCGCTTGCACTCGAAGTCGTTCCATTCGATGCCATCAAGGCGGGCGAGCAGTTCGTCCTGATTCATCCCCGTACCTCATATTGCATCAGACATCTGCCTCCGTGCGGGTCAGCGCCTGGTCATACCAGAGCAGCAGCTTTTCGTCTTCCTGCAAAGCGGTGTCAGGAATCTTCTGCGCAATCTTGATGATGGTCGCATAATCCTTGTTGCCCCATGCATCCTTGAAGCCTGCGCGCAATACCTCCAGACGGAACTCCTTGAGCCGGCGACCGGTGAATGCCAGGTAGGTCTGGAATTCCTTCAACAGTGCCTTATCACGCCTTTTCTCTAAGTCCTGCGCCTTGTTGGGATCTGGCACGTACCAGCGATCCTTGGCTTTGGCGACCAGCTCCGGGTGATTTTTCTCCAGGCCACGGAGCTTGTGGTTGGTAGAAAGGTAGCTGTGGATCTGGCTGGGTACATCACCGCTACCATCGTACTTGATGAAGTTGTCTTCCAGCAGAGCGGAAAGCTCGGGTCTCTCTTCGTGCTTCTTCCAACCCGCGCCAATCTGGGTAGTGAAGGCTGGGTGCACTTCTTGATAGGTAGACGGGCGCTTCTTCAAGAAATCAGTTAGCCAGTCGATGGCGCTCCGCTCGTCGGAGACGAACATCTCCATCTGAGGAGCCTGAACAGCCTGAGAGCGCTTTCTATCGTATGCACCGACTTGATCAGGCAAAAAAATCATCCCATCACGTTCAGGAAATCGCTGACGCAATCCGTGCAGGAACTCTTCACTGGATAGGGGTACAGGCGAATCGTGGCGAACAAACCATGCAACCATTCTGTCGTAGATTCGACGAGGATCACGTTCAATGATGAATTCCAGATCACCTCCTTTAACTTTTGTTACCGAAAGCTGGGCAAGGTGTGTATGCACGAAATCCCAAGCTGTCTCCGGAGTTGCCCCACGCTCTATAAATCGCTGCTCCAAGCCGCCATTTGGTTTGTATACCGAAATCACAAGGTCTTGCTTGACAGTATTTGGCGAGACAACTTGTTGAAAACTCCCTTGCTTTTTGTCAAGGGCAGTAACTTCCGCAACGATAAATCCTGCCTGTTGCAAGGCTACCTGAATAGCATTCCAAACAAATGCCTTGCTATTTGAAAATACTACCGTCATCCAACGCCCTGGTTTTAAGACACGGTAATATTCGGAAAAACATACACGCATTAAATGCTGATATTCAGGCACTCCCTTTTCTCTAACGCGATCAATAATAGCTTCGGGACTTGCGTCAGTTAGCACACCATACCAAGACTCGGGAAGAATATTTAAATCTGCATAGTAAATGTTCTCCCCGAAAGGCGGATCAGTAAAGATGTAGTCAACAGCTCCATCAGGAAGAGGTAGCATGGTTGCACTTCCAGATGAAATAGCCGGGACTCCATTTTTGGCGTGACTTATACTGAATGCTTTAACAAGGCGCTTAATTTTATTCTCATAAGCCGTGAAAGGATCAGCTTCAGATATCAATGACGGAACATAAAAAACACCAGAAAGCGGATTGTACGGAAACGAGACTTCTGGACGGTAGCGGTTCAGTATCGACATATTGGTGAACTGACTATCTAACCAATATCTAATCGCCCCCCTTAGTCTCGCATCAGAAATCTGTGTAGCCTTATCCCATAAGTATGAAATTGTGTGTGCCGCTCGCGCCAAATACATATGATGAATGCAGCGCGTATTAGTTGTCCGCATTCTTCCCACCCGCGTCATTTGGCAATCGGGAAGCTCATCAACAGGCAAACCGGAAGGGCTGGCAAGCTGAGAGATTTTCTCGATAATGTTAATATCATCGCTATCGGGAGCTTTGAAATATGAGGCACGGCCTAGCGAATATTTGATTAGAACTGGCACGAGTTTTGGGCGCTTTTCAATCCGGCTATAGGGGGAATCCATGAATGACTCTAGCAACAAATCCATGTTCTCTTTTTTGGTTATTGCTCCGCATTTTGAGCAAGTGACTTCATCACGAACCTTGTTGATCGCAGAGTCATAGGCTCCCTCATAGAACACTGTCTCTCCAGAACAGGACTTACAAACGAAAACCTCGCTCCAGACTGTATATGAAAGATGAACTGGGGTACCGTCTTTGTGTTTCGTTTGATACATCCACCCTAGTTCTTGCCTAGCATCCGCCAATAACTTATCGGCTTCATAAGCAAAGCGATTTACATCAAATGGTAGGTTGTTAGTAGAGGCGATAGATGTCGCCGCTGGAGACAAATCATTTAGAATGGCTCGACGCGCCCCCCACTTGGGCGCTGGGCGGCCTTCCTGCTTCCAGGCCATCTCCAGCTCATGTCGGTAAGTCGCAGGCGCACTGCCGCACCATTGTGCCGCCACGCCGGTCATACCTGAGCCGGCAAAGCCATCGAGCACGATATCTCCGGGCTCAGTGTAGTGCAAAATCGACGGCACAATTGCCAAGTGAGGAACCTTAGTGTGGTAAGAATGTGCCTTGTAGATAGCATCGGTCTTGCCGACCGACACGTCAATTGCCAAAGGCTCTCGGCTGTATTTCACCGAAGGATCATATGGCTTGCCGTAGTGTCCGACGAAATCAGCCAACCAAGGATTCGGGCAAGCGGTGTAGTACGGTGGATCAGACATGGCCAGAATGGCTTCATCCGTACCTTGCGGAAAGCCCTCCTGCTTTCGGAATTCCGGATCTTTCAGCTTTTCAGCCAACAGATTTAGAAAATGCTCGCGCCGTGCTTCATCATTCGGGAAGGTTTTCCCCAGGCATTCCACCGGTTGGGTGGATGCTTCTGTCTGCCCAAAATTCAGTTGATCTTTCATGCTTATACTCTATTCTGTCTGCGCATGTTCTCCACCGACTTGTCAAAGTCGGGAGCATCCGGGTCTTTGCTCCATTCATCCCAAAAGTCTATGGTTGCGCTGAGTGGTTTTTCTGTTGGTTCGTGAATTCGGATTCGGCTTGGTAGCAGCACTGCGTCACCAACGACCAAGGCTTCACCAATATCCAAAATGGGTAGCGTATCCATGAGCCCTTCGAGGCTCTCTGGCATCAGTCTCTTAACAGTGTTCTGGTCGTCCCCATTGGTTAGGCGAAGGGCAATGACGTTGTTACACTGACTGAGTATGGTTGTACTGACATCAGCCGGCCTCTGGCTGATCACAAACAGCGCGACACCATACTTACGGCCTTCCTTCGCGATTTTTTCGAAGTTCTCGATTGCACGTTGCTCCACGGGGTTCTTCCCATCTTTCTTGGGGAGATAGAGGTGTGCCTCATCACACACTAGAGCAAGAGGCTGCCTCCTATCGCGATCTGTCCAAAACTGGACTTGATAAATGATTCGAGCCACCAAACCGATGATGACCGGGAGAATGTCAGCAGGCACTTCAGAAAAGTCGATGACTTTAATCTGTGAATTCTGCTCCGAGAAATCCATAAGGCGTCTGACCAGGTTCGCCATGGCCCCATAGTCATGATGTGCTTCGGGAGCCTGGAAAAGGAAGCCATAACGCTTGTCGCTCACTTTACTGCCAAGGCGCAGCAATAGACGACTGAATTGGCCATAAAATGGGCCTTGCTTCTCGCCTCTTGATCCTTGCACCATTTCTTCGTTCAAACGCTTCAGTTCATTGAGCACCTTCTCAATATCGAAAGGTACCGGGCTGTCCAAGGTGAATGCATTGAGCACCTCGTTTTTCCCGAGCGACTCCAGAACACTTCTTTTCTCAGCGACGACAGTGTCCTGGAATGCCATCACCTGGTTATGAGCACTGAACTCACTTCTGTCGATGAACATGGCTTGCAGCTCCTCGGCATTGAGAAGCCAGTAAGGCAGGAACAGGAGCGAATGATCTGAACTACCCAACTCTTCAGGCCCGGGTATACGAAGATGCCTTGCATAACCCAGTTTTCGATATTCGCCATGCAAGTCGAATACGATCAGGTTGGACGAAGGCAGCTTTCCCGCCTGCTCAAGAATTGACGCAACAGTCCAGGACTTTCCCGATCCAGTACTTCCCAAAAGAGCTGCGTGGCGCTGAAAAAGCTTGTTTCCGTCGAGGTATGCCTTGGCATTTTCATCGATGGTGTAGCATCCTATCTCCAACGAATGATCCGTTTTCCCCTCGGCGGAAAGCAAATTCATGAACGATTGCAGTTGTGCATCCCGCAGGATGTGACATTGGGCATCAATCTCTGGAACCTGCACCAAAGAGCGGGAAAACCGGGCACTATTTTCTACCGTCAGGCAAACGGTTCCCACCAGGGTGAGCTGAACGGTGTTGTGAACACTTTCTCTAGGCAAATCCAGGGTGTTATCTTCTTCTGGGTCCTGCTCTTCCAAAACAGCTATTTCTTCCAGAACCGGCGTTTTTACAACTTTTTCAATGATGCCGATCAGCCACTCTTCAGTGGCACCCGGAAGATCCAGGGCGACCAGTTGTCCAACACGCGCCTTGCGCAGGTCTTCATCGCTCTTGACCTGCACATTAACCTTGCGTGTATCTACCGAGCGGACTTTGCCGAGCAAATATGAGGCGTCGAATGTAAAGATTGGCATGGTCATCCTCCAAAAATCCGAGTGGTGAAGTCACGAACGTCCCACAGCTTCTGGTTTGGCAGTGACAACCATCCAGAATGACGCCTGTTAAAAATTCGAGAGCCATCGCCGTTTTCCTCTTTGCAGATCAGCCAGAGGTTATCTGCCTCTTCAAGCAATAACTCTATTCGTGGATTGCAGTCCCGCGTCACAATCAGTCCTTGGCTGGACTGCGTGACTAGCTTCCGCTTTATGTATTCCTCTAAGTGGCTATCATTGAAGCCATAGCCGAGGAATAGAAAGTGTGTGGCTCCATCTACAGCATCATCTGCAAACTGAAGCAGCTCACGTCTGTATCGTTGAAGCGCCTGATACTTCGATAGCCCTGGGGTGATCATCACGCGCTCAGCGAAATCGGGCGGGTTCCACATCCAAGCGTTGTTTTCAATGACAGCATCCCGATGCAAAAAGTAGTTCAGCGAGCCGTGCACCTTGTAAAGGCGGATATGCTTCCTGTGCCGATAGAAGGTTTTGAT
>JAUIMF010000103.1 GCA_030433415.1 Gammaproteobacteria bacterium | reverse complement strand
AGCCTGCCCTGTGTGTCCCAGACCCACCACACCGAGGGTTCTTCCGTGCAAGGCCCTGAGTTCACCCTGCCCCGGTACACCCCAACAGCGTGCGCGCTGGGCGTCGAGAAAAACGGGGTACCGATAGTTCAAGGCCTGCATCAAAAACAGGGCGTGTTCAGCCTGGGCTTCTGAGGACCGCCCGGCACCCCCGCTGATGCGCAGCCCCCCTCGAAGGTACTGCGGCTTTGCGGAACGCTCGACACCGGCGTGCACAAGATGCACCCACTGTAGCCCTGGCGCTTCGACCGCTTCAGAAGGAAGGCCTCCGGCCAACACAGCCGCGTCCACCGTGGCCCATGCCCGACGAATCGCCTCGGTATCTGCTGCGTTGATTTGCAGCACGTCGCCCGGGGCAATCGTATCCCGAAGTATCTGCAAGCTCGGCCCGCTCCAGGGCACCGTAGACAGCAGGCGTTTGATCGTTGGCATAGACAGTTCGCAGAATCCCGCGCGGAGCAAAAGGACGACTTATTCTGCCGGGTTTAGGCCGGTACAGCGACAGGTTCCTCGCGAAACCGGGATCGCATCGTGCGCGACACCAGCTTTTGGTCCACACTGTGCCGGACTTTTTTCTTAGCCCCAGAGTACCCCGTGCACCATGACCCAGCTGTCACCCTTTCTCACCGCTACTGATGCGATTGATGCAGACCATCGCTCGGTACTTGCCTATGCCAGTTCCCTGGTATCCCCGGACGACGACGACCGCTCCCGAGCCGTGAAGCTCTACTATGGCGTCCGCGACGACATTCGCTACGACCCCTACAGCGTGGGCCGCACCCTGCACGACTTCAAAGCGAGCACCACACTGGCTACAGGCGCCGCATGGTGTGTGCCCAAGGCGGTACTCTACGCGGCGCTCTGTCGCGCTTCAGGCATTCCGGCGCGCCTGGGTTTTGCCGATGTGCGCAACCATCTGTCAACAGAGCGCCTGCGCGAACGCATGCAGACCGACGTGTTCATCTGGCATGGGTATGTATCGGTCTGGATCGAGGAGCGCTGGGTCAAGGCGACGCCCGCGTTCAATCTGACCTTGTGTCAGAAGTTCGGGCTCAAACCTCTCGAGTTCGACGGTAGGCACGACTCGCTTTATCACGAGTTCGATCAGGCGGGTAACCGGCACATGGAATACATTCGGGAGCGGGGCGAGTTCGCCGACTTGCCCCTGCAGCAGATACTGGCGGATCTGGATTCCGTCTACGGCTCAGGCATTCTGGATAGCGACGACACAGCGAACTTTGAGACTGACGTTGATCGCGAGGTGGGTCTGCCCTCTTAGCCTTGCCCCGTCTGTCCCACAGGCTTTGCACTGAAACGCTGGTCGAATACACGCTTGACCAACAGCACCGCGAGCGCAGCCACCGTCAATAGCAGTAACCAGCGCAAATCCACCGCCTCGTCTGCCGATGCCAACTGCATCAATTGCTGCCCTGCCATGGTGTACAACACCACGTAGGGGATCATTCCCAACAGACTGACCACAACAAACGTTCTCAGACCGATTGCGGTCAGGCCCATACCGGGATTGATCACACTGTCGGGCAGCACCGGTGCCAGGCGCAGCATGAGCAGGTAAAGCCACCCCTCCTTCTCGACCCCGGCATCAAGGCGGCGCACGGGCCCATGGAACCGCTCCTTGACCCAGTCCCGCGCGAGATACCGGGCAAACAAAAAAGCCACCGCCCCACCGATGGTGCGGCAGACGACGACCAGCACGATAGCGATACTCAGCTTGAAGGCAGACCCGGCAAACAGCATGCAGGCAAGGGTGCCGGGAATACTGAAGCTCACAAGGAATACCAGTAGCGCTGAGAACAGGAGATAGGCAGACAGAGGGTCCTGCGCGAATCGCTCCAGCAATGCGGAATGGTGGCTGCGCAAGGTGTTCAGATCGAGCAGGTCATAGCGTTCCAGCACGATCGCCGACGCGATAAAAACCAGGACTACGACAAGTAACAGAATGCGGCGCATAGCTATCTCAGGTCAGGGGTGGGTGTACCGTAGGCTACCGAGCCCGCGGCGGTTCGTTACATACGATGCAGGCTCCGTGCCAGCCGTCCAACCCCGCCGAAACCCGCTCCAGATAAGGGATGTACGAAGCTTATAGTTCACCTCGCCCTCGGTGCCGGTAGGTTTTTCACTCGGTCCGGTAATTTTTTCCGCTACCGCGCTCTTCTCCTGTCGTAGTTTATGCTCCGCCCCAGGATTCATGCGATTCTCAGCACGCTGGCACAGCTCTTGCTGTCCATATCGTGACGCCGGGCAATGTCGTTCGGCCACCAACTCTTTGGAGGATGTCATGGGAATTGAAGTAACTGGTGTAGTGGGCCTGCTTATTCTGATCGCCGATGTGTGGGCGATCATCAATGTATTCCAGTCCGGCGCAGGCACGGGCAACAAGGTCATCTGGACAGTGCTGATTCTGCTGCTGCCCGTGATTGGTCTCATCTTGTGGCTGCTGGCTGGACCTCGGGGTGCGGCTTCGACGGTCTGAATGCTGACGCGTTCGTTACCATACCGTCGTGACTACTGACCTGGTGAAATACCGCAACGCCTTCGAACAGGCGCTCGGCGTACCGTTCTCTGACGGAAATCGCGTTGAGCGCCTGATCAACGGTGATGAGATTTTTCCGGCCATGCTCAAAGCCATTCGCGAGGCTCGCCACTCTATTGATTTCGTCACCTTTGTCTACTGGGGAGGAGCGATCGCCGAGGAGTTCGCCGTAGCGCTCGCCGAAAAGGCCCAGCAGGATGTGCAGGTACGCGTGCTGCTTGATGCCTATGGCGCTAAAGAGATGCCGCGCCATTGCGTAGAGTTGATGGAAGCCGCCGGCGTACTGGTGAGGTGGTTCCGGCCTCTCAAGACTTTGCGGGTATGGCGCTCAGACAAGCGCACGCACCGCAAGGTACTCGTCGTAGACCAACAAACAGGCTTCACCGGCGGGGTCGGCATCAGTGAAGAATGGACCGGTGATGCGCGCGACCCCACTGAGTGGCGTGAAACACATTTTCGCGTGACCGGCCCCGCGGTGCGCGCGCTCTATGCCGCGTTCTTTGACAACTGGAGTGAGGCGGGACCGTGGGAACACTCCTTGCGCGAAGATCGTTGTGCGCCAGACAACGATTCCGGCGCGCCGGTGCAGGTAGTGCGTTCCAGTTCTACGGTAGATTGGACCGATATGGCAACGCTCATGCGCATTGCCTTTGCGGTCAGCGAGCGCTCGCTGAATATCACCACACCCTATTTCGCCCCGGACCCGGTCACCGAAGATCTGCTTGTAGACTGCGTTAAACGAGGCGTCGATGTTTCGCTGCTCCTGCCGGGGGAGCACAACGACCAACCCTTGCCCCAGTTGGCGGGAGGGCCGAGCATCGAACGGCTGCTAGATCATGGCGTCAAGCTCTGGATCTACAACCAAACGCACATACACGCCAAACTGATGGTCGTTGACGGCGTGGTGTCGGTAATTGGCTCCGCCAATCTCAACCACCGCTCCCTCGGCAAAGATGAAGAGTGCTCCGCAGTCGTCCTCGACGAAAACCTGGCCGCCATGCTGCAGAAGGACTTTGTAGCCGATCTGGACAATGCTTCAGCCCTGGATGCCACGGAGTGGCGAAATAGGGGTATGCTGACCCGCCTCAAGGAGCGCGCCGCACGCCTGTTCGTAGAACAGCTCTGAGTCGCCGCCAGCGCTCACAAAACACCTCGCCGTGAGCGACCAAGTGTATACTTGGCCGCGCTACGAATTCGGATCGTGGCGACCGTTCCATGACCCCGGCCAGGTACCTGAATGCCCATCACTCCATACTGCCTGATCATCGATGCCGATCAGGCCCACGCTCGACGCCTGGCGGATTTTTGCGAGGACCGGGGCTGGCACGTCACTCTCCATCCACTCGACGGGGCCATTACCACCGGTCCCACGGGTGTCGCAGACGATGAATTGGGTGAGACCCTTGATGCCCGGGACTGGGATTGTGCTTTTATCGACACACGCTCAGGCACCGAGTTCATGCGACTCTGCGGCAGCACGCTTCTGGATGATTGCGAGCTCTTCGCCATGACCGACACCGACAGCGGTGAGTTGGCTGAGTCCTGCATTCGCGCCGGCTTCAGTCACTACTTCTGCAAGCCCTTCACCCCAGAAAATCTTGGACTGTTGCTTGACGATATTCGTGAGGAAGTCGAGGCCGCGGCACCGGCAGAATCAGCAGAGAAAATAGAAACCCTGGATCAGTTCGGTCTGATTCGCGGCTCATCACGACCCATGCGAAAACTGTTCCGCCTGCTGCGCAAGGTGGGTCCCACCGACACGACGGCCCTCGTCATCGGCGAGAGCGGGACCGGCAAAGAACTGGTGGCCGAAACGCTGCACGCCGTCTCAGACCGATCTGACGGGCCTTACCTGACCCTGAACTGTTCAGCGCTCGCCGAAAATCTTATCGAGAGCGAACTCTTCGGTCACGAAAAAGGCAGCTTCAGCGGAGCACATAAACAACACCAGGGATTTTTTGAACGCGCCAACGGCGGCACGCTGTTTCTCGATGAGATCACCGAGATGCAACCCGAACTGCAGGCCAAGCTACTGCGAACGCTTGAGAGCGGCGAGGTGCGGCGCGTCGGTGCCGTCGAGCCGCTACAGGTGGATGTGCGGGTCATCGCGGCGACGAACCGCGATCCCATGGTGGCTGTCGCTGACGGCCAACTGCGCGAAGACCTGTACTACCGCCTTGCGCACATCGCGATCCACGTACCACCGCTACGGCGACGCGGACCCGACATCGCAGGGCTCGCGCAGTTCTTTCTTATGCAGCTCAACGAACGTCACGACACCACGCTGTGGTTGAACGACAGTGCCATTGCCCTCATCGAAGGCTACGACTGGCCAGGCAACGTACGGCAGCTTCGCCATGCGATTGAGCGGGCTTATATTGTGTCCGAAGGTGAAATCGGTGCCGAAGCCTTTCATCTTGAAGATGACGCGGCCGATACCAATCTCGGCGCCGCAGACATCGGCATACCCCTGGGCATGCCTCTGGCTGAAGTAGAGAAGCGGATCATCCTCGCCAACCTGGAACACGCCGACGGCAATAAAAAGGCAACGGCAGAGGCGCTGGGGATCAGCCTCAAAACCCTCTATAACAAGCTCAAAGACTACGAATCGTGAGCGCCCGCCACCCAGTGGATCGCGTTGTTTACCAACCTGCGGTAACTCTCGTTGGCAAAGGTTGCGGGACCGTCACCGGGCTGCAGGTACACCACGGGGCTGTTCACGCAGCGTCGGCTCCAACCCAATAGCGAGGATCCCGTCGGCGGATACCAACCCTCGTTGCTGTACATCGTACCCGTCACCGCTTTGGTCGCAGAGTAGAAGTTATCCCGCTCAAATTCGTAGTCGCTGCGTAATAGGGGCGTCACCTCACGGTCGAAAACGCGGTAGTGGTACAACTCATCGTTGAGGTCAAACTCCTGCTCGACTCCCGCCGTCACCGGGTGCGATTCATCCAGTACCGTAGCGCGATGGTTCACATCGTGACGATAACCCGAGTCCAGTACCTGCTGTCCGCGGCACTGGGCGGGCAGATAGAAGAATCGACCACCGATCACGTCACCGTACTCAGGCCACAGCGGCCAACCAGCGATGGCGTGATGTAAAAACACCAAACCCTTGCCCGATTCGAGCAGCGCCTGAAAGTCGTCTTTAAGTTGCTGCGGTGGCGGCACCAACCGCGGCGGTTGCTCACTGAAGTCGATGCCGGGCATGTCGTAGAACACAATCGCATCCCAGCGATCTACGACCTCGGGGCGCAGCAGATCCTGCGTCGCCGGCTGCTCAACCAACGTGTGGGCGATGCCCTCGAAACTGTCGAACATCTCGCTGAACGCATCACGGGCGAAGGGATGCCCCTTGACGGAGACCAACACGCGTAGCGGTGAATTGTAGTCAATGATGCCCATGGTAATTCTCGTTGAGTTTGCTGTAACCCGGAACCCGATGCCCAGACACTATTGCTCAGGGACTGGTTCGAGGGCGCTGGTTTGCGGGGCCCGGTTTCAACAATCCGTGTCTACGGATTGATACCCAGACCGCCGTCTACGGTGAAGCCGGTGCCCGTAATAAAGCCCGCTTCTTCGGATGCCAGGTAGACCGCCATCGCGGCGATCTCGTCAGCCTCGCCAATGCGCCCGATGGGATGCATGTCGCGATAGCTTTGCATGAGCGCCTCCCCATTCTCGACCTGGTTGATGACCTTCTCGAGCATATCCGTGCGGATCACACCAGGATTAATATAATTCGCCCGCACGTCATAACCCTGCTGCGCACAATGCAGGGCAATGGATTTAGTCATGAGCGCCACGCCGGCTTTCGCCGCGTTATAGGCGACCAGTTCCGCCTGGGGTTTGAACGACGACACCGACGCGATATTGATAATCGAAGCACCTCGCCCCTTCATCAGGGGCAGCAGCAGACGGCAGCCGAGAAACGGTCCGCGCAAGTCCACCGCCAGCGTGCGATCAAAGTCCTCGATGCTGATATCTTCGACGGACCCCATACGCGTAATGCCCGCGTTATTAACCAGCACGTCGACGTTCCCGTGCCGCGCTGCAACCTGCGTCGCCACCTGCTCCCAGCCCGCCTCTGACGCAACATCGTGCGCGACAAACGACGCACGCTCGCCCAGTTCGTCCACCACCTCGGCACCCCGCACGGGATCAATATCGGTGCCTACGATGTGAGCACCCTCTGCTAGAAAACGGCGCGCAATCGCCTCGCCAAGCCCTGCGGCTACGCCCGACACCACTGCAACTTTGTTTTCAAGCTTTGCCATGCATTCGTTCCTTAGGGAGCTGTGTCGCTACTTGGCTTATCGTTGTTCTGCCTATGGTGCGAAAGCCGGCGGAAAAAAGACTAAAGCGCCTCGTAGGCAACCGAGAAGGTGTCTGCGCCGGCCATGGTGCCCAATTCCAGCCCCCGATTGAACCAGCGCATGCGCTGCTCCGATGAGCCATGGGTAAAGGCATGGGGAACCACCTTGCCCTGACTGCGACGCTGAATCGCATCGTCCCCGATCTGGTTCGCTGCGCGCATGGCTTCCTCGATGTCTCCGGTATCCAGATATTGCTGGTTCCGTTTGGCCCACAGACCGGCGAGGTAATCCGCCTGGAGCTCCAGGCGCACAGAGTGCTGGTTGTAATCCGCCTGCCCGCGTTTTGCGGCCACCTGACCTGAGATGCCCAGCAAGTTCTGCACGTGATGGCCCACCTCGTGAGCGATCACGTAGGCCTGGGCGAAGTCCCCGGGGGCATCAAACTGACTCGCCAGTTCGTCGTAGAAGCTGAGATCAATGTAGATTTTCTGGTCACCGGGGCAATAGAACGGCCCCATGCGCGCATCGCCGGCACCGCAGGCGGTGTTCACGCGCGAACGATAGACGACCAGCACCGGCTCACGATACTGGCGGTCCAATCGGCGGAACTCCTCGGTCCAGACATCTTCGGTGTCGGCAAGCACCACGCGTACAAATTCGTACCGTGCCTGCTCTTCGGCGCTGGGTTGATAGTCGCTGCGCTGCTGCGTGGACGAGCCACCAAGGAGTGCGGCCGGGTCGACCACGCCCAGACTGACACCCACCAGACCCACCGCTGCCAGTGCCAGCACGCCTTTCACGCCGAACAGGCGCAGCGCAAGATTGATGAGGGCACCCACGGGCGCACCGCCCCGGGACGCAGACTGGCCCCGTGCGTCCTCGACGTTGTCACTTCCCCTGCGGCCCCGCCACTTCATGCGTGTTCACCCATGGAATTGCAATTTACGTGGGCGATTGTCGCAAAATTTTCGGGTGTTGGCCGGGATTCTGATCAATGAGTATCTTTACGCTGCCCGGCCCCGTGCAGCCGCTCTTATTGGTGCGCGAGCACCAAACAATCACAGTCTACGACGATGAAAACGCACCATTTCGTAGCACGCGCGCGAAGCTCAGAATCCCGCTTTGGAGCGGTAATCCACGAACAATCAAGATGTTGCAAAAGCTGGCGCGCTCATTGCTACGCACTTCCTGTCGCACCGAACATGCGACAGCTCCCACCGATAAGCATACGACTGCCGTGGAGCACCAGGAACGAACCTGAGTGAAAACGAAGACTGCTTATCGGAGACAGACATGCGCCACCCAATGCGCGGCCCACGCCGCCCCATTTCTTTTGCCTACCTCATCGTACTCTCGGCCGCACTGGCATCAGGAGGATGCAGCACACCTAACCGCCTGGGTGCCTGCCTCGCCTACGCGATGCAGCCAGTGAAGCAGACCATGAGTATGCGGGGACATGGATACGTTGAAGTCACTACAGAAACCCTGATTTGCACGCAACGGTCCGAGGAGCTTGTCGCCAGCGTTCAACTGTCTGACGCAGCACGGACGCGCTAGCCGATCAGGAAATTTCGATGCCGACGCTCGCGAGTGAGGCCGCTATGCGATCTCCCTCAAACTGGTCGTAGTCCGCTTCGTCGTCGCGAGAGTAGAACGCCAGGCCAAGATCGGCGATCGTGGTGAGAATCCGGTCTATCTGATCGCCGCTGAGCTGCTTCTTCCAGCCAGCAATACCTTTTACGCCGGACGCGCTCACGACACTGGAGGGCTTCTCAAGTGCACTGAGCGCCTTTTGCATAGCAATGGGAACGTCCCAGTGATCAGCTATGGAGGTTACGGTCTGTTCAGGCCGGAGCAACAGTTCTTCGTAGGTCACGATTTTCCACGGTCTGCTGGCTGCAGCCAAAGGTGGCATTTGATCAAACGCCCAGATCGCAGCCAGTCGCTCCTCGACGGTGCTGAGGCGCTCAAGCACCTCCATCCCACGAGCTGAGGTCCGCAGATAGGCGGGCGCCTCTACGTCGCTGACGGTCTCCCACCCGTAGTTCAATTGCGACGCCACCACCGCGCAGGGGTGACGGACAAGAAGTAGAGAACCCGCAAAGGAAAACCTGGAGCACATCCAGGGCAACAGCCGATTTGCCCGAACGAATTTTACGATCTGTCGCTTCGCCCCGAAGACGTCTCCCAGCGCCATCTCACGGGACGTCCAGTCATTCAACAGGCCACCGGAAAAAACCCTCTGGAAAAACTGTTCGCCCTCAGGCCAATGTTCGCTCTGGGGCCTGTACGTTCGCCACGTGAACCCGGCGCTTTCTGCCTCGGGCACATTGGTCAGATGCAGCGGCTCAAACAGTGAACAGGATGAGGGGATGGCGTTGAGCACGGCACCCAACAACGTGCTTCCAGACCTTGGCGACGACGTGAACACAAAATTGTCCGCCGGGTCGAAGCGGCCATCCAGCAACTTCTGCATCGCCCGCAAGCGGTACCAATCCAGCCGCCGCTTCAAACTGATCTGTGCCACTGGAATTCGCTCCTTGCGATGATTTGAAGGCGATACGGCACAAAACTATCACCACACCAACGTGATTGTCACAGGACAGTAAAGCGAGCCGCGCGTTTGGGGAACTACCTCACATTTCGCCGCAGGCAGACGCTATACACTATCAGGTACTCATTACCTTCAGCCGCGCTTGCCTGAGCAGACTCACCATGAACCTGTCTACGATCTTTGACGAACACCGCAACCAGCACTGGTGGTTCATCCGGCCCGGAGGAAACTGGGGAGACTACCTGATTTATGAAGGCGCCGAGCACCTGGCGAACTCCCTTGGTCTTCGTTGGCAAACCGTGGAGCTTCCGGATTTTCTTGCCGCGACCGACCTTCCATCGAATACCTGCATCTACATTCACGGGAGCGGCGGTTATAACTCCTGGTGCAGCGGAACCCCCTTTGCAATTCTGCAAAAGGCCTGTCACTTCGCATCGCCTCTTGTTGTACAGGGTCCCAGCACGCTGAGTGAAGAACAGAGCTTTCTTGAAACTCGCCTGAAGGAGTCGCTCGCTGAGCGTCAATGCGAACGAGTTGTTTTCTTTACGCGCGAGCTCGTGAGCCTGGAGGTTGCGCAATCCCTGGCGCCCATCCTGGCTGATGTCGAAATCGGGATCGACCACGACACGGCATTTCTACTCAGGGACAGCGACCGACTGCAAGAGTTGTCGGATGACCGCGGCGGATCCCCGATAGACCTGTGGGTTGAACGGGCTGACAATGAACAGAATCTGTCTTCGGGCGCCCCCAGCCCCATCTGCCTCCGCATTGATCCGGCCGAGGACTGTAATAGCTTTGCGGAATGGACCCGGATACACGCAAGGGCGAAAAGAGTCTTCACGAACAGATTGCATTCCGCGATATTCGCCCACCTGCTCGGCAAACAGGTCGTGATATATCCCGGTGCATACCACAAGGTACACAGCGTGTGGGAGTACAGCATGAAGTCCGAGGGCGCACTTTGGGGGCCGACGGATTACAAGGCCCCCACGCTGGCGGGATTGTTACCCAGCCGGTTCTACACCAGCTACAAGGTCAAGCGATACCTTTACCGGCGTTACTTTCGCTAACCACGACCCTCATTGGCGGAGTGCTCGCGAAAGCCGGCAATAAAACCCCGTCGCTCCTGGACTTCCAGAAGTTTCGAAAACCGCGT
>JAUIMF010000102.1 GCA_030433415.1 Gammaproteobacteria bacterium | reverse complement strand
CACCAGGCGGATGCCCAGGCTGGCGAGCAGCGCTACATCGTGCAGCAGATTCCCGAGCAGGCCCTTCTGCTGCACCGAGCCGGGAATCATGATCACAAAGGTCGCGCCGCGATGCAGATTGATATACGGCGCGGTGTTGCGGAACCAGTCGATGGGAGCGTCGGTGGTGGTCATGACAGGTCAGGGTCTTCGGCGTTCAGCCGAAGATACCGCGGAGCGTATAGAAAAAGATAATCGCCAGAACGGCGCCCGCCGGCAGGGTGATGAGCCAGCTCATGAAAATCGAACCGATTACCCGCAGGTCGATCGCCGCAATACCCCGGGCAAGGCCAACGCCCAGTACGGCACCGACCAGCGTGTGCGTGGTGGAGATGGGCAGGCCCGTGCCCGACGCGAACACCACGGTGGTCGCCGCAGCGAGCGTTGCGGCAAAACCGCGCGAGGGCGTGAGCTCGGTGATCTTCTGGCCGACGGTGGCGATGACTTTCCACCCGTAGGTGGCCAGACCCACCACGATGCCTGCGGCACCGGTCAGCAGAATCCAGGTAGGCATGGGGGCCGTGGATGAAACAAGTCCACGGGACTGCACAATATTGGCGACCGCGGCGAGGGGGCCGACGGCGTTGGCTACATCATTGGAGCCGTGGGCGAAGGCCATGGAGCAGGCCGTGAACACCATCAGGACCCCAAAAACGCGCTCGACGCTGGAAAAACGGTTGTCTTCGTCTTCGACATACTGAATCTCGCGCAGAAAGTACGCGCCGACCAGAGCGATGAGAATACCGATCGCCACCGACAGCGGCAGGGCATTCGCAAACTTCGAGCCCAGGCCAAAGTCCAGCTCCAGGCCCAGGTGCTTCAGGCCTTTGAGGATGGTAACCATCGAAATCATGAAGCCGACGATCCAGATGTACACGGGAATCAGGCGCTTGGCCTGCCGGAACGGTTCGTCGGTGTCGAAAATCAGACGCTGCACGCTCAAGAACAGGGCAAAAGAGATGATCCCCGCCAGCACCGGTGAAATCACCCAGCTCGCGGCGATGGTGGTCACTTGGCTCCAGTTCACCGATTCCACCGAAATGCCCACGGCGGCAAAACCTACGATCGCGCCGACGATGGAGTGGGTGGTGGATACGGGCCAGCCGCGCACGCTGGCGATCATGAGCCAGGTGCCTGCGGCAAAGAGCGCCGACATCATGCCGTAGACCAGCAGCTCTGGCGTGTCTGCCAGCAGGTTGGGGTCGATGATGCCCTTGCGGATCGTCGCAGTGACCTCGCCCCCGGCGAAATACGCGCCGAGAAACTCGAATACGATGGCAATGAGAATCGCCTGGCGGATCGTGAGCGCGCCCGAGCCCACCGAGGTGCCCATGGCATTGGCGACGTCATTGGCGCCGATGCCCCAGGCCATAAAAAAGCCTGCGATGCAGGCCAGACCCAGAAATTGCGGACCGTAGGTTGCGATGATTTCCACGAGGGGACCCAGTCAGCTCATCAGGCGATGAGGAGTTCCAGCTGCTCTCCGACCTCGGCGCAGCCGTCTGCAAGGCCGTCCAGGGCCGCGCAGATCTGGTAGAAGAACATGATGTCGACGGCGTTCAGGTTTTTCTCCTGCTTGCCGATCTGCTGAAAGAGTTTTTCCTGCTCGCGCTTGCAGCGGCCCACCTGGCGATCCAGGGCTACGAGCATGCGTTCGATCGCTTTTCTCTCGCGGCCACCGAATCCCTGCGCCAGGACCTCATCCAGCTCGCGGATTGACGCCAGCGCCTGGCCCGAGGCGGCCGCCAGCAGGCTGCACAGACGGTCCAGGGTTTTTTGCAGCGCCGTGGGAAATTGTGTTCCGCGCAGGGCAATGGGCCGTGCGATGAGGCGTACGCCGTCGACGATGCGCTCCTGAATGTCCAGCAGCTCCAGCAGATCGGGGCGCGGCATGGCCAGCAGCAGTCCCCGCGGCAGTTCCTGGCGAATCTCCCGGCGCAGCTTGCGGGCTCCCGCTGCGGTGCTGCCGATCATGCCGTGAATCTCACCCACGCGAACCCAGTCGCCGTCTGCCGCGGCCGTGATGAGTTCACACAGCAGCTGCACGGACTCTTCCGCGATCTGCATATGTTGCTGGATCGGCGTGATGGGCGAGGAGCCCAGAAGTTTTCCGAGGGGGCTGGCCATGGCGACGGCGTCTCATGTTTCAGGCGGGCGAAGTATAGGCCGAGACTCGCCCGACTGTCTTGCGCGCTAATGTGAAAAGTTGCCTTGCCTCACGTTTCACTCCCCTGCCCTGAAATCGGTGCTCAGGGGCCCGTGTGATAGCATGGCGGCGTTCTTTTCGCCGGCCCGGCGGGGGCTTATTCATGCTGCAGTCCGACAACAGCGAAGCACCGGAGCGCGCCCTTTCTCTCAAGGGCCTGCTGGAGGATCTGCTGCGCGACGGGCGCATCAGCGCCGGCGACCTGCGCCGTCTGCAGAGTCTGTCGCCCGGCGCCCTGCATCCGCTGGTATTCCTCGCCGAACAGAAGCTGGCGGATCTCGCCGCACCGGGGCAGCAGTTGACCATGGACGCGCTGCTGGCCTGGCTGGGCGAGCGCAGCGGTCAGGCGGTGGTAGAGATCGACCCACTCAAGATCAATGTCGCAGCGGTGGCCGAGGTCATGTCCCGGGCCTTTGCCGAGCGCCACCGCATTCTCGCGGTGGATGTGAGTGACGACGAGGTCGTAATCGCCAGCGCCGAACCCTATGTGCATGCCTGGCAGAGCAATCTGGAGCATGTGGTGCGCCGGCCGATCCGCCGTGTGCTGGCAGACCCCCGGGATCTTTTGCGCTTCACCGCCGAGTTTTACACCATGGCCGGCTCGGTCCGCGGGGCCAAGGTGGCTGGCAAGAGCGGCACCGGGCAGATCGGCAACCTTGAGCAGATGCTTGAGCTGGGTTCGATGCGTGAGCCCGACGCCAACGACCAGCATATTGTCAGCATCGTGGACTGGTTGCTGCAGTACGCCTTCGAGCAGCGTGCCTCAGATATTCACATTGAGCCCCGCCGGGATGTGGGCAAGGTGCGTTTTCGCATCGACGGCGTCCTCAATACCGTCTACGAACTGCCTGCCCAGGTCTGCGCTGCGGTGACCAGCCGCATCAAGATTCTCGGGCGCATGGATGTGGCCGAAAAACGCCGCCCCCAGGACGGGCGCCTGAAGACCCGTAGCCCCGAGGGCAGTGAAGTCGAGCTGCGCCTGTCGACGCTGCCCACGGCCTTTGGCGAAAAGCTGGTCATGCGTATCTTTGATCCCGAGGTGCTGAACCGCAGCTTCGAGGAGTTGGGTCTGGCGGATGAGGATCTGGCGCGCTGGCACACGATGACGGGCATGGGCAACGGCATCGTGCTGGTCACCGGACCTACCGGTTCGGGCAAGACCACAACGCTGTATTCCACCCTGCGCCAGCTGGCGACGTCTGAGGTCAATGTCTGCACCATCGAAGACCCCATCGAGATGGTCGAGGCGGCCTTCAACCAGATGCAGGTCAATCACAGCATCGACCTGGATTTTTCCCGCGGCGTGCGCACGCTTATGCGCCAGGACCCCGACATCATCATGATTGGTGAGATTCGCGACCTCGAGACCGCCAATATGGCGATCCAGGCGGCCCTGACGGGGCATCTGGTGCTCTCGACGTTGCATACCAACGACTCGCCCAGCTCCGTATCACGACTGCTTGAGCTCGGTGCCCCCGCCTATCTGGTGAAGGCGACGCTGCGCGGCATCATGTCCCAGCGCCTGGTGCGTATTCTCTGCGATGACTGCAAGCGGCCCGTGGCTACGCCAGACGAAGCCTGGCAGGCGCTGGTGGCACCCTATGACGTACCCAAACCCGAAACGGTTTATGAGCCCGTGGGCTGCAAGCAGTGTCGCGATACGGGCTATCGGGGACGCCGGGGCATATACGAGGTGTTGGTGAACAGTCCCGCCGTGCAGGAAGAGATCGTCGCCGCGATCAACACGGCGCGCCTGCGCGATATTGCCATGGGCGAAGGCATGCAGGTTCTGCGGGTGAGCGGCGCTGCGCGTGTCGCCCGCGGTGAAACCACGGTAGAAGAAGTCCTGCGCGTCGCGCCGGCGATCAGCCACTGACCTCAGTGTTACCCGTCGATTCCCTGCCGGCCTCTCTGGCGAACCTGGCGATCCAGGCCTGGGAGCGCGTGCTCGAACGCGCCGGCGATGGTGAAATAA
The DNA here is from genome assembly GCA_030433415.1 of Gammaproteobacteria bacterium. Lineage (GTDB taxonomy): Bacteria > Pseudomonadota > Gammaproteobacteria > Pseudomonadales > Halieaceae > Congregibacter. Next base: position 6,566 of record JAUIMF010000102.1, on the reverse strand, counting down.
AATCCCTCGAAACCCTCGCTGATTCTGCCCTGGGGCCGCAGCTCGCACAGGTGCTGGCCTGCTCCCGTTTTGTGGCCGAAACCCTGCGCCGCCGGCCCTGGCTGCTGAGTCAGCTGGCGAGCAGCGGCGAGCTCGAAACGCCGCTGCGCGAGAACGAATTGGAAGCCGCGCTCGGGGACCTGCTGGCCGGTAGCGAAGATGCCGCGGTGGTGCTGCGGCGCTTTCGCGAACGCCACATGCTGCGGATCATCTGGCGCGACCTGAACCGGCTGGCACCGACGCTCGAAACCACGCGCGATGTGTCCTGGCTTGCCGATGCCTGCATCCGCCTTGGCCTGGCACACTGTACCGCGGAGCTGGAAACGAAATTTGGCACGCCCCTGGGCCGGCACAGCGGTGAGCGCCAGGAGCTGATCGTGATTGCCATGGGCAAGCTCGGCGCGTTCGAGCTGAACCTGTCGTCGGACATCGATCTGATCTTTGCCTATCCTGAGGGAGGCGAAACCAGCGGCGCAAAGCGCAGCCTGAGTAACGAGGAGTTCTTCACGCGGGTGGGTCGGGCGCTGATCGGTCTGCTGGACCCGGTCACCGCCGAGGGCTTCGTGTTTCGCGTGGACATGCGCCTGCGCCCCTACGGCGACAGTGGCGCCCTGGTGCACAGCTTCGCGGCGCTGGAATCGTACTATCAGGAACAGGGCCGGGACTGGGAGCGCTATGCCCTGATCAAAGCGCGTCCCGTAACGGGTATGCCTTCGGCGACCGTACAGCTCATGGAGTTCCTGCGGCCTTTTGTCTACCGCCGCTACGTGGATTTCAGCGCCATCGAGAGCCTGCGCTCAATGAAACAGCTGATTGTGGCAGAGGTGCGTCGACGCGGCCTGCAGGGCAACGTGAAGCTCGGCGGTGGTGGCATTCGCGAGATCGAGTTTATCGCCCAGTGTTTTCAGTTGATCCGCGGCGGCCGCGATACGGGCCTGCAGCGTCGCGAACTGCTGCCCGTGCTGCGCGAATGCGCAGAGCTGGGCAGCCTGCCTGAAGCCGCCACGGCGGAGCTGATCACCGCCTACCTGTTCCTGCGTGATGCGGAGCACGGGATCCAGGCCTGGGAGGATCGCCAGACCCAGGAGCTGCCCCAGGACGAACTCGCCCGCGCGGCCCTGGCCCAGGCGATGGGTTTTGACGGCTACGATGCGTTCGAGGCGGAACTCACGGCCCAGCGCGCGGTGGTGTCGCGTCACTTCGATGACCTGATTGCCGAAGCAGATGGTGGCGATGACGAGGAGTCCTGCCAGGAAATCTGGAGTGGAGAGCCCGATGCCGCCCAGCTCGAAGCCCTGGGTTTCGGCGACGGACAACGGCTCGCGGACCTGCTTTGCAAACTGTTGGCGTCGCGTCGCGTGCAGGGACTTCAGGCGACGGGGCGGGAGCGCCTTGATCGCTTCATGCCGCGCCTGATCGCTGCCTGCGCCGATGCCGAAGAGGCGGACTTGGCCCTGGAACGCGCCCTGCCCCTGGTCGAGGCCGTGCTGCGCCGCAGCGCCTACCTGTTGCTGCTCATCGAAAACCCGCCGGCGCTGGCAGACCTCGCCACGCTTTGCGGTGCCAGCCCCTGGATCGCCGAGCAACTGGCCAAGCACCCCGTATTGCTCGACGAGCTGCTTGACCGCGCCAGTCTGTACAGCGCGCCGGAGCGCGAGGCGCTCAAGGTCGAGCTGCGTCAGCAACTGGCGCGCTTGACCGTAGACGATCTCGAAGGGCACATGGAGGCGCTGCGGTACTTCAAGGCGGCGCAGGTGCTGCGGGTGGCAGCGAGCGAGCTCGCCGGACGTCTGCCTGTGATGAAGGTGAGCGACAAGTTGAGCTTCATCGCCGAGGTCTGCCTTGAGCAGGTGCTGGCCCTGGCCTGGGCGCAGCTCACCGCGCGTCACGGCGAGCCGACGCGCGAAGGTACGGGTATGGGCTTTGTCGTTCTTGCCTACGGCAAGCTCGGCGGTATTGAACTGAGCTACAGCTCGGACCTGGACCTGGTCTTTATCTTTGACGCCGCCGCTGGTGGCGCAACGGATGGGGAGCGGTCCATCGACAATGCGACCTTCTACACGCGTCTGGGCCAGCGCATGATTCATATACTCGAATCGCGCATGGCCCTGGGGCAGTTGTATGAAGTCGATATGCGCCTGCGTCCCTCCGGGGCATCGGGCATGCTTGTGAGCAGCTTGAAAGCCTACGTGCAGTATCAGGAAAACGATGCCTGGACCTGGGAACACCAGGCTCTGGTACGGGCACGCACCGTGGCCGGAGACGAAGAGCTGGCGCAACGCGTTGAGGCATTTCGGCGCTCCCTGCTCTGTCGTCGGCGCGACTCCCAGGCATTGGGTCGTGAGGTGGTGGCCATGCGCGAGAAAATGCGCACGCATAAAAAGGTCTCTGCCGACGATGCCGAGCTGGATCTCAAACAGGGTGTCGGCGGCATCGTGGACATCGAATTCATGGTGCAATACGCTGTTCTCGCCTGGTCCGCGGACGATCCGGCGCTGGCGGACTGGTCAGACAACGTGCGTATTCTCGAGACCCTGGCGCGCACCGGGCGTCTGGGCGAGGCGGATTGCCAGGCGCTCAACGACGCTTACCTTGAACTGCGTAGCGCCACCCATCAGCTCGCGCTGCAGCAGCATAAAAAACGCGTGCCGGCGGAACGGTTCCGGCAGCACAGCGACCGGGTGCGCGCGGTCTGGGCGGCGATGTTCGCCGATCTCGATAGTGAAGGGGCCGAGGCTCCGGAACTTCCTAACATCCCCTGACGACGATCCAGGAGCAAAATAATGAGCGACAACGAGCAACCGGGCTCCCGTGAACTGACACTGAACAGTGGCACCTTCTACCGCCGCTGGGATGTGGCATCACCGCGGGCCGTGGCCCTGATCGTCCATGGTCTGGGAGAGCACAGCGGCCGTTACGAGCATGTTGCTGCCGCACTGGGAGCACGGGGTATTGCCTGCCTGGCGCCAGATCACCCCGGCCATGGCAACTCGCCGGGCGACCGTTGCTACATCAAGCGTTTTGAGGACTACTACCTGGCACTGGATGACCTGACGGATATCGCGGAGCGGGAGTTCCCCGGCCTGCCCCGCTTCATCATCGGCCACAGCATGGGTGGCCTGATTACCGGAAACTACCTGCTGACGCGGCAATCGCGTTTCACTGGCGCCGCGTTCTCGGGCGCTGCCTTCGAAGTACCCGAAGCCCCGGGTGCCGTGGCGATCTTTATCAATAGACTCATAGCGGCCCTGTTCCCGCGCCTGGGCGTGTTGCAGCTCGATGCCAGCCAGGTAAGCCGCGACCCCGAAGTGGTGACGCGCTACCAGCAGGACCCCCTGGTGCACAGTGGCAAGATCACGGCGGGTCTGGTGGTCGAGTTGTTCGATGCCATGGCGGCGCTGGCAACGGCCCGCGACGTGATCTCGTTGCCCGTGCTGGTGATGCACGGTGAGGGTGATGTTATGGCCGCGGACGCCGGCTCACGCAACTTTTACGACGCCGTGTCCAGTGATGACAAAACGCTGCGCATATACCCGGGGCTTTTCCACGAAATCTTCAATGAGCCGGAGAAAGACCAGGTGCTGGGTGAGCTCGGTGACTGGCTGGACGCCCACATCGGCTGACGCTCGCCATGACGGACTGTAACGACCTGACGGTGCTGGTCACCGGCGCCGCTGGGCAGCTGGGCCAGGCCCTGGTGGCGACCGCCCCGAAGGGTACACACCTTGTTGCCGTGAGCCGCGCTGAACTGGATATCGGCGATGCAGCGGCCGTTGCCGCACAGTTGGCGCAGCGGCGTCCGCATTTGCTGATCAATGCCGCGGCCTACACCGCCGTGGACCGCGCGGAGCAGGAGCGGGACGCTGCATTTCGTGCCAATGGCGAGGCCCCCGGGGTGCTGGCAAGCGTCTGCGCCGAGCAGGGCGTACGCCTGTTTCACGTGTCCACGGATTTTGTCTTCGATGGCCTGGCCAGTTCGCCCTATGCCACCGATGCGGCTACCGCTCCCCTGGGGGTATACGGGCAGAGCAAGCTCGCCGGTGAGCAGGCGGTGCAGTCGGTGGGGACCGACACCCTGATTCTGCGTACAGGCTGGGTCTACGGTGCCGTGGGTCACAACTTCATGCACACCATGCTGCGCCTGCACGCCGAGCGCGATACGATTTCGGTGGTGGCGGATCAGGTGGGCACGCCCACCCACGCGCGGACTCTGGCCCGGGCACTCTGGGCCGCCGCGGCGCGTCCGGCGCTGCAGGGCATTTACCACTGGAGCGACGCTGGCGTGTGCAGCTGGTATGACTTCGCCGTTGCCATCGGTGAAGAAGCCCTGGCTGCGGGACTGTTGGAGCGCAGCGCGGCGGTGCAGCCCATCGCCACCGAGGACTACCCCACACCCGCCCGCCGACCGGCCTACAGCGTGCTGGAGAAAAGCGCGAGCTGGCGGGATTTCGACCTGACGCCAACGCACTGGCGCGAGGAACTGCGTAACTGCCTGCAGCTGTTGCGGGCCATGCACTAACTCAGAGACAGATCATGCGCGGAGACAGAACATGAGCGAAACGCTGCTGGTGACCGGCGCCGCAGGTTTTATTGGTGCCAATTTCGTGCACCGCTGGCTGCGGGAGTACCCCGGGGACCGGGTGATCGCCCTTGATGCGCTCACCTATGCGGGCAACCGCGACAACCTGACGAGCCTGGATACCAACACCAACTTTCGCTTTGTACACGGCGACATTCGCGACGAAGCCCTGGTGCGCGACCTGCTGACGAACGAAAACGTCGGCACCCTCGTGCACTTCGCGGCCGAGAGTCATGTGGACCGCTCCATCAGCGGTCCCGATGCCTTTATCGAGACCAACATCATCGGTACCCACAACCTGCTCAAGGCGGCCCGGGGAGCGTGGCTGGATGGTGATGGACGGCCCCACCGCTTTCACCATGTGTCTACCGACGAGGTGTATGGTTCCCTGGCCCCGGAGGATCCCGGCTTTTTTGAGGCACAGCAGTACCAGCCCAACTCTCCCTACTCCGCGAGCAAGGCGGCGTCAGATCATCTGGTACGCGCCTATCACCACACCTATGGGCTGCAGGTCACCACCAGCAATTGTTCGAACAACTACGGGCCTTTCCATTTTCCCGAAAAGCTCATTCCCCTGTGCATCACCAATATCCTGGACGGTAAAGCCCTGCCGGTTTATGGCGATGGCAGCAACATTCGCGACTGGCTGTACGTCGAGGATCACTGCCGGGGCATCGAGCTGGTACTGAAGAAGGGTGTGGTCGGCGAGAGTTACAACATCGGCGGCAACAACGAGTGGACCAATCTGGCGATCGTGAAGCTGCTCTGCGAGCGTCTGGATGCGCGTTTCGCCGCGGATGTATCGCTCGCCGCCCGCTACCCCGCTGCGCCCCAGAGTGCTGACCGCTCGGCGATGGAGCTCATCACCTTCGTGGACGATCGTGCGGGTCACGACTGGCGTTACGCCATCGATGCGGGACGTATCATGGCAGAGCTGGACTACGCTCCGGCGGAGACCTTTGAAACCGGTATCGAAAAAACCCTGGACTGGTTCCTGGGCAACGAATCCTGGTGGCGGCCGCTGCTGCAGCGCAGCGGACTGTAACCATAGCGGCGGCGGGTCCTGGGCTGGCCTCTACCTCGCGGGTATCCAGTCCCGTTGTTGCAGTCACACATTGTTGCAGTCACACATTGCTGCGGTCACGCATGGCAGTAGCTGACCGGTCAGAAAAATAGACGCCCGAATACCGGCGGCACCGGCCTCAGGGGTCGCTACAATCTGACCATGCTGTTTGATCTGCCTGACCACGACACGCTGTACCGAGCCCTTATCGAGCGGGATGCACGCTACGACGGCCACGCCTATGTTGGTGTGACCACGACCGGCGTGTTCTGCTGCCTGACCTGCCCCGCGCGCAAGCCCCTGGCCGAAAACTGTCGGTTCTACGCCACGGTCGGTGAATGCATCGACGCCGGGTTCCGGGCCTGCAAGCGTTGTCACCCGCTCGCGCCCATCGCTGAGCGTGATCCGGTGATTGCCCGATTGCTGGCAGCGCTCGACGAGCAACCCCAACGGATCTGGCGCGAAGGGCATATCGCGGCGATGGGACTGAATCCATCAACAGTGCGCCGCAGCTTCAAACGCCACTTTGGCATGACCTTTCTTGAGATGGCCCGTCAGCGCCGTCTGCGTGATGGCTTTGCAACCCTCGAAGGTGGAGGCAAGGTCATCGATGCTCAGGTCAATGCCGGTTTCGAGTCGGCCAGTGCGTTCAGTGCGGCCTTTGCCAGACTTCTGGGCCGGTCGCCGGGCAAGCTGGCATCAGATCCGCTGTTACTGGCGCAGTGGATACCGACTCCCCTGGGCGACATGCTGGCGGAGAGCAGTCAGCGTGAGCTGCACCTGCTGGAGTTTTTTGATCGCAAAGCGCTGCCGGGGGAGCTGAGCCGATTGGAAAAATCCGTGGGTGGACGGTTGGGTATCGGCCCTACGGAGCCGTCAGCGCAG
>JAUIMF010000101.1 GCA_030433415.1 Gammaproteobacteria bacterium | reverse complement strand
AAAGCAACCGAGTTGGGAGGCCTGCACCGATCAATGCCTTGGACGACTTTGTTTTGTGTGATTGGTGCTGGTGCGATCTCTGGTTTTCCTCTCTTGAGCGGATTTATCAGTAAATCGATGATCATTACGGCTGCGGCAGAGGAGCATCGTTTCGCTGTCTGGATCGTGTTGCTGATCGCCTCGGCCGGTGTAATGGAGCACTCCGGAATTAAGATCCCATTCTTTGCCTTTTTTGCTCATGATTCGGGACGAGCCGCTGCTGTTTCTGCCCGTGATTTCTGTGCACCTGCTCCTGTTTTCGGCTGTTACGGTCTGGCTCGCCCATCGCCGTGATGCACCGGGCGTGGAGTCCGGCGGCACCGTGAACTGGACCTTTCTGCGTTACGCGTTGCCACTGATGATCATTCCCAAGCTGATCGGCGTCGCTGGAGTGATCACGCTGCCAGGCCCCCTGGTGTCGGGCTTTGTGTTCAGCATGGTCACGGTCTACGCCTTCAGTTACATCCTGGGTCGTCCCCTGCGCAGCAGAAGCGGTCGCCTCGATGCGGTGCTGTTGATGCTGGGGGGTTATGTGAGCGGGGTCTCGCTCATTGCCGCTCCGCTGGTGGTGCCCGTTGCCGCAGGTCGCATGCCCCGGGAGCAGCTACGCGATACGCTGTTTGTGCTCTGGTTTATTCTGGTTGGATTGAAGCTCGGGGCGTTTGTTGCCAGCGGCGTTGATATGCAGTGGGGGCTGCACCTGTGGCTGCTTCCCTGTGCCACGATTGGACATTTTCTGGGCCTGCGCTTTCACCGCTATACCCTGCGTGCCGATACTACGGTGTTTTTTCGCTACCTTGGCCTGGCGCTGTTGGCGGTGGGATTTGCCGGCGTGGTACGCCTGTTGCTGTTCTAGGTGGCAGGGGCTGCAGTAATACGCGTTTACCGTTACCCTTGGGCTTTGTCATACCGGCAGGACTGAACGTCATGACCTTTACCAAATCCATCGCCCTCGCCGCAGGGCTCACCCTGGCAACGATAGGCTCGGCATCGGCCGAGTCCCTTGGCATGCAGAGCGACTGGCTTGAGCTGGTGAAGGGGCAGCGCTGCGAAACCTCGGGTGCGCAGATCATGAACGTCGCTGACAGCGCCGATACGGGGCAGCAGACGGTGCTGCTGCGTATTCCCAAGGCCTCGCTGGAAGGCGATGCCGGGATGGAAGAAGTGCGCGTCGTGGCCCGCATGCCCGAGAAAGCCGAGATGCCGGATCTGCTGCCAGAGCTCGAGACCGAGTGGATAGACGACTACGACAATGATCACTACGGCCTGCTGGTAAAGCTGCGCAGTGACCAGAAAGTTCCGATCCGCCTGTTCCTGTCTTCACGGGACGGTTTTCTTGATGGCGCGGTCGACACGCCCTGAATTCAGATGGAGTAGTCCGTCAGTTCATTGATGACGTCGACGAGATCTTCGCTCTTGAAGGGTTTCTGTACAAAGCTGTCGACACCCGAGTGCATGGCGCGCTCGATATCGTCGCCGTAGGACTGGGTGGTTACCATCACAATGGGAAAATCGTCGGCGTGATCGCCGCTGCGCAGCGTTGAAGCCAGTTCGATGCCATCGATCTCTGGCATGTTCAGATCGGTGAACAACAAGTCGGGTTTTTCTTTGTCCACCCACTCCAGCGCTTCAAAGGGGTTCTCAAACGTTTTGACCGTGCAATGGGGCGCCGACAGGGCTGCGCGGTACATGCGCAGGATCATCGGCGAATCGTCCACGGCATAGATCAGGGGGCGTTCGAGGGTCTCTGTCGCGGCCAGGAAGGTGTCGACCATCGCGGCCAGATTTCGTCGTTCGGAACGATTGAGGATCGGGCTGAGCTTTTCCATCAGATCGTGATCCGGGGTCTTCTCCAGATAGATTCCCAGCAGTCGGGCAAAGGTGTCGTTCGAGAGCATGGCCTCGAGCGTGCCCATGGCGCCAGCCTGGGCGATGGCACTGACGATATGTTCGGGTGTCGGTGCCGGATTGCGCATCATGTTGAGCAGTCCGTCCTTCAGGTTGTCGTCCAGATTCTTTTCGATGGCCCGCGCAGCGGCGACGCGAACCGAGGCATCACGATCCTCGAGGCCTGCGGCAAGCATGTAGCCGCTGGCGCGCATGTGAATCTTGGACAGTGCTTCGTATACGGTGAAACGGAGGTTTGCCGAATCAGGTGCGGCGTTCAGCAACTGGCGCAGGGGGCGCAGGGCCCGGGCGTCATGCGTGTCGCCGAGCGCCGTCGATACATGAATCTGCGCATCCACAGACAGGTCGGCGAAGGGCTTCCAGTCCTCAAGCACCTTCAGGGCGGTGGTGGCGGCAATATCAAGGCGCGATACCGAGAGGTCGCCGATGCGCAGGTCGAGCATGTTGCCCAGCACGGGGATTGCGATGGCAGAGTCCGCCTTGGTCAGCTCCTCGATCACGGCCTGCTGCAGTTCCTCGCGCTGCCCCGCAAGGCTCGCTACAACAAGCCTGGCCTTGACCAGGTCACCCTCGGCGAGGTTGGCCTTGATCTCGGCGAGAATGTGTTCTTCGTCTGGCATGGTCATGGTCGTACTCCTGCGATCGGTCGCGCCTTCACGCTCTTAAAACCCTTCACGCTCTTAAAGTGTAGTAGGCGCAGCGCATGTGTTCCTGTCGTTGGAAAACGTCGGTGACGCCGATCATCGTTTCTGAAGAGCCGATGATCAGCGCGCCGTTGGGGCGTAATTGCTTGGCGAGACGTTCGAACAGGGCCTTGCGCGTCTCGGCATCAAAATAGATGGCGACGTTGCGACAGAAAATAATGTCAAAGGAACCCAGGCCGCTGAATGGCTCAAGCAGGTTCATCTGGCGAAACGACGCCATGGCTCGCAGCTCGTCCTTGATCTTCCATAAGCCGTCGCTGGCGGTGAAATAGCGATCGCGTAGATCGGCGCTCATGCCGCGGCCGATTTCAAGTTCCGAGAAGGCGCCGAGGCTGGCCCGGCGCACCGCACTGTCAGATATGTCGGTACCGATGATGCGAACCTTTGATGCCGCCTGTGCGCCCATGATTTCGCGACAGGCAATGCCAATGCTGTAGACCTCCTGACCCGTCGACGAGGCGGCGCTCCAGATCGTGATGGGCCCACTGCCTTGCCTGCCGCGGTCCATGAGCTCGGGCAGCAGGCGATACTTGAGCAGTTCAAAGGGCGAGTTGTCGCGGAAAAACGAGGTTTCGTTGGTGGAAATCTCGTCAATCATGCGATTGAGCAGGCGGGCATCGGTGCGGACCTTACGCAAAAGGTCGGCGTAGCCGTCGAGTTGGAATTCGCGGATCAGCGGGCCCAGGCGCGTCTCTATAAGGTAGTCCTTGGACTGGTCCAGAGTGATGCCGGTCCTGTCCTGGATAAACCCTGACAGCTCCCGAAAAACGGCATAGTCGATATGGGGCTCAGCCATGACCACGACTCGCGTTAATCAATCGGGGAATATCCTCAAGGGACAGTACATGGGCGGCGGCGCCCTCGTGAATGGCCTGCTTGGGCATGCCAAAGACAGTACAGGTTGCTTCGTTCTGGGCCGCAGTGACGGCGCCGGCCTGGCGCATTGCCAGCAGACCGTCGGTACCATCGTTGCCCATGCCCGTCATGATAATGCCCAGAGCACGGCGCCCCAGTATTTCGGCAGCGCTGCGCATCAGATAGCTCGCTGACGGCAGGCAATGGTTCTCGGCGGGGTCGGCGCGCAGCTTGATCTCGGCGCCACCCACGCGGGTGTTCAGTCCCATCTGCATGCCGCCGGGGGCGATGTAGACGTGGGAGTCCAGCATCGCCTGGCCGTCCGTGGCTTCGACCACGGTCAGCGGGCAGATGATGTTGAGTTTCTCGGCCATGGCGGTAAGAAAGGGGCCGGGCATATGCTGCACAATCAGGATGGGTGCGGAGCGCTCACTCAGGCGAGGCATCAGGGTGTTCAGGGCCGCCGGGCCGCCGGTCGATATGCCGATAACGATGGCGTCGATACGTTGCTGCGACACCTGGCGTATCGCGCCTTCGATGCTGGTTCCCACATCCGGCAATGCGACGGCTGGCGCGCTCGAGCCTGATGAGGGGGTGCTGCCGTACACGCGCTTGGCAGTGGTGTTGCTCGCTGGCGATGATGCGCGCTGATGATCAGAGCGCCGGCGGGCAGCGACGAGTCCGGGGAGCTTTTGCTGCAACTCTCGAATGAGCACCCTCCGTGAAGAGGCTGAATCCTGGGTTTCGGGCTTGGTAATAAAGTCCACCGCGCCCCGCTGCAGCGCATCCAGCGTAATCGCGCCGCCTTTTACCGACACAGAGCTGATCACCATGCACTTGATCTGCGGGTGCCTCAGTCGCACGCGGTCCAGCAACTGCAGGCCATCCATCACGGGCATCTCGATGTCCAGCAGGACGATGTCGGGTTTCAGGGAACGGATTTTTTCAAGGGCCACCGCGCCATTCTCTGCCTGGCCGACCACCTCGTAGCCATCGATAGCTTCGATGGCCTGGCTGACAAGTACGCGATAGAGCGCCGTGTCATCTACCACAAGGACCCGATGGCTGGTGTTCTGGTTCATCGTGTTCCTTAGGCCGACCCGATGGCGTGATGTGTGGTGCAGCAATGCGGTGAGTCGTGCGGCGGCGTCATCCCTGCTTCAGGATGCGATCGATGTTCAGTACGCAGGCCAGGTCGCCTTCACGTTTGTACACGTGATCGAAGAACTCACCCTGGACTCCCGAGATGTTGGCGGGTGCCAACTCAAGGTCCTCTACGCGAGCACTGACAATATCGTCGACATAGTCCGCCAGCAGGCCGATGACAGAGCCGTCATGACGGACGAATAGAATGCGGCTTTCTTTGTCGACTTCCTTGGGCTCGATGCCAAACACGATGCGTAGATCGATAACCGTAATGACCTGGCCACGCAGGTTGGCGACGCCACGAACGTGCAGCGGTGCCTCGGGGACTTCGATGATCTTCAACTGACCTTTGATCTCCTGGGCATGGGCGATATCCAGGGCACAGGTCAGGGATTCAACGGCGAATACGATGAGTTCCTTCGTATTTTCGGTATCCGCTTCGTCCTTGTCCTTTTTCTCAGGCTGATTCAAGTCGCTTTCCTCCGCTGCATGCGTAACCCCAGGGGATCAATTGGCAGGTTGTTCCATGTACCGGTCAAGGCAGTTCAGGATTTCTTCCTTGTCCAGTTTGATCAGGTACTCGTTCACCCCAGCCTGGAAACCGTGGGCCTTGTCCACATCGCCCGCGAGACTCGTCACGGCGATGATGGGCAGGTGGCGGAACCGGCTGTCGGCGCGGATTCGTTCAGTAAACTCGAAGCCGTTCATTACCGGCATCTCGATATCGGTCATCACGAGCGAGATGGAGTTCTGATGCTTCTCGAGTTCGTCCAACCCTTCCTGACCATTCATGGCGGTCATGACGGTGTAGCCGGCGCCTTCGAGGAATTGCTGCAGGTGGTCCAGGAAGAACTTGGAGTCTTCGACAACCAGAATGTTGTGGCCGGCGTTCTCAGACAGGCGCTCCTCATCGACCTGCTGCACCCAGCTTGGCTCCACGGCCTCTACCACACCCAGAAGGTCGACGAGCAGGGTAGTGCGATCACGGATAATGGCGGAGCCAAAAATGCCCGGCTGACGGAAGGTCTCGCGATCGAATTCTACCGAGACGTTCACCGTGTCTTCGATAGACGACACAACCAGACCGACTTCGCGTTGGTTGACGCCAAACACCACGATGTACAGTTCTTCGCGATCCAGCAGAGGTTCTACATCGGCCGCGTCATCCATGGTGAATAACACCAGGCTGCCGTCGCGGTAGATGATGGTGCGGCGGCGGCCACTGACTTCGATCTTGCTGCTTTCGACGCTCTCGATACGCGTGATGAGCGCCAGGGGAATGGCAAAGGATTCCTTTTCGCCGCTCTTGACCAGCAGCAGGGAGTGCTTGTCGACGCCGCTCTGGTTCTCGAGGGCCTGGAGTTTGCGACGCTCCGAGTCCACGGCATCGGAACGCGATGCATCGAGCGCCACAAAGCGTGACAGTTCCACCACATCCAGAATCATCGCCACGCCACCGTCGCCCTGGATCGTAGCGCCGGCATAGATCTTCTGCGCCTGAAAATGGCTGTCCAGCGGCTTGACTACGATCTCTTCGGAATCCAGCAACTGGTCGACCACGAGGCCATAACGCAACGAACCCGCCAGCACGACCACTACGTTTACCGCACTCTCGAAACTCTTGCGGCGGTTACCACCCTTGCGCTGCTCGTGTTCCGGGGATTCTTCTTGCGTGGATCGTCGATCCGCCAGTCGCTCGCGGCGATCGCGCCGTAGCTCGCCAGTCTCCCGGTCACGGTAGACTGGTTCCTGGTTCAGTATCTCGTTGAGGCGTACGATAGGTAGCAGCTCGCCGCGCAGGCGCATGATCTGCGAGTCACCGATGCTCTGGATGCGGTCAGGCACGTCCGCGGCCGGAATACGCACCAGTTCCTGAACATTGACCTGGGGCACGGCGTAGCGTTTGCCGCACAGGCTGATGATCAGACTCGGAATAATCGCGAGCGTCAGGGGCAGCTTGATGCGGATCGTAGTGCCGGCGCCGATGGTAGAACTGATGTCCACCACGCCACCCATCTGGGTGAGGTTGGTGTTGACGACATCCATGCCTACGCCGCGACCGGAGATGTCGGTCAGTTCCTTGGCGGTCGAGAACCCGGGCAGGAAAATCAGCTTCACCAGTTCCGCATCGCTCATGGCTTCGAGGATTGCCGGATCACGCAGCTTTTTCTCGATTGCCTTCTCTTTGACCTTTACCGGATCGATACCGCGACCGTCGTCCGCAACTTCGATGATGACCTGGCCGGCTTCGTGAAAGGCGCGCAGGTGCAGCTTGGCTTCTTCGTTTTTGCCCGACGCCCGGCGTGCGGCGGGCATTTCGATGCCGTGGTCCACGGCGTTGCGCACCAGGTGAGTTAGCGGATCTGACAGACCTTCAATGATGGTCTTGTCGAGTTCAACCTCTTCACCTTCGATCACGAGATCGATGTTCTTCTCGAGCTGTCGCGCCATATCGCGGACCACGCGACGGAACTTGGTAAACACCACGCCCACGGGCTGCATGCGTGTGGATACGATGGCTTCCTGCAACTCCGAGGTAATCTGGTCCAGGCGCTGCGTGGCCTGGTGAACCTGCGAGGTGTCTTCTGCCGCCGTGGCAATGGACATCTGGTTGCGGGTGAGTACGAGTTCGCCGGCCAGCGTCATCAGTTGGTCCAACAGCCGCACGCTGACCCGCAGTTTGTTGTCGGGGGCGGCATGGGGCTTGCCAGCGGGTTCTTTGGCGCTGGGGGCCGGAGCGTCGGGCTTGGCCTTGGGAGCCGCGGCCGCCGGTTCGGGTTTTGGCTTGGGCTCGGCTTTTGGCTGAGGTTCATGTTCACGTTCAGGTTCGGGCTGTGGCTCTGGTTCGGGCTCAGGTGCGGCTTCCGCCACCGGCTCGGGCTCTGGTTCGGGTTTTGGCTCGGGTTCTGGCTCGGCTTTGGTTTCTGCCTCAGCAGCCGGTGCTGCGTCGGCTGCACCCGCATCGCCCTCGGTGATTCCTTTGAGCTGCGCCAGAATGTCGGTGAGATCCCGGTCATTGCTGTTGGCCAGGTCGTCGAACATCTGCTGCAGAATGTCGGCTGATGCCAGCAGCACGCTGACGATCTCGGGATTGCTCACCAGTTCGTCGTTGCGGATCATGTTGAGCACGTTCTCCATGTCGTGCCCGAGGTCCTTTACCGCATCCAGACCAAAGAATCCCGCGCCCCCCTTGATGGAGTGGATGGCGCGAAAAACTTTATTAACCAAGTCTTTGTCGACATCGGCGCCCGCGGCTTCAATCTGCAACAGATCATCTTCGATGCCTTCGAGATGCTCTTCGGCTTCTTCGATGTAGAGGGCGACGGTTTCGTCATCAAGATCCATGGGCGGTGTTCCTGGTCAGCTCTGTCGTAGGCAGGTTGGAGTGGACTCAGCCCATGCGCTGGTGCAGCATGCGGTCCAGCACGGTAAACACGCCCTGGGAACCGGCCTCCATCTCGCGCAGCGCCTGTTCAAGGGCATTTCGTTCTTCATCACTCATTTCGTCGCTGACCCCGAGAATCTCGAAGACACTGCGGGTGCCGTCGTGAACCTGGGCGTGGGGGGGATCCAGTTCACGGTAGGCCGCAGTCTCCGAGAACCGTTCGCGTCCCGCGCCATGGAAGTACCACTTGCCGAGGCGACAGTTGCGATGGTCCACAAAATCAAACACCGGTTTACCTTCGAGTACAGACAGATAGGTATTCACCTTCCAGAGCACGTGGTCCAGCTTGGCCAACGACATGAAAACCCGGTCGCCCGTGTTACCCAGTGACGCTGTGGCGGCATGGCCGAGTTCACTCGTGGTGTGCAGCGAGGTAATGAAAGCTTCAAGCTGGGCAACGATGGCTGCGCAGGCATCGGCGGACTCGTTCATTTCTTCGTAGAGCGTGGATGAGCGTTGATCAATACTCTTGATAGCGCCGGTGATTTCCTGGGTGGCTTCCTTGATCTGTTGTGAGAGCTCCTTGACTTCATCAGCCACTACGCTGAAGCCGCGGCCCGCTTCGCCGGCCCGGGCTGCCTCGATCGACGCGTTCAGCGCGACCAGTTTGGTTTGCTCTGCGACGGAGGCAATCTTCTTGATCAGGCGGTCAATGCCTTCGGTCACGGCATACAGTCCCTGACTGTTCTCCTGGGAGGTCTGGACCCGTGCGGCGATCTTGTCGGCACTGCTTTTGATTTGCACGGAGTCGTCCACGAGGCGGCTGAGACCGTCGAGGCTTTCCTGGATGGCGCGGTTGGCTTCGTCGCTATTGTCGACGCTGCCGCTGAGATCCGACTGGATATTGGTGAGTGCCTCCCGAAGTTGCTCGTTCTCAAATTTGCAGAGCGCTTTGTCCATGCCTGTGAGTTCCCTGTTGTGTGAGCCCGCCGCGGCGAGCCTTTAAAACCACTCATGTTATCGGTATGCCAATTCGTGCTTTTTTCCGCGAAAAGGCTGTGATCTTAAGCCAACGGCTGCAAATCACCCCCTGTGTCTAGCCTATGTATTGGTGCGTTCGGCGCAAGTCTTTGTTGCGTGGGCCTTGATCTCGATCATACGGCGAAATGCACCCCTTCGGGACCAATAAAACTGCCTTAATCACGTACCCGTGGCGGCCCGGTAGCGTTTCATCTTTTCTTTCAGCGAGTCCGCCACACTCTGCAGTGCCTCGGCGGTGCGCTGGTTGCTCTCGACGTTGGCCACAGAGCCGGTGCTGATGTCTGAGATCACCTGAATATTGTCGGTAATCACCTTGGCCGACACGCTCTGCTCTTCGGCGCTCGATGCGTTCATGTTGTTCATGTCGCTGATGCGCGAAACCGCAGTGCTTAGACTATTGAGTACCGTGCCCGCACGGGCGATGTCTTCAGACGTGTGGGCGCTCTCGTCGCGGCCCCGATTGATATGCCGAATCACGCTGTCGGTCACCGCCTGCAGTGACTCGATAATCTGCTGAATTTCTTCCGTGGATTTTTGCGTACGCTGTGCAAGCACCCGCACCTCGTCGGAGACCACGGCAAACCCGCGTCCCTGGTCTCCCGCCCGGGCCGCTTCGATGGCGGCATTCAGCGCCAGTAGATTGGTCTGCTCGGAGATGTCGCGAATCACATCCACCACAGAGCCAATATCCTGGGCACTCTTGTTCAGGACTTCGATGGATTCATTGGCCTCGTTCATACTCGCCATCAATCCCTTCGTGGTCTCGATAGCGGTGGCGACGATGGCAGCGCCTTCCTTGGCTTCCTGGTCTGCTGATTGCGTGACCTTGGCCGCTTCCTGGGCGTTGCGCGCCACGTCCTGAATCGCCGTGGACATTTCGGCCATGGCATCGACGGTGTGCGAAACCTGCTCGTGCTGGCTTGCGGCGCTGGTAGTCGTTTCGGTGCTGGCAGAGAGCAGGCTGGTGGAGGTTTCTGACAGCTGGTCGGACGCGCCGCGAAGCTCGTTAATCAGCTTTTCGAATTCCCGCATCAGGTTATTGAATGCCCCCGTAGCGGGGTTGGCAGCGTCTTCGGTGACGCGGATCGTCAGGTCATGGTGGCGCTGCACATCAGTCAGCGCCTTCGAAAGCTGGCGTGAGAAGGTCCGCTCTCGCTGCATGAGTTGGGCGTAGTACACCAGGAATGCGCTCTCGAACACCACGAAGATGGCGTGAAGCATGGCGATGCCCCAGCTACAGCCGTAGTTGTAGATCATCACTGGCATGGCGCCGATGGAAACCTCCAGCAACTGTAGACCGGTAAGGGCCAGGTGATGAACGGCGATAAACGCTGCGGCAACGACTATCGCGCGCCAGTCCCGGTAGAGCAGCAACAGAGCCAGTGCACCGAAGATGTGAAAGTGCATTTCTATGCGACCGAGTTGCGCCTGGATCAGTACCGCCGAAATACTCATCAGCAGCACACCGGCGGTCACGCCAAACAGCGCGGTCCCGGCGAGTTTGAAGTAGGCGAGGGTAGCGGCGATACCGATGATTACGCAGGCAATGGCCGTAAAATAATAGGTTCCGAATCCCCAGGGCGCGAACAGCGCTACCACGGGCAGATGGGCAAGAATGATCTGGTAGACGATCTTGTCGTAGGCCTTGCGGCCAGGCAATTGGCGGGTCAGTTCCCGCAACGTGAAGTCCGTGTCGAACTGAATGCTCATATCAGGCGTACCTCTCAAGTCCTGTTGTATTCACGTTGCAGCGTCTGCAGATCCCCAATGAGTTCCGGGACCGCATTCTGCGCTGCGAGATAGCTATAGCGCAGGTTCCCGTCGGGACCGAGCAGAAAGAACAGCGCGCTGTGGTTGACGGCGTAGTTGCCGGAATCTTTACCCGGGCCTTCGGCGAAATAGGCGCCATAGGCATTGGCGATGGCCTGCATCTCGTTGCGTTTAGTGCCGTGCAGACTGGTGAAGGCGGCGCCGCGGCTGTCGAAGTAGCGCGCCACCTGCTCGGGCGAATCCCGCTCAGGATCGATGGCGATATAGGCAAAGGCGATG
>JAUIMF010000100.1 GCA_030433415.1 Gammaproteobacteria bacterium | reverse complement strand
TGGACCCTGGTGCGCTGGAGCGGTGCAGCGTTACTGGAGCGGCGCATGAAGCGTTCGCGTCCTGGCTACGAAGAATACATCGCCCGTACCAGCAGCTTTATCCCCTGGCCTCCGCGGAAGCTGTCATGAGCACCGTCAGCCGTGTGGCTATCATCAGCGGAGCCGGCAAGGGACTGGGTCGAGCCTATGCTCTGCTGCTGGCGTCCCGGGGTATTGCGGTTGTGGTGAACAACCGCCGCCACGCTAGTGATGATGTGCCCAGTGCCGATCGTGTCGTGCAACAAATCATCGATGCGGGTGGTCAGGCGGTGGCGCATTATGGTGGCGCGGAAGATCCCGGCACTGGGGAGTCGCTGCTGGCCCTGGCGCTGGAGCGCTTCGGACGCCTTGATGTGGTGATCGCTAACGCGGGGGTGTCCGAGGCCGCCACCTTCTGCCGCCAGGACGCCGATCAGTTTACGCGAACCGTGAACATCAACCTGATGGGCACCGCCTACCTGCTGTTGCCGACGTTTCGCCATCTGTACGAGCAGCGTTCGGGGCATGTATTGCTCAGTACATCCGCCGCAGGCCTTTATGGTGAGCACGGCCTGCCGGGATACTCCGCCGCCAAGGCGGGTGTCATCGGCCTGATGCGCAGTCTCGCGCTGGAGGGGCGGTCCCACCAGGTGTACGTCAACGCCATCGCGCCCTTCGCCCGTACGCAGATGACCCAGGACACCCTGGCGGCGGCTTCGGTGCCGGGGCTGGAACCCGATGAGGTGTCTCCCGTTGCGGCGGCGCTGGTGTCTGACATCTGTGTGCTCAGCGGTGAGGTGATTGTGGCCGGGGGCGGACGCATCGCCAGAGCTGCAGCGGCCTGCAGCGGTGTGGCCCAGCCCGGGACCGATGACATGGACGCGGCGCTGACAGCTTTGGCACAGCAACCCCTGGATCGTCATCACGACGGCGCTGTCGCCATGTTCCGGGATTTTTTGACGTCCTGACGGTGGCGTTTTTGCGGTGTCCCCGGGGGCGCCGGACTTTGAGGAGAATTACACGTGGATGCATTGATCGCAGTTTGGCCCGTGCTGGTCGAGAATCTGGCGCTCGCCCTGGGGGCTGTGCTGGCTCTGTGGCTACTGAGCATCGCCATCAAGGATGTCAGCATCATCGATATGATCTTTGGGGTCATCATGACCGGCATCCTTCTGTCGACTTTTGTTCGTCACAGCAGCCAGGGTTTCGGCGATCAGTTGCTGCTTGCGATCGTGGTGCTGTGGGCCCTGCGTATGACGACGCATCTGGTGCGACGCAACTGGGGGCACGGAGAGGATCCCCGCTACACCAAGTTGCGCAGCTGGGTAGAGGGTGAGTGGGCCTTTCACTGGCTGAGTCTGCGCAAGGTGTTCCTGCTTCAGGGCGTCGTGCTGTGGCTTGCCACGCTCCCCGCGCAGCTGTTCCTCGCCCTGGGCACACCGCCCCAGTTTGCCGTTGTGATGTGGGTCGGTGCGGCGCTGGCGGTCTTCGGCCTTGCCTACGAGACCATTGCAGATATTCAGCTCACCCGGTTTCGCGCTGATGCTTCGCTGCGCGGTACGGTGTTGCAGACAGGATTGTGGCGGTATTCCCGCCATCCCAACTATTTCGGCGAGCTGTGCTTCTGGTGGGGAATCTTTCTGCTTGCCTGCGCCAAGCCCCTGGTGCTGATTGCGATCATAGGGCCGCTCGCGTACAGCCACCTGGTAGTGAATGTCACTGGGCAGGCAACGCTGGACAAAAAGCTGGCGCGGGATAAACCGGGTTACGCCGACTATATGAATCGAACCAACGGCATGGTGCCCTGGCCGCCGCGCAGCGCGGCGTGAGTGACGGCTACCGGCGATAAGGCGCGCTCACGGGAGTGCGCTGACGTGCCGAAGGCTCAGGCGGTGACGGCGGAGGCTTTGCGCAGGCGATTGAGATCGTTGGACAGGTAATCCACCAGATCCTGTTCGCTGCATTGGGGTTTCTGCGTGTGCTCGAACATATGCTGCGCCCGCACCGCGCGGTCGAACCAGATGGCGATGCCCCCAGGGTCCGGTCGATGCTGGGCCAGCCAGATTGCCGTGTCTGCACCTTCTGCGGGACTGCGCAGGATCGCACCCTGAATTTTGTAGAAACTCGGCAGGGAGTCACGCACGCCTTCTGTGCGCGCCCAGCCCGGGTGCATCACATAGCTGCGTCCGCCACGTTCACGCAGGCGCCGATCCCAATACGCCGAGAGGGCCGTCTGGGCCCGCTTGTGTGCCGCATAGGTGCCTTTACCCGTATACCGGTCGGGGTCGGTAATATTCAGCAGGCTCAGGCCCAGGGGCAGGTTGTACAAACCGCCTGAGGCCATGTTGACGATAACGGGATTGGGGCCGAGTAAATCCCGTGCCATCAGGGACTCGACGAGTTGGAAGTGTCCCAGCAGGTTGGTGACATAACTGGTTTCGCAACCCTCGGGCGTCAGTGACAGTTCGTTGAGCAGGATCCCCACGTTGTTCATTACAACGTCAATGGCACCAGCGTTGTGCAAAGTCCCCAGCATGCGGTCGATATCGGCGACGCTGGCAAGGTCGCACACGCAGCTTTGCATGCGGTCCCGATAATCAGGGTCGAGGCTGTCGCGCAGGGCGTCGAGCTTGCCCTCGTTGCGCGCGACGGCGATGACATTGGCGCCGCCGCGGATGCCGGCGCGCACGATCGCCGCGCCGATACCTCCTGAAGCACCGGTCACCAGCCAGCGCTGTCCCTCAAAAGACGGATTTTGGGAGCGCCACGCCAGACTGCGCACCAGATACCCGATGCGCGAGTAGCTGGGTGTGAAGCGTCCGTAAAAACCGACGACCTTCATCAGGTCCGAGGCTTTCATGGGCAATTTTTCTCAGGCGCCGAACAGTTCGCTGCCGCGCACCCAGGTCGCGTGGAAACCGTACGGAGCCCGCTGGGGTAGGCGCACCCGGGCGATGGGGCCCTGGGTAACGTCCGTGGCATCAAATACGAGGCACCAGGACGACCAGTCCCTGGAATCCGTCACCATCGTGATCACGTACCCGTCGTCTTCCTGATTGTCTCGCGTGGCTCCCTTTTTCGGTGCGAACACCGCTTCGCTGCCAAATACGCCCGGACCATAGTCCCACTCCCACCGTTTCCCCGTGGCGTTGTCGTACTTCACGAGACCTGTGAACCGCAGCGTATGTCCACCCTCATGGAGCAGGGGAATGCGCTGGTGATAGGCATAGCGGCTCTCAATACCATGGAACAGGGGATTGGTTTTGTTGAACTCCGTGTTCAGGTCGTCGATATCGCCTTCGCGTACCTCGCCCGTGCGCAGGTTGAAGCGCCAGCGGTAGTTATTCGCTTCGAGGCGCATGTACGCCAGCATGTGCGCCAGTTCGCCCTGATCCTCGCTGGCGTCAGGCATCGGGTTAATCGAGCGGCAGCCGTCCATTATCACCCAGTCGCCGTCTTCCCAGCAGTTGCTGACGTGAAGGATGTAGCAGGGCTCGCATTCAAACCAGCGCACATCGCCGTTGCCGTAACGTGGAGCCAGGCCAAAGCGGGTGGCGATGTCGCGATGGAAGGTCAGCACGCGCATGTGATGCTGCCGCAAAATGTTCATGTCGTGGAAGAACGGCAGGTCGTGCAGGATCACGTAGTTGTTGGTAAAGCCGATGTCGTGCGGCAGGCGCGGTCCAGGCAACTCCACCGCGGTTTCGTGCAGCAGTTTGCCGCTCGCGTCGGCTACGCCGTAGGTCATGTAGGGCGGTTCATCCCCGTAGTCGAAGAACAGGAATTCGCCGCTGTTCCAGTCGACTTTGGAATGCGCCGACATGCGGCGGTGCTTGCGCCCCGGTACATCGAAGGGGCCGAGAGTATCCAGGGACTGACCGTGCAGGGAGCAGGGGTTGCCCGCGTTGTACCAGAGTGAAATCAGCTCATTCCGGTAGTAGAGCAGGTCGGTATTTGATGTGTCCTTGATGCCAAAGGGAGACACGCTGTAGTCAAAGGGCCCCATAACACCGGGAGAAATAGATTTTCCACTGCGCTGCTCCTCGGTCAGGGCGTCGGTCTGGATCCAGCGGTTGCGATACCCCGCCTGACCGTCGCGAAAATACACCCCGTGCACCATACCGTCGCCGTCAAAGGGGTGGTACCGATTCTTCGGCTGGTTAATGGGATTCGGCCCGTTGCGAAAATAGGCGCCCTCGAGGTCGGCGGGAATCTCACCCTCTACCGTCAGCCCTTCACGGCTTATTTCATGCACTGTCGGTGCATACACACCGTGCAGATAGGGGTTGTCCAGGTTGTAGATCCACTGGGGTGCGTCGTCAAAATGGGGGGCACTACCGAGGCAGTGTTCGACGGTGGGATAGTCCTGCAGCAGGCGTACAGCTTCCATGGCCGGATTCCTTTCATTTTTGTTTGCGGGCAAATGTTGATAGCGAGTATATCCCGCTGGTATGTTTATGCAAGTTATAGATAACAAGTTCTTCCATCTTTGCTTGGCAGGCGCTTGCGCAGCTTTCAGTGTTCGATTATCAACCCCGGCTTGCGCCTGTCTTGCGTGGCTCAGGGGACTACCCTACACTCGGTCTTTTAATAAAAGTAAGCCTAGAATTTCCCTATGACCGTTGATGAGCTCCGCGCCCGCCTGCGCCTGCCTGTTTTTCAGGCGCCCATGTTTCTCCAGTCAGGTCCCGACATGGTGATCGCCAGTTGTCAGGCGGGCATCGTCGGCAGTTTTCCGTCTGTGAATGCCCGTTCCCTCGACGATCTGGAGCAATGGCTTGATCAGATCACTACCTCAGTGACTGCGCAGCACGCACCCTGGGCGATCAACCTCATGATGCATCCGTCCAATAAGCGCCGGGATGCCGATCTGGCGCTCGTCGCGCGCTATCGGGCGCCTATCGTGATTACGGCTCTTGGGAGTCCCCGGGATGCCGTGGAGCAGGTGCACGAATACGGCGGACTGATTCTTGCCGATGTGGTGAACCAGCGCTTCGCCGAGAAGGCCATCGAGGCCGGCGTTGATGGTCTGGTGCTGGTGGCCGCCGGAGCCGGAGGGCACACGGGCCAGCAGTCCGGTTTTGCCTTTGTCGAAGAGATCCGTCGTCACTTTGATGGATTGCTGGTGCTCGGCGGTGGCATCAGCACCGGGCGGGCCGTGCGCGCCGCTGAAGTGCTGGGGGCGGACTTTGCCTACATGGGCACGCGCTTCATCGCCAGCAACGAGAGCATGGCTGATCCCGCCTACAAGCAGATGGTGGTGGACAGCTCCGGCGTGGACATTGTGTGCTCCGATGCCCTCACGGGGGTCAAGGCCAACTGGTTACGCGCCAGCCTCGAAGCCGCCGGCTATGACCCGGACCACATGCCCGAAGCCGGAGCGATCGACATTACCGCCTCGGCGGGGGACGCCAAGCGCTGGCGTGACGTATGGTCCGCGGGTCAGGGCGTAGGCGCTGTGGACGCCGTTCTACCCATCGCAGATATCGTGGAATCCCTGTATCAGGGATACCGCCAGGCCCGGGAGGCCTGAGACAGTGATCAATCTCACGGCGCGTCGCGAGGAACGCATCGCCAGGTACACCCAGGCAGGGCTGTGGGGGCAGGACTTGCTTCACGACCTGCTGGCCCGCAATGCCGCGGCGACGCCGGAGCGCGAGGCGGTGGTGGACCAACCCAATAAATCGGCGCTCATGGGCACTGAACCCCAACGTCTGACGGTCGCCCAGCTGGAAGCGGCCAGCAGTGCCTGTGCCCTGGAATTAAGAGCCCGGGGGGTGGGTGCGGGCGACGCGGTGATTCTGCAACTGCCCAATACCGCTGAACTCATCGTGTTGTATTACGCGCTGAGCAAGCTCGGTGCGGTGATCGCGCCGATTGCGGTGCAGTACGCACGGCAGGAGATCGCCCACTTTGCCAGCGAGCTGAATCCCCAAGCCTTCATCACCGTCGACGACTTGCGCGGAGCGCCCCTGGCGGAGCAGGCGCGTGCCTGCCTGGAATCGACGCCAGTGTGGAGCGTGACCAGCGATCTCGATGTGTTTGCCGGTAAAGATGAAGCGCTGACTCACGACGAGGATTGGGCGAAGGACGCCAACGGAATCCTCACCATCGCCTGGACCTCGGGCACGACGGGCACACCCAAGGGCGTGCCGCGGTCCCACAACATGTGGCTGTCCCAGGGGCGCCTGACCTCCCATGCAGTGCAGTTCGTTGAAGGTGAACGCTTGCTCTCGCCGTTCCCCATGATCAATATGGCTTCGCTGGGGGGCTTTTTGTTTCCCTCGGCGCTGCACAATCTCACGCTGGTCTTGCACCACCCGTTGGATATTCCTCTGTACCTGAACCAGCTACAGGACGAGAAAATTGGCTTCACCCTGGCGCCGCCACCGCTGCTGAACCGCCTCGCGCAACAGCCCGACATGTGGGAGGCGTTTGATTTCAGTGCCCTGCGTGTCATCGGTTCGGGCTCCGTGCCCCTGTCTCCGGGCATGATCGATACCTTCGAAAACCAGTTCGGCAAGCCTGTACTCAATTTTTACGGCTCCAACGAGGGCATCGGCCTGACCAGCACGCCGATAAACGCTCCCCGGCCTGAGCACCGCGCCGTATTGTTCCCCCGCATGGGCGTTCAAGGTGTGCCCTTTGAAGGATACGCCGCGGGAACCATGGTGACGCGCATCGTGGATCCGGATTCGGGCTCTGAAATCACCACCCCGGGTGTGCCTGGTGAGCTGTGCGTCGACGGCCCCGGCGTGTTCGATGGTTACCACCATCACGACAACGAGGATGTGTTCACGCAAGACGGGTTTTTCCGCAGCGGCGATCTGGTGCAGATCGACCCCGAGGAACCGTCCCACTACCGCATCGTCGGGCGCTGCAAGGACATCATCAATCGCGGGGGCGTCAAACTGTCTCCCTCCGAAATCGATGCACAACTGGAGTCCCTGCCCGGTCTGGTCGAGGCGGCGGTCTGCCCCGTCAGTGACGATGACCTCGGAGAGCGGGTCTGTGCCTGTGTGGTGATCGCCCAAGGCGAAGCTCCACCGACGCTCGAGGCCGTGCGCGAGCAACTGACAGAGCGTGGCCTGACGCGGTTCAAGCTGCCGGAGCGTCTGGAAGTGTTCGAGGCATTACCGCGCAACCCTCTCGGAAAGGTGGTACGCGGGGCCTTGCGCGACGAAGTCGAGGCGCGTGACAGCGCCGGCAAACATTGATCAGCAAGAGGATAGGCAAGTGACAGGAATTTACCTGCTTGGTGGCGCGCAAACGGATTTTGCCCGCAACTGGGCCCGCGAAGGGTTGGATGTTTACGCGATGTTCCGCGAAACCCTCGAATCCGCGGTACAGGATGCCGCCATCGATCCGGCGCGCATTGAAGTGGGCCACGTCGGCAACTTTGTCGGTGACCTGTTCTGTGGGCAGGGCCTCATCAACGGCTTCTTCGGGCACGTCTATCCGGAACTGGCGGACCTGCCCACCAGCCGCCACGAAGCAGCCTGCGCGTCGGGGTCCATCGCCATGCTCTCGGCGATGCGTGATATCGAGGCGGGGCACTATGGTGTCGCGGCGGTGCTCGGATTGGAGCTGATGCGCAATGTCGACGGCAAAACCGGGGCTGAATATCTCGGTGCCGCGACCTGGCACGGCGTGGAGAACACGGGTTGCGATTTTCCCTGGCCGTTCATGTTCGACCGTATCGCCCAGGAGTACGACGCGCGCTACGGCCTGCGCCACGAGCACCTGGCGCGCATCGGCGAAATCAACTTCAACAACGCGCGCAGTAACCCCCATGCCCAGACGCGGGACTGGAGCTTTCCCGAGGGCTGCTTCTCTGAAGACGACAAGCTCAATCCGGTGATCGAGGGCTGCGTGCGCAAGCTCGATTGCGGCCAGATCACCGACGGCGCTGCCTGCGTGATCCTCGCCAACGAAGCGGTGGCCCGGGAGCACGCGGTGCGGCAGGGGCTGCGCCTGCAGGATATTCCGCGTATCAAGGGATGGGGGCACCGCAGCGCGCCGCTGCTGCTCGAGCGCAAACTGGCCCTGAGCGCGGATCACCCGTTGTTGTTCCCTCATGCGGCAAAAGCCATGCAGGAGGCGATAGGCCGCGCGGGCTTCACGAAACTCGAGGACCTCGATGGCCTGGAAACCCACGATTGTTTTACCGTCACGGAGTACATGGCCATCGATCACTCCACCCTGACCGCCCCCGGTGAGTCCTGGAAGGCGATCGAAGAAGGCGTGATCGAGAAGGACGGGCGCTTCCCCATCAATCCCAGTGGTGGGCTCATCGGCCTGGGCCATCCCGTGGGGGCTACCGGGGTTCGCATGGCCCTGGACTGTGCGCGGCAGGTCTCGGGGCGCGCTGGTGCCATGCAGGTCAATGGCGCCGAAAACATGGTGACCTTCAACCTTGGTGGTAGCACCACCACCTGCGTCAGTCTGGTGGTTGGCGTGGGGGCATGAACGCCGCGCTGATTTACGCCGGGGTGCGCAGTCCCCGGGGCCGCGCGCGGCCCGGTGGTGCGCTGGCCGGGGTGTCGCCCCACGAACTGCTGCGACAGCTTTACCACGGACTCTGTGAACGCACGTCGCTGCAGCCGGTCGATGTCGGTGAAGTCATCCTCGGTTGCGTAACGCAGCACGGTGAGCAGGCGGCCAACATCGCTCGCACCTCGCTGCTCTACGCCGGCTGGCCCGCCACGGTACCGGGCATGACGGTGCACCGTTTCTGCTCGTCGAGCATCGATGCAGTGGCGCTGGCGGCAATGAAAATTCAGGTCGGCGCCATGGACACTGCCGTGGCCGGCGGCGTCGAAATGATGTCCCGCGTACCCATGCTGTCCGATGATGCCAAGGTTTTTGCCGACGCCGAGTTTGCCCAGCGTTGCCGCTCGCCCCTGATGGGCAGTGGGGCGGACCTGATCGCCAGTCTGCAGGACGTGAGTCGTGAAGAGGCCGACGCGCTGGCCCTGCAAAGCCAGCAGCTTGCCGCGGCAGCGCAGCAGGCGGGGTATTTCGACGCGTCGATAGTTCCGGTGAAGACCCCCGGGGGGATCGCCGATCACGACGAGTGTATTCGTGGCCAGACCACGGCCGAGAGCCTGGCGGCCCTGCCGCCGGCCTTTGCCGAGCTGGGTGCCTCGGGGGTCGATGCGTTTCTACTCGCGGAGTACCCGCAGCTCGATGCGATCCGTCACATTCACACCGCGGGGAATTCCCCGGCCATGGCCGACGCCGCGGCGTTACTGCTGCTGGGCAACGACGCATTGGGCGCGTCGTTGCAGGTCGCGCCCCGGGCTCGCGTGGCCCACAGCGTAACGGCGGGCGAGGATTCGCTGCAGGTGCTGTCGGGTTGTATTCGGGCGACGGAATTGTTGTTGGAGAAAACGGGCCTGACGACGAGTGATGTGGATCTGTTTGAAATCCACGAGGCCTTCGCCGCCACCAGCGTGCTTGCCCGGCGTCGCCTGGGGCTTGGTGACGACAATTACAATGTGAACGGAGGCTGCATTGCCCTTGGACACCCCATGGGCGCGACCGGTGCGATTATGACGATCACGCTGCTGGACGAACTGGAGCGCCGGGGACTGCGGCGCGGCATCGTTGCTGCGGCCGGAGCCGCGGGGTCGGGCAGCGCCTTGCTGATCGATCGCGACCTGGGCTGATCCCGACGCCCGGCGCGCAGGTAGAAACAGACGCGCATAAAAAAGACACCCGCAGGTGCCTTTTTTACGGACGGCGGTGTCCCGTCGCCCGAGTCGCTCAAAGCCCGGCGTTAACCGTGCTTTAAAGCGTTGTAGCGGAACTCAGACAGCGATTACGTTCTCTGCCTGGGGACCTTTCTGACCGTCGGCGACCGTGAATTCCACTTTCTGGCCGTCTGCGAGAGTACGGAAGCCGTCTCCCTTGATGGCGCTGAAGTGAACGAAAACATCGGGTCCGCCTTCCTGTTCAATGAAGCCGTAGCCTTTGGTTTCGTTAAACCACTTTACGGTACCGGTTACTGTCGACATACTTTTTTACCCTTGAAATACACCTGTGCGGTTCCCTTTGCCGTTCCGGTCCATCATGGCCCGGGGTCTGGCGGTTGCCGCGTTGGCTGTTGCTTTTGCCGGTTCGCGCGTCCTGCTATTGCGCAGTTACTCTCTGATCACCCCTTGCTATTTACACCCTGGCTTTTTACACCCTGGCTTTTAAACCCTGATCTGACCTGCCTGCGAAGACTCTGCACCCTGAGACGCGAAGGCCGCGGGTATAGGCTCGTTAGGACGGGAATGACGTCGGGGAAGTGACGATTTCTTGCTGTGCTGTATCTGTACTTAATCTGTGCTGATCTGTACCGAGCTGCTTGCCGTGCTATCCGGAATTACCTACTGCGTTATGCAGTCGTCTGAGTGTAGCACTCTGTCAGGTAATAAAATCGCTTTTGCCCAATTTTTAATGGGAATCTTGCCGTTCTTTGTGGGACCTACTGCACCGGCAGAATCTTCATGATATTGGTCGAGCCCGCTTCGCCGAGTACTTCGCCCCGCGTCAGAAGCAGGGAGTCACCCTTGGCGAGGTAGTCGTTGTCGCGCAGGAATTCGATGGCGCGGGCCTCGACGCTGTCCGGATCAAAAGAGTCCGCATCGAAATACAGGGGCACTACGCCGCGGCAGAGGCTGAGGCGCGCGAGGGTGCGGGGCAGGTTGGACAGACTGAAGATCGGCAGACCCGAGCTCAGGCGCGACATCAGCAGCGGCGTGGTGCCGGACTCGGTCAGGCAGGCAATGCCCCGAACGTTGCTGTAGTGGTTGGCGGCGTAGATCGCCGACATGGCGATGGTCTCTTGCGCGGTGGAGAACTGCCGGTCCAGGCGGTAGCGCGAGGTGCGCGCCACGGGGTGGCGTTCGGCACCCAGCGCGGCATCGGCCATGGCATTCACCACTTCAACCGGGTACTTGCCGACGGCCGTCTCTGCCGACAGCATCACGGCATCGGTTCCATCGAGCACCGCATTGGCCACGTCAAAGACTTCGGCGCGGGTGGGCATGGAACTGCTGATCATGGACTCCATCATCTGCGTCGCCGTGATCACCAGGCGATCGCTGCGCCGGGCGCGGGCGATCAGTTCCTTCTGGATGCCGATCAGCTCGGCGTCCCCGACCTCTACGCCCAGGTCG
>JAUIMF010000162.1 GCA_030433415.1 Gammaproteobacteria bacterium | reverse complement strand
TTCACCAACCTTGGACGGATCATCAAGACAGAATACATTCTGCGCTACCTGACAGATCAGGAACTGCGACGCACCGTGCAGCGGCAATTGAATAAGGGTGAATATCGGCACAAGCTGCCACGCTGGATCTTCTTTGCCGACCAGGGTGAGTTTACTACCGGTGATTATGAGGAAATCATGAATAAGGCCAGCAGTCTCAGTTTTGTGTCGAACGCCATACTGTACTGGAACACGATCAAGATAAATGACATTGTGGAGCAGCTCAGGCAGCAGGGGGAGGACATTGACGACGAAACCCTGAGCCATATCTCACTATTGCCCTATAAACATGTGCTGCCAAATGGCACGTACTTTATTGAGGATGAGGAGATGAAGGGGTAAACCAGCAGAAACCTACGGTTACGATGTGGTCGCGTGCTTCAAAACCGTAGGTTTTCGTTCAAATGCCCCCGCTGGTCCAAATGGCACGGCGTCTGCCGAGTCGCGTGGAACTTCGCGTACTGCGCGAGCACGGTGACTGGAATGGCGACAGCCAGGTGATCCGGGATCGGGATTCGCTGCTGACGCTGCCCGGCGGCGAATCATCGCCGGCACTCTATGCCCCTGATGATCGCCCACGAACTGAACGTGCGGTCGAACGCTACGAGGAACTTTGGCGCGCCGCCGCACCGGATCCGGAGTTTCGCGCCCTGTCCATCTGACACTCTGCCAGCGCAGCCGTTACTCGACCACACCGATGGTATTGCCCTCATAGGCAAGGGGATAGATCGCCAGTGCAGAGCAACCGCCGTTGACGCAGCGACCATCATGTAGCGAGAAAGCCAGCTGGTGCCACGGGCAGGTGATCACCCTATCGGTGACCCGGCCCTCATCCAGCAGCGCGCCCTGGTGTGGGCAGCGGCGAGCCAGAAGGTAGAACTCTCCGTCTTCCTGAATCAGTAACAACTCACCGAGGGACGTTCGAAAAACACCCCGGTAGCCATCGTGCAGGTTGATGAGCTTTTCCAGGGCGCGATAGGCCATGGCTAATCGCCGTCCAGCAACGCCAGCACCTGCCGCGCCGCGTTATAGGGCGTGGCTTCGCGTGCCTCCACCGCCGCCTCCAGGGCGGGCATGGCGGCGCGCACGGCGTCGGAGCGGCGCAGGCGTTCCAGCAGCATGGCCTGCACCAGGTGATGCATCCAGTCGCGACTCTGCCTGGCCCGTTGCTCAGCAAAAAATCCGCTCTGGCGGGTGCCAGCAACGAACTCCTCGACCGCCTGCCAGACCTCGTCCAGGCCTTTGCGCTCCAGCGCTGAACAGCGCAGCACGCGAGGCTCCCAGTGCGCATCGTTGCGCAGCAGGCTCATGGCGGACTGGTACTGGGTCTGCGTTGCTGCCGCCAGCGATGCACCATCACCGTCGGACTTGTTGATCACAATCGCGTGGGCAAGCTCTACAATGCCCTTCTTGATGCCCTGCAATTCATCGCCGCCTCCCGGCAGCATCAGCAACATAAAGAAGTCCACCATGCCTGCGACTTGGTACTCGGACTGTCCGACACCCACGGTCTCTACAATAATCAGATCGTAGCCCGCGGCCTCGCAAAGCAGCAGGCTCTCGCGCGTGGTCTGGGCGACACCGCCCAGCGCTCCCGCCGAGGGCGAGGGCCGAATGTAGACATTCTCTTCGCGAGACAGCTGCTCCATACGGGTTTTGTCACCCATGATGGAGCCCCCGGCGATGGGAGAACTGGGATCCACAGCGAGTACCGCTACGCGTTTGCCTGCGTCGATAAGTGCGAGGCCGAAGGATTCGATAAAGGTGGATTTGCCAACACCGGGAACGCCAGATATGCCGATACGCACGCTGTTGCCCGTGTAGGGCAACACGCTTTCGAGCAGGTCCTGAGCCTGCACCCGGTCTGCGGGCCGGGTGCTTTCGGTGAGCGTGATCGCCTTGGCGAGGGCGCGCCGGTTACCGGCGCGCAGGGCCTCAATGTCGATGGCCGTCACAATCAGGCGGTGGCGTTGTTCACCGCATTCAGGGTTTCCCGGGCCGCCTTGGGGATGGGAGTTCCCGGCCCGAAGATGCATTTGACGCCCGCCT
>JAUIMF010000099.1 GCA_030433415.1 Gammaproteobacteria bacterium | reverse complement strand
GGTTGAGATCGATAGCGGCTATACCTCTATCGAAGGGCGCCTCCTGGCTGAGGTACTCCAGCTCGTAGTTGATGATGGTGTCATCACCTACCTTGAACAGAATAGACGGGGTGAGCACCAGTTTCTCGGTGGTGACCGTATCCCTGAAGCTCTCCGCATCGTCATACGCGCCCGTGATGCGCACGGCGATACTGTCGGTCAAGCCAGTGG
The DNA here is from genome assembly GCA_030433415.1 of Gammaproteobacteria bacterium. Taxonomy (GTDB): domain Bacteria; phylum Pseudomonadota; class Gammaproteobacteria; order Pseudomonadales; family Halieaceae; genus Congregibacter. The sequence continues at coordinate 11,004 of JAUIMF010000099.1, read as the reverse complement.
TATAGTCAGCTTCCGTGCGATAGGTAGACCAGCGGCCACCGAAAGCACGCACATAACCCCCAGATTCGAACTCGGGTTTCTTGGTGATAATGTTGACCACCCCCCCCGGTTCGCCACGCCCGAACAAGGCAGAACCCGGCCCCTTAAGTACTTCGATGCGATCGACGTTCGAAGCGTCCCGATTGCCCTGGAAGCCGCGACCACCGCTGAACCCATTGATGAGGAAGTTGGAGGGCAGGTTCTCGTCGCCCGCAAATCCGCGGATCGCAAAACTGTCCCAAAGACCGCCAAAGCTGTTTTGCCGGGCGACGCCGCCGGCGAAGTCGAGTGCGTTTTGCAGCGTAACCGCATTAAGCGTTGTCAGCAGTTCGCTTTCAAGAATCTGCACCTGCTGTGGTAGCGATTCGAGCGGAACGTCACCGCGATAGGGTTGCCGCTGCGACGTCACTACAATTTCTTCTAACGCAGGATTGTTTCCCTGGGCCATGGCGGTAGTCGCCTCGGCGATGAGAACAGCGCTCGCCAGCAGCGAACGACGAAAAGTGTGTTGCCCTTTCATATTAGCGAATCTCCATACAACGGCGGGTTGAAAACAGCGTTTCTTGCATCATCAAGGCAGCCTCTCTATCGGGCCTTGGCCTGAAAACCAGTTGCGGGCGAATCGTGTTCAGATGCGAAGTCTCTATATCAAGTGTCCAGTATATGTGCCGCTTCATGTAATTTTGGCTCGAAAACCGCGAGGCAGGCGGCGAAAACTACCGAGTGTGTGCTTGAATCGGCAGATTCTGCCGGGTGGATACGACCAGCTGGGTACCCTCCTCGATGCAGGATTGCGTTTTACAGCGACTGCGATGTTAATGCACTCACCCCCTCCGCGCTGAGATCTCTCGCACGGCACAATACAGAACCGGTACCAGCAGGGTAGTCAGTATTGCGACCAACATGCCACCGAATGACGGCATCGCCATCGGTACCATGATGTCAGAACCGCGCCCGTCCGAGGTAAGTACTGGAACCAGTGCGATCAGAGTCGTGGCCGTGGTCATCAGCGCCGGTCGGATTCGTCGTGTAGCGCCATCGACGACAAGTTTCCGTATTTCTGTTTTTTTGCTGGCAGGACGTTTCGCCAAAGACTGATCCAGATAGGTCGCTGTGAGCACCCCGTTGTCTGTGGCAATACCAAACAGCGCGAGAAAACCGACCCATATGGCAACACTCATATTGATTGGAGCAACTTGAAACAACTCGCGCAGGTTGGCCCCCAGAACGGAGATATCGAGAAACCCACTCGTTCCGTAGAGCCAAATCATCAGAAATCCGCCCGCCCAGGCCACCGCGATGCTACTAAAGACAATCAAGGTGGTTGCAACCGATGCGAACTGCAAGTAGAGAATGAGGAAGATAATGAGCAGCGCAACGGGCAACACCACAGAGAGCGTCTGTTGTGCTCGAAGCTGGTTTTCATAGTTTCCCGCAAAGGTATAGCTTACGCCGGCTGGCAGACTGAACTCGCCGCTACTGAGCTTTGCCTCCAGGAAGGCTTGTGCCTCCTCCACGACATCGACTTCCGCCGCGTCGTTGACCTTGTCAAATACCACATAACCCACCAGGAACGTGTCTTCGCTCTTGATGGCTTGCGGACCCTGGACGTAGCGAATATCGGCCAATTGCTCGAGGGGGATCTGCGCACCGCTCGATGTAGGTACGAGGATCTTTTCCAATCCTTCCGGCGTGTCGCGCAGTTCGCGCAAGTAACGCACGCGAACGGGGTAGCGTTCACGGCCCTCAATGGTACTTGTGATTCGCTTGCCTCCCACCGCCACCTCAATAACCTGCTGTGCGTCTTCGATGCGCAAGCCATAGCGCGCCAGCGCATCGCGATCGAGGTCGATCTCCAGGTAAGGCTTGCCCACCAGACGATCAGCCGTGACCGTGTCCGCCCGAATGCTGGGCACTTCCTTCAGCAGCGACTCCATTTGCAACGCCACTTCTTCAATGGTTTCCAAGGCGGGGCCTTTAACCTTGATCCCCATAGGAGCCCTCATACCGCTCTGGAGCATCACGATTCGAGCTGCGATAGGCTGCAATCTGGGAGCTGAGGTCGTGCCCGGCAGATCGCCGGCCTCAATGATTTCCTGCCAGATGTCGTCGGTCGATGAAATGTGGTCCCGCCAATTACGGAATGGCTTGCCATCTTTATCGGGAATGAGCTCATCGCGTGCATCCCGCAAAAAATCGCCCACCTCGTGGTCGTAAGCGAATCGCATGACACGCCCACTCGCATCGGTTCGATACTCGGGATGGTAGTTGATGACCGTCTCGAACATTGAGATAGGTGCCGGATCCAGGGGCGTGTCTGCGCGCCCCAGTTTGCCGACCACGGAACTGATTTCAGGGATTGACCCCATCGCTTCATCCAGGATTTGCAGCGCATCCTGAGCTTCACCAATCGAGGCATGGGGCATGATCGTCGGCATGTAAAGAAAAGAGCCTTCGTCCAGACTAGGCATGAATTCCTTACCCAGTCCCGGAAATGTCCGATCGATGGATTGCCAGACAGCCGTGTGGCGCAGCCCGTCCGGCGCAAAGCGCAGCAGATTGTCGAAGCCGGTCCAGGCGATAAGTCCCAACAGGGTTATGCAGGCCGGAATGCTCAGAAATACCGTCTTGCGTTCAAGGCAGAATGCCAGGAGTCGCGGGTACACGCGCTGATAGGCGATGAAACTGACCATCAATCCACCTACCAGCAAAAACACGAAGAGGATGTTGACCAGGCTGTGCCGGCTGAGTCCAAGCGGCATCCAGGCTTCAGCGAGTACGATCACCACGAGCACCGCAACGAGCAGCGTGGCTAGCCTGGGTGCGTTCTCACGCAGCCACGGCGGCAGGCGCTTCACAAACAGCTGCATCAGCGCGAAGCCCGACAGCAGCACGCCGGCAAACGGGCTCACCAGGGTAGCAATCACCAGTCCCGCGAGGATGAGGCTCAGGTAGAACAGACCTTTCAAACGCGACGAGTCGATCTTGATAGAGAACAGGATTTGCGCAGCGGGGGGAATTAGCGCCAACGCCACGATGACTGCCGCGATGAGCGCGAAGGTCTTGGTAAAGGCGAGGGGCGTGAACAATTTTCCTTCGGCACCGGTCATGGTAAAGACCGGCAGAAAGCTAACCACTGTCGTGGCCACGGAAGTCAGCACCGCACCGGCAACCTCGCGTGTCGCCCGAAACACCACTTCAACGGCGGGTTCCTCACCGTCGCTCTCGTCCATGTGCCTCAGAATGTTCTCGCAGATGATGACGCCCATATCGACCATCGTGCCAATCGCGATGGCAATCCCGGAGAGGGCCACGATATTCGCGGCGACACCGAAGAGCTTCATCGCAATGAAGGTCATAAGCACGGCAATGGGCAGCAGCGCACTGATCAAGAGGGAGCTACGCAAATGCAACACCATGATCAGGATGACGATGACAGTGATGAAGATCTGCTGGGAGAGTGCATCATTCAATGTGCCCAGGGTTTCGTGGATCAAACCCGTGCGATCGTAGAAAGGCACGATCGAAACTTGCGACAGCGTCATCCCTTCAGGCCAGGCGCTTTGCGGGTTGGCCCGTAACCATGCGGTCCAGCCGTCATGGTCAAGATCGTTGCCCACAAAAGCATTAATGCCCTCGCGAGCGGCGAAGGCGCTGATCTGCTCTTTAGAGGTCTTGCGGTAATCCACAACCGCCTTGGCCGGCAACCCTGGTGAGACCTCGGCGATCTTGTCCTTCGTATTCTGGATCGCCTCCAACGGGTTAAAGCCATAGCGCATCACGACCACGCCGCCGACGGCCTCAGCGCCTCCTTTATCAAGGGCACCGCGCCTCAGAGCAGGCCCCTTCGTAACGTTGGCGACATCACGCATACGGATCGGCACGTTGTCGCGCACGCCTACCGCAGTGGCCTCGACATCCTCAATACTTTCGATGAAACCCAGGCCGCGTATGACATACTCGGCGCCGTTCACCTCAATGGTGCGAGCACCTACGTCGAGGTTAGAGGCTTTCGTTGCACTGAATACCTCATTGAGAGAGATGCCAAACGCACGCATCGCGTCGGGATCGACATCGATCTGATACTCCTCGACATAACCGCCGATGGAGCCCACTTCGCTGATGCCTTCAGCAGCGAGCAGCGCGTAGCGCACGTACCAGTCCTGGATGGATCGCAGCTCCTCCAGACCCCATCCACCGGTCGGATTTCCATCGGGGTCCAGCCCCTCCAACGTGTACCAGAAGACTTGCCCAAGCGCCGTGGCGTCAGGACCCAGCGCCGGCTGCACGTCATCGGGCACCGTGCCTTGCGGCAATGAGTTGAGCTTTTCCAGTACGCGGCTGCGCGACCAGTAGAACTCCACGTCTTCGTTAAAGATGATGTAGATCGTCGAAAACCCGAAGTACGAGTAACTCCGTACGGTTTTGACGCCCGGCACACCGAGCAGCGCGACGGTCAACGGATAGGTGATCTGATCTTCGACGTCCTGGGGCGAGCGCCCCATCCACTCCGTAAATACAATCTGTTGGTTCTCACCAATGTCAGGAATCGCATCGACCGGCACGGGGCTGCGTGGCAGGTTGCCGACGTTCCATGTAAAAGGAGCAACGGACACACCCCAACCTATGGCACCGACGAAGAGCAGTCCAACGATCAGCTTCTTTTCAAGGCAGAAGCGTAGCAGTCGATCAATCAATGAGTAGGACTCTGTCATCACAATCACCGATGGCCGTGGTCGTGCGCGTGGCCGCCAACACCGCCACCGGAGTTCATCATGCTGGGCTTGGCGTGGATCTGTAGCGCGCTGTCGATCTTGAAGTTGCCGGACACCACGACCAGCTCACCCTCGGACAAGCCGCTTTCAACCACGTAGCTGTCGCCAGCCCTTGGCCCCAATACAACTTCTCGGCCAACGTAGGTGGGTCGATCGGCGCCTTCTTGCTCGACATAGACAATGGCACGCGTGCCCGTGAGTAGCGGTGCCGTGGCCGGAATGATCAGCGGGGCGCCATGATTTACGTCACTGACGCTCGAATAGCCGAGCGTTTCTGCTGGCACGAGATCCATACCACAAATGTCACACTGGCCCGGAGCGTCCTTGATGATTTCGGGATGCATGGGCGATACCCATTTTCCGATCAAGCTGGGATCGAAAACCCGGGCATGGCGCGCCAACTGAGCGGCGACTTTAGCGCGGACAAACATCTCGGGTTTCAGGCGCCCATCCCGATTGTCGACGTTGACCCGAACATTCACGGTGCGCGTTTGCGAATCAAGCACCGGATCGATGAACGAGACAATGCCGTTGAAATCTTCACCGGAATAGGCTTCCGTAGTGAAGTGAACGGTTTGACCGTAACGAAGCCACTGCAGGTCGGATTCGTACGCATCGAGCTGTACCCAGACCTCATCGAGGTCTGCGACCGTAAAAATTCGCGTACCCGTCTCTACATACATACCTTCCTGCGCGTTGCGATCAATCACGACGCCGCTCGCGGGCGAGTAAATCGTGACCAGTTCAGAGGCTTTACCGCTCCTCTCAATCTCGGCAATCTGATCAGCGCTGAGTCCCCAAAGGCGGAGCTTGTCTCGGGCCGCGTCGACGGTACCGGCCGCCGAACGACGCACAGATGCGACCGTGCTGTTGGAGAGATTCGCCATGGCGCGTAGCGCCTGCAGGAGCTCCTCCTGTGCGGACAGTAGTTCCGGGCTGTAGAGCTCGACCATGTGATCGCCCTCTTTCACCCTCACGCCCGTGTAATCGACGAAAAGATCATCGATGCGACCCGGCACCCACGCGGTGATATAGGCGAGGCGCGTTTCGTCATAGGTCACCTTGCCGACCAGCCGGATCTCGACCGTGGGATAGCGCCGCTCCACAGGAACCGTCGCGATACGCATACGTGCTTTTTGTGCCGGCGACAGCGTGATCTGTCGAGACTCCTCGTCGGTCTTCGAAGACGCTTCCTGACGCACGGGGATGAGATCCATGCCACAGATAGGGCATTGGCCGGGTCCGTCGCGTTGAATGTGCGGATGCATCGAGCAGGTCCAGACCTCAACGGCTGGCTCAAGCGGGTGGTGCGCGGCGTCATGTGTGGCTGGGCTTTGCATACGCCCTGCCCTGCTATTTTCTTCATCATCCGATCCAGACCACAGGATGACGACGATCGCGAGCGCAGCAACGACGATCGCGATAATGCCTGCGGGCCGCCGCAGCGTTGTCGTTAGGAATGATTCAATCATTGCGAGACTCCTTATCAGATGACGCAGCGGCAAGGGACTCCCCTATGAGCTCCTCCAGGGTACTTCGGGCTTGATTGTGGTCAGCGATCGCGCGGGCTTCGGCCAACTCGAAAACCAGCAACACACGCTGCGCGTCGATCAGATCGGCAAAGGTCGATGACCCCGCGCTGTAGGCCTGTTGCGTTGCGGCCAAAGATTCTTCCGCCTTGGGTAGCAGCGTGGTTTGATACAAGTCAATCTGCCGCCTGGCGTCTCGCAAACGAAAAAGCGCGCTGACCGTGTCCGCTTCGAGCTGGTTGCGATATTGTTCACGCCGTGCCCGCTGCCCGGCGATCCGGGCCTCGGCAGCACGAACACCCGCTTTGTACTTGCCGCGCAGTACGGGCAATGTCATCGAAAATGCCGCGGCGATGGGGTCATCGCCACTACCCTCAACATTTGGCGCGCGGGCTTCACCAGTTGCGATGTAGTCAAGTCCTATCGAGAAGTCGGGAAAAAATTCCTTCTCTGCGCGCTCCTTCGCTGCTGTTGCGGCAGCGACGTCAAAAGACAGCGCTCGAAGCTCAGGATTGTTACCGATAACGCGTGCGACGAGACGTTGATCGTCCTCGCTGATGTCCACCACGGCCGCGACCTCAGGCAGACGCAGTGGCGCCTGCGGTGGGCGGTTCAACGCTGCATTGAACCGGGCGACTAGCGGTGTTTCTCGATCGATCAGGCTGGCCAAATCGTTTTCGAGTTTCCCGAGTTCTACCTGAGCACGAACGATGTCAGGGTGACCGCTCGACCCTGTTTGGTAGCGTGTGCGGGCGACCCGCTCCAGGTGCTGGACGAGATCCCGGCTGCCTTCCATGATTTCTAGCGCGCGACGGTAGTAATACAGTTCGTACCAAGCGTCAGCGACTTCAGCGATCACGGCGTTCTGCACCGTCGATACCCGCGTCGCAGCCGCGTTGGCTTTTTCCGAGGCGATATCGCCTTGCAAGCGCAGCTTGCCCAGCCACGGAAGGGGCTGAGAAATCCCCAGGGCGTAGTTCTGCGGACCGACGCGAGTCTCTACTTCCTCTATGAAGTAGCGAAGGTTCAATCGAGGATCCGGAAGCGCGGTGGCTTGTTCGATGTCTTCGATAGAGGCCTCGTACTCGGCGATGGCCGCCGTAACACGCGGATTATTGGCGAGTGCATAGCTGACCCATTGCGCCAGTGTTTGATCCGTGGGCACGGCGGTTTCCGTTGTCCGCTGTACAGGTCGCTCAGAGAATGCTTCGGCTGGCGGCATCGCCAAGGGCTCTGCGGGCCGAGACGATAGTGTCTTGGTACAGCCACTCAGCGCGAGTACGCCAAGCAGCACGAGAAACCGCTGTATTGAGGGAGTGATTAAGACAATGCCTTGCGCATTATCGTGGATCTGAAACATCATTAGCCGGTCCTTTCCGTTTGGCTAGTAAAAAACTGTGCGAGACGCACTAGCGGCAGGACGAACCTGCCGGTCGGAAAGGGACTATTCGATCAGTTGGTCGTTGCGGAGAACGGGTGTGTCGAGCGGACGCGCAGCCGCCGCGCTGCGCCCGGTCAGGGTCGGTTGGTGAGGTATCTGGAACGAAGGTGGATCGGTGCCCGAGTAAACGAACTCCAGATCACTACTGTCAAAATCGACCTGCGCCAGTCGTGTAGCAAGATTTTCGCTTTCAGCGGAAGCGACGATAAAGTCAGGGCCAGCACAGTCAACTTGAAGATCGTCGCAACCTTCGCATTCGTGATGGGTACAGGGCATTTCACCCATGACGTCATTGCTTGCAGCGTGAAGATGCTCACTTGCCCCAGCGTTAGGGTCGGATGCCGCCGCCGAAACACACGCACACGCAACGTTGGACAACACCAGCGTAGCCGCGAGAACAATGTTTAGGAGCTTCGAGTTTTTCATACTGTTTTGAACATATACCCCTAGGGGGTATTGGTCAAGGATCGTACTCCGTAGGATGTACCCCGTAGGTAGCGGGCCTACGACTTCACTTTGGCCATGAGATCGACAAGCTCGCCGAACTTTTGTCGCTGCTCCGTGACGTCACCCGATGCAATGGCGCTCTCGACACATGTCTGCGTGTGTTGTTTAAGAATCGCGTCTTCGACCTTGCCCAGCGCCGACTTGACAGCCTGCATCTGTTGCAAGATATCGATGCAATAGCGCTCTTCCTCGATCATGCGAGAAATACCCCGTACCTGCCCTTCTATACGATTGAGCCGTTTAATGGTCGATTCGTTATTCAACTTCGTGTCCTGTGTATATACCCTATACAGGTATGGAGTATATTAGTCATCAGCACCAGACAACGGCAAGAGATTCAACAGAGATTCAACAATGGTCTGCGCACCCGAAACGGCAGCCATGCGCTACCGCGCGGGGAGAGCCGAGCCGCCGAGAGCCGTTAATTGGGGAGAGCCGAGGGTCTTAACCCACTGTGGGTGGGATGGCGAGAGCCAGAGCCCTGAGAACTGAAAATGGCGGAGCGGACGGAAGAAGAAAACCGAACCCATAGTTCCTCATAGTGACCGTAAAACTCGTTTCAGACAACAAATACAGGGTTTTTTGTTCCCCATGCTTCCTCATCGTAACCATCCCACCGCTGTCAGATTGTATTGTTGGCTGTACTGTTGGATTTCTAGCCTTTCCTAGTCGGTTGAGCATGGTCGGTATGAGGCGACCTTTCAGCCCGAAGATCAAAGGTTAGGATTCCTGTCCCGGAACCGGAGGTAGCGGCCCCCGCCATTGCTGATACTCCCGCCCCTTTGGCGTCACCGTGATTGTCATTGTCTTGTTATCAAAAAGTATAAGGTGATGCCGCTCCAGGGCGTTGATCATCGAGTTACGTTCATCTGATGAAGGCACCCAAGGCATGAATACCGAATCGTACATTTGGGCAGCAACGCTTTGATTTTGGGTAACTAGCCAGTCAAGGGCAACTTGCGTTTTTCGGACAAGAAAGAAGTTTAGGTACTGATACTCCCACCATCGAGCGACCTCACTGTGAGACTTAATAATCGCTTCTACACGCTCTCGCTCATCAGGAGTCAACTCTTGTGGAAGTTCGTCAACAGCTTCGCCTGTTGGCTGTGGCTGGTCTCTATTCTGGTTTTCTTCTTTTGCTAGTCGCTCACTCTGAAGAGTACTAACTTCAAGACCACTGCCCAGACGAATTTTTGCTATGCGACCAATCAAGGACTTGATGTCATCGCCGAACTTAAAGATGACTACAAAAGCAACAGCCCCAAAAATGACTGGGGCTGTGAGTATTACTTTGAGGTATTCGAGTACAAGTTCAGGCAACTTCCTTCTCCACGCAGATTACTGACCCAAGAAAGTGCCGATGATATCGACTGCTTCTGCTTTGGTCTTGGCAACCTGCCTCTTCGAAAACGAATCGGTTTTACGTCGTATGCCGCCTTCGAGGATAACTAGGGAACCGTTATCAACGGTGTCTAGTCTGACAGATTTCGGGGTCTCTAGAAGGTTGTTGGATAGTTCGACCGCTACCGAACTCAATTCGCATGAATGTCCGTCCATAAAAATTTGTGAATCGAATAACGGGGCAGTATTGATTGCCCTATTACAACCTATCACGGTAGAGAAATCTGTCCAGATGGGGATAACTGGTCAGCCCAACAGAGAGGAAAAATACTGCTGAGGGTTAGACTTAGCCGAAAAAACTAGTCGATCCCCCGTGTATGGACTCCTCCTCATTTGCAAGGGGTTTGATGTCGGGCAGTAGGATCGATTGCTCACGTGTATTCGGCCTCATGATCGAGCATCTCATTCACTCGGGGCCTTGATGGGCTATTCGCGCGCGGATTCCCTATCGTTAAGACGGGCTTTACGCCCTTCGGGGGAGTCGGGTTTTACCCGCGCCGGTTCGACCTGTTTGCCGTCAATCAGACTCCTTCGCAATCGTGGATAGGAGATTTCCTCTGCGCAGTTGTTTTACCGCGCTGAGGATGTAGCGCGTGACCAGTTTGGATCATAGTCGCTACCGTTTCGCGCCAGCGCCCAGGCCATCCGTGCCGTCTTGTTCGCCAAAGCGACGATGACGACGTTGACGTGCCGACGCGACCGAAGCTCATTGATCCAGCGACTTAGCGGATCAGATTTCCCTTCTGCGGCATAAATAGCTGACCTGGCGCCGTGAATCAGCATCGTGGCAAGTAGGCATCACCCCGCTTGCTGATGCCCAGGATGCGCTCTCTTCCCCCCGTACCGCTGTGCTTGGGGGTCAAGCCGAGAGTCACAGCGAAGTCTCGCCCCTTGGAGAACCCATCGCCCGCACCAAGCGTCGATGCCAGTGCCGTCGCAATGATGGGGCCAACGCCCTGCAGCGTCGTCAGCCGCTTTGCGGTAGGGAGCTCCTTCGCCATTACCGCAATTTCATCGTTGTACTCGTCTACCCTCGCGTCGAGGTAGCGAAGGTCTTCGGCAAGACGCGACAGCAGCCGACGGAATCGATCGCTTAGGCCATTGCCCGCATCTTCCAACCAACAGGGTATTGCTGCTCGCAGTGCGTGAATGCTCTTTGGCGCTACCAAGCCGTATTCACCAACCAAACCGCGTATCTGGTTGGCTTTGGCAGTACGCTGTTTCACCACTTCAGCGCGGACACGATGTATCGCCTGGATGTCTTGTTGCTCCGTACTCTTCAGCGAGACGAAACGCATAGAGGGGCGATCCA
>JAUIMF010000098.1 GCA_030433415.1 Gammaproteobacteria bacterium | reverse complement strand
TGGCGGCGTGATGGACAGAGGCGTACCGTTGTACAGCGTCACCTCACAGGGATCCTGCTCCTTGAGCCACATACCTGCCTCGCCGAGCGCGGCCGCGTCGGCCTGGTGCTGCTCGAAGCTGTTGGGATCCATGAAGTACCAGAACTCGCCGTCGTTGTAGAGGTACTCCATGGTCATGTCCATGACATCGGCGCCTTCCAGGCTCTCGCCGGACTTGAAGGTGCGCTCCCAGACCCGACCGGTCTTGAGGTTGCGCAGCTTCACGCGGTTGAACGCCTGGCCCTTGCCTGGCTTGACGAACTCATTGTCGAGAATGCTGCAGGGCTCGCCGTCGAGCATCACCTTGAGGCCCGAACGAAATTCATTGGTGGAGTAGTTGGCCATTGCTTGGTTACCGGGTAGATCCGAACGCGCGCGATCATACCGTACCGGCTTCGCAAAATCAGTTTTTGCCGTTGGGCGCACGCCCTGACTTGAGCTATGCTCGCCCTGTACAAAACCGGACAGGAAGGGAACCGGTGACACCGACACAACAGACTGCACTGCGCCTTCCGGAGCAGGACCTCGAAACCTGTAGCCTCTTCGAGTGCAATTTCGACGCGGTGGCGGCGTGGGTGGACGAACTTCCCCTGGGCAATCCCCAGCGTGCCGGCACGAGCCTGCGTACCGCTTTCTCTGAACTCAATCGTGTCGCTCTGACGCCCCTCGAGCGCTTCCGTCTGCTGGAACTGCTACGGGCTCCAGCGCACTCGGTAATCACGTCGATGACCCGCGCCTGCCTGAACCAGCCCATTGTGCTGGATGACGACTCGCAGATTCGCGCCGACCTCATTGCCGACCTGTGCAGCCTTATGGCGGCCGGCTACACGCTGTCGGCGATCCATACAATCCAGAACAACGATCACTCCAGCGAAGTAAATCCCGCGCGTCTGGCCTGCGAATCCCTGCATCGCGCCATGGTCCATTCGGGACAACGCATTTTGCTGGCCTATCTTCTTTACCAATCGGTGGAGCTCAACTGCTGGGCCGGTATTCATCAGCTCTACGCGCTGACGGAGCGTCAGCAGCTGGCGCGCCTGCCCGTTGAGGACAGCCTGCGCAAGATGCGCAGCACCGTCGCGCAGGAGTATCTGCCTCCGCTGCTGCTGGCCTGTTCCCGGCCAAACCAGCTACGCCAGCACGATATTGCCGGTGCCTATCGCGCGTTCCAGGAGTGGCGAGAGCTTGTGGACCTGCAGGACCCGGAGCTCGGCTCGGGCCTGTTCGCGGTCGACATGCAGGGTGACCAGCCCCCCGCATTCTCGGAATTGCTCGTGCGCCGGGGCACCAATTACTTCCGGTTCATCAACACCACAGCCCTCATCAAACATCTCGAAGAGCTCAAACACTCCCGCGGCACCCTGGGCCTGCGGGTTATTGAGTTCGATCGCGAAACGCGCCTGGACACCAACCTGCTGGAACACCTGATCAAATCCCTGGGTGAGATCAGCCAGCGCAACTTTGCCCGGCAACAATCGCGATCCACGCTGTATATCGCCGCGGGCCTTAGCAACGTGCACTATTTTGTGGCCGGCGAACGAAGCCTCGACGAGGTATTTCACGGCATTGCCAATGCCGCCCGCAATGAAAACCGCGCGGCGGAAAATCCCTTTATGGTGAGCGCCAGCCACGGCGACAAATGGCAGCAGGCCAATCCGGAACACAATGTGGGAGACCACGCGTCAGAAGAAGTAATCGCCGCAGGCATCGACGTTGACCGTATCACCCGTGCTGCCCTGGAGCAGAACGAGCAGGCCCGGCAGCGTCCCGTGCGCCACGTAGTGCATTCCGTACGCACGACCAACACGAGCCCCGGTGGCTATTGCGTTGAATGGAATGATCCACCGGATGGCATCCACATCGGCGACGTGGTCTGCGTGCGCGAATCCGACATGGAGCACGGCGACTGGACCATTGCGGTGATCCGCTGGGTCAGCCAGGTGAAGCATGCGCCCATGTTGCTGGGCCTGGAGCTGATCAGTCCAAGGGGTACGGCCTACGCGGCACAGGTGAAGATGCCGAACGGTGAGTTTTCCCGGCCGATTCGCGTTCTGCTGCTGCCCGAGATTCCGTTGGTGGGCCAGTCCCACACGCTGGTTGTGCCGCGCATGGTGTTCAAGGAGGGCCAGCGCATTACGCTCACCCGTGAAGAGGATGCCTTTCTGGTCAAGCTCAAGCGCCAGGTGGCTTCTACCGGCTACTTCAGCCAGATGGACTTTGACTACCTGCGTCAGCTCGACGACGACATCGAGAACTCCCGGCGCGAGAAGCTGCCGACCGCGGCCTTCGAGTCCGTGTGGAGCGAAATCTAGCTCCCGACTTCGTCGTCACCTACACCCAGCAGGTACAACAGCGCATCGAGATCTCCGTGCATGACGCAGTGCGGCGCTTCCTCGCGTACGATGGGCTTGGCGTGGAATGCCACGCCCAGACCGGCGGTGTGCAGCATGGGCAGGTCGTTGGCACCATCGCCCACCGCCACCGTGTCCGCCATGGCAATGCCCTGCTCCCCCGCGACGCGCTGCAACAGATCAACCTTGCGCTGACCGTCGACGATCTCGCCCACGACCTCGCCGGTCAGTGCGCCGTCACGAATCTCCAGGCAGTTGGCATGGATTTCATCCACGCCCAGGCGCTGTTGTAGTCGCCGGGCAAAGAAGTCAAAACCACCAGAAAGAATCACGGTGTAATGTCCCTGCGCGGCCAGCGCACGCAACAGGCGCTCGGCACCGGCCATGATCGGCAGCGAGGCGGCGATATCCTCAAGCACGGCGCTGTCCAGGCCCTGCAGCTTGCTCATGCGCTCGCGAAAGCTGGAGCGAAAATCGAGTTCACCCCGCATGGCCCGCGCCGTCACCGCCGCCACCGCATCGCCCACACCGGCACGCTTGGCCAGTTCGTCGATGACCTCGCATTCGATCAGCGTGGAATCCATATCAAAGGCCACCAGACGACGCCGGGGCTGCTTTTCAGCGGTGCTCATGAGCGCCAGATCCGCGTCCCAGCGCTGACCCAGTTCCTGCAGTTCGCGCCGGCGATCCTGTGGACCTGTATCGGGCAGGTAAAGCTCCAGCACCTGGGCCGGGGCATCGGCGGCGTTGAGGCGCCGCAGGCGATGAGGCATGACGTTCCAGGTCGCCAGCACGGCAGCCAGCTCAGCGGGTACGTCTGCGGCACCCATAATGACCGTCAGGACCATACCGCCATCCACCGCCGCAACACTCGGTGCCTGCGCCGCGTTCTCGCCAGCCAGGCCCTGCACCGTCAGTGTCTGCACCACGGTGCTCGCCGTGTCCGGCGAAGCCGCGCTGTAAATCAGCGTATCGCGGTGTATCCAAAGCTCGTCCAGATGCCGCATGACGGGCAGGAGCGCGGCGAGCTGATCGTGGTTCATGGAAGTCTGGAGCGTGTAGGCAAACACGGGATTCCTGATAGGGCGTCGTTCATCGGGGGGCGCAAGTGTACCCTACGGACCGATCAGGCGAGACGGGAAAGCGGGGGGCGCTTATACTGCGCCCGAACCCCAGGCACCGGCTTCATGCAGCGCTTTCGAGAACTCAGTATTTCGCTTCAGCTTCCCCTGGTCGCCGCCGGGGCCACGCTGCTCGCCTGCCTGTGCCTGCTCTGGCTCGCGCTCACCTCAGCCGCGTACCTGCAGGACGAACGCGAAGAACGGTACGGCCAGTCCCTGGCCAGCCAGGTGGCCGCTACGGTGCATGAGCCGCTGCAGCGCGGTGACCTGCTCAGTGCCCGGGCCTCGCTACAACGCTTTATCGACACCAAACTGGTCGCCGGCATCGCGATCACAGATGTCGAAGGCATGCCCATGGGCGCCGCCGGGGTGTCGCGCGGCGACGTCTCATACCGTGCACCGATCCGCATCGGCGACGATATCGCTGGTGACGTGGTGGTCTTCATTGACGAAGGCGCTGATCGCGAGGAACGCTGGCGGTTCCTGTTCAGCCTGCTCACGTTGTCGGCGGCGCTCAGTCTGCTGGTATTTCTGGGAACGCGCCTGCTGGCCCAGCGCATGGCCACGGCGCTGCAGTCCGTCGAAGCCCGTCTGCGCCTGGACGGTTCCGCCGCCAGCCCTGCCACGCCCAACGAGCTGCAGCAGCTGGATCGAGCGGTCTCGGAGCTGCCCCTGGATATGCTGCGCGGACACGCACCCGTGCCCCCCGCCGCATCGGACTTTCACTGCGGCACCATCATCTTTGTGCATCTGGCGAGCCTCGCCCGCTACGTCGATACGCTCTCAGAGAGCAACCTGCACCGCTATACCCGGCGTTTGCAGCAGATTCTGCGCGCCGCCGCCCAATGCTATCGGGGCGAACTGCTCGTGGTGCGCCCCTTTGGTGTGCTGATCCGCTTCGCCGCCCAACCGAATGCGGGCAGTGAGTCGCTGCGCGCCGCGTGCTGTGCGCAACTTATCGGTGCCATCTGCCGTGGCCTGGGTGAGCGCACCAGTCTGTCCTTTGATCTGGCGATGGCGCTGGGCCATTGCGAGCAGAGCCTCGACGAGGCCGAAGACATGTATCCCCAGCTTCACCTGCAGGGCAACGTGGATGAATTGCGGGAATACTGCCTGCACTGCACGAGTTATCCCGCTGTGCTGGCTACGGAACCGGTATTACAGGATGAGCAGCTGGCCGCGGCCAGCCAGGTCACGACCCGGGAGAACGCGCCTGCGAGTATCGACACGCTTGGCGCCGAACAGCAGGCCCTGGTGAATCACCAGGCAGAGATGATCATCGAAAAAATCGTCGCCCGCAGCAGCGCCGCGGGCAAAACCGGCAACTAACGCCACGTCGCTCAGGCAGAGGTCTCCATGCGCTCCACGCGCTGGAACCCCCGCGGCAGTTTGTTGCCCCGTCGACCCCGCTCGCCCCGGTAGTGATCCAGCTCTGCGCGCTTGAGCGTCAGGTGGCGCTTGCCGGCCCAGACCGTCAACCCATCGTCATCGGCCAGCACCGCCACCGCGATCACAAACTCTTCGCGCTCCTTCACCCGTGCCGACGGTATCGAGATGATCTTGTTGCCCTTACCGCGAGACAGACTGGGCAGGTCGTCGAGGGGGAACAACAGTAGCCGCCCTTCATTGCTGACGGCCGCGACCCATTTGTGCGCCTCGGTCACGGGTACGGGGCTCACCACCCGGGCGCCCGCCGGTAAAGACAGTGCCGCCTTGCCCGAACGATTCTTGGTTTGCAGTTCGGCGAGCGTGGTAAGAAAGCCATAGCCCGCATCCGAGGCCAGCAGGCAGCGCTGGCCGCCGTCCCCCATGAGCAGGCCATCGAAGCCCGCGCCGGACGGCGGATTGATGCGCCCCGTCAGTGGCTCGCCCTGGCCCCGCGCCGAGGGCAGGTTGTGCGTAGGCACCGTATAGGCGCGGCCCGTGGAGTCGAGAATGATCGCCGACTGGTTGCTGCGGCCCCGGGCCGCCAGCTTGAAACTGTCGCCGGACTTGTAGCTCAGCGATACGGGGTCGACCTCGTGACCCTTGGCGGCACGAATCCAGCCTTTTTCTGACAGCACGACGGTGATCGGATCGGCGGTCATGAGTTCCAGCTCGCTGAACGCCCTGGCCTCTTCGCGCTCGGCCAGGGGCGAGCGGCGATCGTCGCCATACTTCTCGGCGATCGCAGTCAGCTCCTTCTTCATGAGCGTTTTCATGCGGGCATCAGAACCCAGGGTTTTCTCAAGCCAGTCGCGTTCCTTTTGCAGCTCATCCTGCTCGCCGCGAATCTTCATCTCTTCGAGCTTGGCGAGGTTGCGCAGCTTCAGTTCGAGGATCGCTTCGGCCTGAATATCGGAGATTCCAAAGCGCGCCATCAGCGCGGGCTTGGGCTTGTCTTCCGTGCGGATGATGTGGATCACCTCGTCGATGTTCAGGTAAGCGACCAGGTAGCCTTCAAGAATGTGCAGGCGGCGTTCGACGCGTTCCAGGCGATAGCTCAGGCGGCGGCGCACGGTTTCGCGGCGGAATTTGAGCCACTGGCGCAGGATGTCGTCGAGGGAGCGCACGCCGGGACGTCCGTCTATGCCAATCATGTTCAGGTTGACGCGGTAGCTGCGCTCCAGGTCCGTCGACGCAAACAGGTGGCTCATGAGCGCCTCGCGATCGACGCGATTCGAGCGCGGCACAATCACCAGCCGCGTCGGGTTCTCGTGGTCTGACTCATCACGCAGATCGGCGACCATGGGCAGCTTCTTGGCCTGCATCTGCGCCGCAATCTGCTCGAGAATGCGTGAGCCCGAGGTCTGGTGCGGCAGCGCGTGGATCACCACATCGCCCTGCTCCACTTCCCAGGTCGCGCGCATACGCAGTGCGCCGCGGCCCGTGGCATACATGCGCACGATTTCATCCGCCGGCGTGATGATTTCGGCGGACGTTGGGAAGTCCGGACCTTTGACGATTTCGCAGAGTTCCGCGAGCGTTGTTTTGGGAGCATCCAGCAGTTGAATCGCCGCAGTCACCACCTCACGCAGATTGTGCGGAGGAATGTCGGTGGCCATACCCACGGCGATACCGGTCGTGCCATTGAGCAGCACGTTGGGCACCTGCGCGGGCAGCAGCGCGGGCTCTTCGAGGGTGCCGTCGAAGTTCGGCACCCAGTCCACCGTGCCCTGGCCCAGCTCACCGAGCAGCACATCGGCATAGGCCGTGAGCCGGGACTCTGTATAGCGCATGGCGGCGAAGGACTTGGGGTCGTCCGCCGAACCCCAGTTGCCCTGGCCATCCACCAGCGGATAGCGATAACTGAAGTTCTGGGCCATGAGCACCATGGCCTCATAGGCCGCGCTGTCACCGTGGGGGTGAAACTTGCCGATCACGTCACCGACGGTGCGCGCCGATTTCTTGAACTTGGCGTTCGCCTTCAGGCCCAGCTCGCTCATGGCGTAGACGATGCGGCGCTGCACGGGTTTCAGGCCATCGCCAATATGCGGCAACGCCCGGTCGAGAATCACGTACATCGAATAATCGAGGTAGGCCTTCTCGGCATACTGTTTTAGGGAAACGCCCTCGATGCCTTCGTCATCGATGGTACTGGTGTCACTCATGAATCTGTCTCTGGTAATGCCGGGGCGCGATCGGTGAATGACCGCGGTGGGTTGAGGTACTTATTCGTCTTCGCTCGATGCTGGGGGTCCCGCCGAGTCCTTGATGCCAACACTGCGCTGCTGCACGAGCTGCTCGTTCAGGCTGACGATGGAGTTCGCCATATCGGTGAGCAGAGCGTGGATCGTGGCCGGGTTGGTCTTGATGAGATCGGTAAACTGGCTCGTGGGCACTTTCACGACGCTGCAACGGCTGCGTGCCCGTACCGTGGCGCTGCGGTCCGCGTGGGTCAGGGCCGCCATGGCGCCGAAGATCTCGCCGGGGCTGATGATGCCAACGGGAACGTCATCTACCAGCACATCGGCAAGGCCCGCCGTCATGTTGAACACATACTGGGCCCGCTCGCCTTGAGTGATGATGATCTCGCCGGGTTCGTAGACCGCAAAGCCCGGCGTGGTCACCACGTCGGCCTGAGTATGCATGGCGGTCAGGCGCAGCATCATGCCGCTGTAGGTGATCAGCAGCCGCGTCCACAGCTTGGTGGTGACCGGGCGGGAAAACACCTGGGCCATGAATTCCAGTGCACTGAAGGCGTTGAGGCTGGCCCCGGCTTCGCTGCCGTAGTACACGGCGATATCGGGATCACGGGTACCGGCGATATCCGGTAGCAGAACGTCGCCTTCTTCGAGCAGATACACGGAGCGATCAGAGTAGCGCACCGTAACAGTACCGCTCTCGACCAGGTAGAAGCGGGCGGCATCAAAGCCACGAAAATTGCCGGATTGCGTCGGAGCTACTTCTACCCGGATCGGCAGAAGCTCGATCTCGTCGAGAAGCGCCTGCACCAGACCGCGATACTGCTGGTTCAGAAGCTTGAAGTCGTCGGGTAGGTCAACGCTCGCTAGCATGCGCGATCTGGGCACCTTGTGTCATTGCGCCGGAAGAAGCGCACCGACTTGGATCATAGCAAGTTCTCCTGCCAGCGAGAACACGAAAAACTGGAACAAAGGCGACTCGCAGCGCTAGCATGAAGGATTAAAAACTGCCGTCAGGTCAAAAAGATGCAAGAGAAAGGTGAGTGGCTCTGGAAGCCCTTTGACGCGCTTGATGGCGACGAGGTGTACGCCGTTCTCAAGCTGCGCTCCGAGATCTTTGTGGTGGAACAGAACTGCCCCTATCTCGACGCAGACGGACTGGATCAGGGCGCCTGGCACTGTCTGTATCGACAGGGCGACCGGTTACTCGCGTACCAGCGCAGTCTGGCGCCGGGCGTGAGCTATGCCAACGCCAGTGCCATCGGTCGTATCGTGATCGCGGGCGAGGCGCGAGGCCGGGGCCTCAGTCGCGAACTTATTCAACGTGGCATTGATTTCAATCGGCAGCGCTGGCCCGACGCCGATCTGCACATCGGCGCGCAGGCTCATCTGCGCAAGCTCTATGAGTCCCTGGGTTTTGCAGTAGTCGGCGAACCCTACGACGAGGACGGTATTCCCCACCTGCACATGCGTCTGCAGCGCCCGTAGCCAGCGCCCGACGTGCCTAGCTGCGGCTGCGAAGCAGAAAGGTCACCGGACCGTCGTTGGTCAGGCTCACCTGCATATCGGCACCGAAACGTCCCCCCGCCACGAGTGGGTGCGCCGATGTAGCGTAGGCAAATAACCGCTCAAACAGCGGCTCGGCCTGCGCCGGCGCCATGGCGGTAGAGAAGCCGGGGCGCAGGCCGCTACGGGTATCCGCCGCCAGCGTGAACTGCGAGATCAGCAGCAAACCTCCGCCCGTGTCGCGCAGACTGAGATTCATGCGCCCGGTAATGTCTGCGAACACGCGGTACTTGAGTATGCGCTCGATGAGCGCCTGGCCCACGTCGATGTCGTCACCGGGCTCCAGACCCAGGAACACCACGAGCCCCGCGCCGATCTCTCCCATCAGCTGCCCGTCAATGCCCACCCGAGCACCCGTGACGCGCTGCAGCAGGGCCTGCATGGGACTATTCCACCGCCGCAGCGCGGGACGCGCGCTTGCGCTCGTGCTCAAGCAGCAGTTTTTTGCGCAGGCGAATACTCTCGGGGGTGACTTCTACCAGCTCGTCATCCTCGATGAACTCCAGCGCCTGCTCCAGGCTGTGACGCACCGGCGGCGTGAGAATCAGCGCTTCGTCGGTACCGGCAGCACGAATGTTCGTGAGCTGCTTGGCCTTGGTGGGATTGACCACCAGATCATTACCGCGGCTGTGCAGGCCTACGATCTGCCCTTCGTAGACTTCGACGTTGGGGTCGATAAACAGGCGGCCGCGATCCTGCAGGTTGTACAGCGCATAGGCGAGGGTCTTGCCCTTGACCATGGACACCAGCACGCCGTTGTTGCGGTGACTGACTGTAGCGTCCTTCACCGGCCCGTAGTGATCAAAGATGTGGGTCATCGTGCCGCTGCCTGAGGTGAGCGTCAGGAACAGGGACCGGAAGCCGATCAGGCCGCGCGCCGGCACCATGAACTCCAGGCGTACCCAGCCCTTGCCGTCGGGGCTCATGTTGGTGAGTTCCGCGCGGCGATTGCCGAGCTCCTCCATGAGCGCTCCCTGGTGCTGGTCCTCGCAATCGATCACCAGCTCTTCGAAGGGCTCCTGCATAACACCGTCGATCTCTTTGCGGATCACTTCGGGACGCGAAACGCCGAGCTCAAAACCCTCGCGGCGCATGGTCTCGATGAGTACCGACAGGTGCAGTTCACCGCGCCCTGACACGCGGAACTTGTCGGGGCTGTCGCCCGGCTCGACGCGCAGGGCCACGTTGTGAATGAGTTCGCGCTCAAGGCGCTCGGCGATGTTGCGAGAGGTGACGTACTTGCCCTCTTTGCCGGCAAACGGTGAGTCGTTGACCTGGAACGTCATGCTCACCGTTGGCTCGTCCACCGACAGCGGCGGCAGCGCCTCGGGGGCAGCCGGGTCGCACAGCGTGTCGGAGATATGCAGGCCGTCAATGCCGGTGATACAGACGATATCGCCGGCGGTGGCGCTTTCGGTCTCGACGCGCTCCAGGCCGAGGTATCCCATCACTTGCAGGATCCGGCCATTGCGCTGGTTGCCTTCGCGATCAATCACGCTGACCTGGGTATTGGGTTTGAGCTCGCCGCGCGAGATACGGCCGACGCCGATAACGCCCACATAGCTCGAATAATCCAGAGCGCTGACCTGCAGCTGCAGCGGGCCATCGCGATCCACGTCGGGCGCCGGCACCTGCTCAAGAATCGCCTGGAACAGGGGTTCCATATCGCCCGCCATATCGCTGTGGTCCAGCCCCGCGATACCTTCGAGCGCCGAGGCGTAGATGACGGGAAAATCGAGCTGGTCTTCGGTGGCGCCCAGGGCATCAAAGAGATCAAAGACCTGGTCGACGACCCAGTCAGGGCGCGCACCGGGACGGTCCACTTTATTCACCACCACGATGGGCTTGAGTCCGCGGGCGAAGGCCTTGGAGGTCACGAAGCGCGTCTGGGGCATGGGCCCGTCCACCGCATCGACCAGCAGCAACACCGAATCCACCATCGACAGCACCCGCTCTACCTCGCCACCGAAATCCGCGTGTCCGGGCGTGTCGACAATGTTGATGCGATAGTCGCCGTAATTGATCGCCGTGTTTTTGGCCAGGATCGTGATGCCACGCTCTTTTTCCTGGTCGTTGGAATCCATGATCCGCTCCGCATCGGCGCTGCGGCGATCCAGGGTGCCGGACTGGCGCAGCAGGCAATCCACAAGCGTGGTCTTGCCGTGGTCAACGTGGGCAATGATGGCGATGTTACGGAGTTTCTCGATCACGACGATTTCCTGCCCGGCGCAGCCGCCAGGCGGGCCGGTGTGGTGATTGTTCAAGGTAGGGTGGGATTGAAGCGCGCGCGATTATAGCCACGGGGCCCGGTGACGTATACCAGCACTATTACCCACGTTCTTCCACGACCTCCGGGCAACACTCCTTCATCCGGCATCCGGCATCCGGCATCCGGCATCCGGCATCCGGCATCGTGCTTCGTAGTGCGCACAGCCCACACCGTTTGCTCCGCTCTCTGGAAGGGGGGACGTTCGCTACGCAAACGGTGCGGGCTGTGCTCCCGGCGTGGCTGCGTGTCGGGTGGGGG
>JAUIMF010000097.1 GCA_030433415.1 Gammaproteobacteria bacterium | reverse complement strand
ATGGCGATTACGTTTTTGTATCGGGCACCACTGGCTACAACTATCAGTCCATGGTGATTTCGAGTGATGTAGTAGAGCAGGCAGAGCAGTGTTTCAGGAACATCGAAGCGGTGCTCGTCGAAGCTGGCAGTTGCCTCGATAACATCGTTCGCGTTCGGTACATCTACCCTGACAAATCGGATTTTGAGCCCTGCTGGCCTGTGTTCAAGAAGTACCTGCATGGAGCCAGGCCGGCTGCCACGATGATCGTCGCGGGTCTACTCGATGACGCAATGAAGCTCGAAATCGAAGTAACAGCAAGGCTTAATTGAGCTGACCAACATCCACCATGCTTTTACCCTGGTAGTCGTTCATTGTTTCAGAACCGGATTGTCAGCGCCCGGGGACCCGTCCGTAGGTAAGGGTGCGCCACAGGTATTCCAGTGGACCAAATCGGTAGCGCGCCAGCCACCAAGGGCTCAACCAAAGCTGCAGCAGCCAGATTGCCAGCACCACCGGGTAAAGCTGCGCACGGCTGAGTTGGCCGACTAGCCCCAGGCCCGCGCCGGTGAAGATCAGCATGGCCAGCACCGAGTGCAGCAGGTAGTTGCTCAGGGCCATGCGGCCCACGGCAGCCAGGCGGCTTAAAAGCCCGGACCAGAGTCCCGATTGGAGCAACCACGCTAGCAGTCCCACGTAGCCCAGGGTCATGGCACCCCGGCCCAGATGATAGCTACCGTTGACCTGCGCAAATACGCTCAGCAGTGACAGGTCCGCGGCGACGGCCCGGTACACCTCCCAACTGTTCATGGCGAGGCCCAGGCCCAGTCCGAGCAACGCCATACGTATTGCCGCAGGCGCCGACAGGCCTCCACGCAGCACATCCAGCTTGAACAGCGCCATGCCCAGCAACATCATCAGCAGCGCGTCCCAGAGAATGAAGAACGGCATGACAAACAGCAGCATGTCGTTAGTCTGGCTCACGTTCCACGCAAATGCGCTGATGTAGCTACCGGCGCGGGCGTGTTGCTCCTCGGCGAGGATCTCCGATGCAGGAACCATGTCGGCCTGAAATGACCGCCAGCCGTCGGCGGCGGTTTTCAGCGCCGGATCAAGCGCCTCGGGATCCGTGGCGTTGACGAGTTCGATCGCCGCCTGGTGGGCGTAATCCAGTGCAAAGTGTAAGAACACGTAGCTGAGGGAACTGAGGGTGCCTACGACGATGGCAACGATAATCAGGCTGCGCGGTCGCCAGTGGCGCAGCGGGTACAGCATGGCCCCACACAGGGCGTAACAGACCAGAATGTCACCGAACCAGAGCAGCACATAAGCATCGAAGAGGCCGAACAGCAGCAGAAAGAACATGCGCCGGTAATGGGTGGCAGCACTTTTGGCGTTGTCACCCGTGGTGAAGAGCACTACGCCGGCGCCGAAGAGCAGCGAGAACATGCCGCGCATGCTGCCCTCGCCAAACAGCTCTACCAACATCCAGGCCCAGAGGTTTGCGCCGCCGTCGACGCTCACGTCAAAGCCGGCAAATGAGTAAGCGGGGGACAGCAGGCCAAAGGCGGTGATGTTCATGAGCAGAATGCCCAGAACGCCAAAGCCGCGCAGCGTGTCCAGTAGCTGAATACGCTCGTTCGTAGGGGTTATATCGCCCATGGGCGTCGTCCGCTCGCTTGGTGGCCAGCTAGACTAGCGTGGGAGGTGTTGAAAGAGGAAGGCGCCCGGTCGGAAAGGATGTATCGCGCGTTGGGAGCCCTCAGGGCTGAAAGTGCAGGACCTGCGCGTCGGGGTCGCGAGTCGCGCCCGCGCGATGCAGCTCGTCGAGGTAGCGCTGCCAGAGCCCGTCGTGGTCGCGGCACAGCTCGTACAGATAATCCCAGGCGTACAGACCGCTGTCGTGGCCGTCGTCGAAGATAATCTGCAGGGCATAGTGCCCGACGGGTCGCAGTTCGGTGATACCGATATTCTTTTTGCCCGTTTGCAGCTGCGCCTCGGAAGGATGGTGGCCCCGCACCTCGGCTGACGGTGAGTGCACGCGCAGAAATTCCCAGCTCAATGCGTACCGCTCGCCGCCGGGGTAGTCCAGCTCCAGCACCCGCGATTGTTTGCGCAGGCGAATGTCGGTCGGGCGCGGTGCGGTCATTACAGGATGAAGCGCGACAGGTCTTCGTCTGTCGCCAGGTCGTTCAACTGCGCATCCACGTAGGCCGCATCCACGGTCAGCGTGGTGCCGCTCACACCGGCGTCGGCGGCGCTGAACGAGGCCTCTTCGAGCAGGCGCTCCATCACCGTATGCAGGCGTCGCGCACCGATGTTCTCGGTGTTTTCGTTGAGCTGCCAGGCCAGTTCCGCCAGGCGCGCCACGCCGTCCGCGGCGAATTCCAGCGTCAGACCCTCGGTCTCCAGCAGCGCTGCGTATTGACGAGTGAGCGCCGCATCCGGCTCCACCAGAATGCGCTCAAAATCGTCGGGACTCAGCGCCGCGAGTTCCACGCGGATCGGCAGGCGACCCTGCAGTTCGGGAATCAGGTCCGAGGGCCTCGACAGATGAAAAGCACCCGAGGCGATGAACAGAATGTGGTCCGTCTTGATCATGCCGTACTTGGTGCTCACGGTGCTGCCTTCGATGAGGGGCAGCAGGTCGCGCTGTACACCCTCGCGGGATACGTCCGCGCCACCGGTCTCGCCGCGCTTGGCGACCTTGTCCAGCTCGTCCAGAAAGACAATGCCGTTCTGCTCTGCGGCCTGCAGGGCATTCAGCTTGATGTCATCCTCGTTCACCAGCCTGGCCGCTTCTTCATCGCAGAGCGCGGCGAAGGCCGCACGCACTGGCATGCGGCGCGTTTTGGGCTGGGACCGGGCCATGTTCGAGAACATGCTCTGCAACTGGTTGGTCATTTCTTCCATGCCCGGTGGCGCACTGATCTCGACGGTGGTGCTGGCGCTGATTTCAACGTCGATTTCCTTGTCGTCCAGCTCACCCTCGCGCAGCTTCTTGCGCAGGAGCTGGCGGGTGCTCTCGCCACTCTCACCCCCATCGCGCGCTGGTGGCAGCAACAGATCGAGGATGCGCTCCTCCGCCGCCTCTTCGGCGCGAAAACGCACTTTCTCCATCGCCTGCTCGCGCAGCATTTTCACCGCCATCTCCACCAGATCGCGAATGATGGATTCGACGTCCCGTCCCACGTAGCCGACTTCGGTGAACTTGGTGGCTTCGACCTTTACAAACGGCGCGTTGGCCAGGCGCGCCAGGCGCCGGGCGATTTCGGTTTTACCTACGCCGGTGGGGCCGATCATGAGAATGTTTTTCGGGGTGATTTCGCCGCGCAGGGACTCCTCGACCTGCATACGGCGCCAGCGATTTCGCAGGGCATTGGCCACGGCGCGCTTGGCGTCGTCCTGGCCGATGATGTGTTTGTCCAGCTCGTGGACGATTTCCCGGGGGGTCATATTCGACATGGAATGGCCTGAATCAGTAGTCCAGCTGTTCGATCGTGCGCTGGTCGTTGGTGTAGATGCAGATGTCTGCAGCGATGCCCAGTCCTTTTTCGACGATGCTGCGGGCGTCCAGATCGGTGTTGTCCATCAGCGCCCGGGCCGCGGCCTGGGCGAAGGAGCCGCCGGAGCCGATGGCAATCAGGTTGTCTTCGGGCTCGATCACGTCGCCGTTACCCGAGATCACCAGCGACGTCTCTTTGTCGGCCACGGCCAGCAAGGCTTCGAGCTGGCGCAGGGAGCGCTCCGTACGCCAGGCCTTGGCCAGCTCCACGGCGGCGCGCACCAGCTGGCCCTGGTATTTCTCCAGCTGGGCTTCGAAGAGCTCAAACAGCGTAAAGGCATCGGCGGTACCGCCGGCGAAACCCGCCAGCACCTGGTCCTTGTGCAGGCGACGTACCTTGCGGGCATTGCCCTTCATGATGGTGTTGCCCATCGAGACCTGGCCGTCGCCGCCAATGACGACGCTGTTGCCCCGGCGGACACAGAGAATCGTAGTGCCTTCGAATTGTTTCACGGATGACTCCGATGCGGTGGAAGTACCAGTAATGGGGTCGTTCGCAGCGACTTCAAGGTCCGCTCAGATCCCGTGGGACATCGATGACCAGAATCAACGCGGCCAGTGCGGCAGCCGGTTGTAGCCGATGGGTTCCGCGGTAAGCAGGTTCAGCCCGCCTTGCGCTGGATGAGCAGCGTATCGATGTCCTGCTGCGCGGTAAGGCTGCGCGCCCGGGCCATTGCCGAGCGGCTTTCGAAGGGGCCGATCACCACCCGGTACCAGCGGCCGTTGTCGCCCCGGGTTTCTTCCACCTTGGGCTGCAGACCCAGCAGCAACAACTCGGCGCGGCGGCGATCGGCGTCCTCGGCTTCGCGGAATGAGCCCGCCTGCAACAGGTACTGGCTGACCTCGCTGGTGCTGCGACTGCGGGGTACTTCGGCCGGGTCCACGTCCACCGTGATTTCCTGGTTGGGCAGGACCTCCCAGAATTCGTATTCGGGTTGCGTTGCAGCGGCGCTGCTGCGCTGTGGGTCCGTGACTGCTTCACCCGGCTCCGGCGGTAGCGTTGCCAGGTAGAGCATGAAAGCCAGGAACAGACCACTCACCAGCCCGGCGCTGTACCACCGCAGGCCATTGCCGCTGGCAGGGGCTGACTGGTGACGGCTGGCGCCGCGGCTGGTCTTGCGCTTGCTCATACTGGTTACATGGCCTCGGGCGCGGATACGCCGAGCAGATCCAGACCGTTGGCCAGCACCTGGCGCACGCCTTCAGACAGGGCCAGGCGTGCCGTGCGCAGGTCCTCGTCGTCTACCGCCACCTTGTGGGCGTTGTAGTAGGCATGGAACTCCGCCGCCAGTTCGCGCAGGTAATTTGCCACCTGCTGGGGTTCGGCGGTTACCGCGGCGCGGGACACGATGTCCGGGAAGCGCGCGAGCTGCTTGAGTAGTTCCACTTCCTGCGGCTCACCCAGGGCGTCAAGGGAGACGGTTTCGGCGTCCAGATCGACCTTTATGCCCTGTTCCCCAAGGCGCCGCTTGACGCTGCACACCCGGGCGTGGGCGTACTGAATGTAGTACACCGGGTTGTCATTGGACTGCGACAGGGCCAGGTCAATGTCAAAGGTCAGCTGGGAATTGGGCGATCGGGCCACCAGAAAATAACGCGTCGCGTCGCGGCCCACTTCGTTGATCAGGTCCCGCAGCGTCAGGTAGCTGCCGGCGCGCTTGGACAGCTTGACCTCGGCACCATCGCGCATGACCGTGACCATCTGGTGGAGCACGTAATCGGGCCAGCCTTCGGGGATGTCTGCTTTAAGAGCCTGCAGACCGGCCCGCACGCGCGTGACCGTGCTGTGGTGGTCAGCGCCCTGTTCATCGATCACGCGCTCGAAGCCGCGCTGCCATTTGTTCAGGTGATAGGCCACGTCGGGCAGAAAGTAGGTGTATCCGCCGTCCTGCTTGCGCATCACGCGGTCTTTGTCGTCGCCGTAGTCCGTGGTGCGCAACCACAGGGCGCCGTCCTTCTCGTAGGTGGCGTTGTTCTCGATAAGGCGTTGCACCACCGCCTCGACCTCACCGGATTCGTAGAGCGACGACTCCAGAAAGAACACATCGAAGCTCACGCCGAAGCTTTTGAGGTCCAGGTCCTGCTCGCGGCGTAGCCAGGCGACGGCAAAGTCGCGGATGTTGTCCAGGTCGTCGGCGTTTGCCGAGGCGGTTACGGCCTTGTCGCTGGCCTGTACCGCTTCACCCGCCAGATAGGCCTCGGCGAGCTCCACGATGTAGTCGCCGCGATAGCCGTCTTCGGGCCAGCCGTCGTCCTCGGGCGTGAGCTTGCGGCAGCGGGCCTGCACCGACAGAGCGAGATTGTTGATCTGGGCGCCGGCGTCGTTGTAGTAGAACTCGCTGGTCACGTCCCAGCCATTGGCGGCGAGGATTCGCGCCAGGCTGTCGCCTACGGCGGCACCGCGACCGTGGCCCACGTGCAGGGGGCCGGTGGGGTTGGCCGACACAAACTCGACCTGCACTTTGTGGCCCTTGCCGCTGTCGTTGTGGCCAAAGCGCTCACCCAGGCGCAGTACGTCGCGCAGCACGTCGCCCTGGCTGTCTGAGGACAGAAAGAAGTTGATGAAGCCCGGACCCGCGATCTCGGTTCTGGCGATGGCACCATTGGCCGGCAGCGCGGCACAAAGCGCCTCGGCCAGCGCGCGCGGCGCCATGCCCAGGCGCTTGCCGTTCGCAAGGGCCACGTTCGAGGCGAGGTCGCCGTGGGCGGGGTCCCGGGTGCGTTCAATCTGGATCGGCGCGGGCTCGAAATCCGCGCCGTTTTCGGCGATCACTTTTGCCAGGGCCTCGCCTAAGAGCGAGGCAACCGTGTCTTTCATGGGTAGTTTCCGTGCGTTGAGGGCTGGCTTTGGCCGGCGGCCCCATTATCCCGCGTCACCGCGGTATTGGCCAGATTTCGTCGCGTGAAATCCTGCCCGCTCTTAGCGCCATAGCGCGATGCTAAAGCACATCCTGGGGATCCACGTCCACAAACCAGCCCAGGTCGCGTCGTGGACCAAGGGCTTCGCCGGCCTGCACCAGTTGCTGAGCGGCCCGGTGCGCTGTGCTGCGCGACGGTGCCATGCACCAGAGTTGCCAGCGAAAACGACCGGCGCGGCGGGGCATCGCCGAGGGCAGGGGGCCGAGCAGGCGACACGCGGGGTCGAGCGTCGGCAATACCTGCTTCTTCAGGCTGACAAGAAACTGCTCGCCAAGGCGCTCATCCCGCGCGTCGGCGCGTAGCAGCAGTAGTTGGCCGAAGGGGGGCATGCCCGTGGCCTGGCGGCGCTGCAATAACGCGGCGCCCAGGGCGCTGTAGTCATTACGCTGCAGCGCGGCGAACAGGGGATCGTCGGGATAGTGGGTCTGGATCAGCACGCGGCCGCCGCTGCGCTCCCGTCCGGCGCGACCTGAGACCTGCGTGATGAGCTGGGCCATGCGCTCCTCGCCACGAAAATCCGCGCTGTACAGCAGGGCATCGGCATCCATCACCCCGACCAGTTGCACCGCCGGAAAATGGTGACCCTTGGTGAGCATCTGGGTGCCCAGAATCACGCAGGGCTCTCCGGCCCTGGCGATATCCAGCAGGGAGGACATGGCCTCCCGCGTGCGCAGGGCATCGCTGTCGACGCGGTGCACGGGGCACGGCAGTAGCTGTCGGAGCTGCTCCTCTGCCTGCTCCGTACCCAGACCCCGGGTGAGCAGGCTGGAACTGCCACAATCCGGACATTGCCCCGGCAGGGGACGCTGGGCGGTGCAATGGTGGCAGCGCAGCCGCCGGTCCCGCAGGTGCACGGTCATGCGCGCATCGCAGTGATCGCAGTCGGCGACCCAGCCGCAGCTATGGCACTGCAGTGTGGGCGCGTAGCCGCGACGATTGAGAAACAGCAGTGCCTGGTGGCCGTCGATCTGCACCGTCTGGCGTAACGCGCCAAGTAGCGTTTCGGTCATACCGCCCTGCAGGGGCTGCCGGCGCAGATCGATGGTTTCGAGTCTGGGCAGGGCCGCACTGCCGGGGCGCTCGTTGAGGTGGTGTACCTGATAGCGGCCGCGGTGGGCGTTGAGCAGTGACTCGAGAGACGGTGTGGCGCTGCCGAGCACTACCGGGCAGCCCTCGAGCTGGGCTCGCTTCACCGCCACGTCGCGGGCCGCATAGCGAAAGCCGTCCTGCTGTTTATAGGAACCGTCGTGTTCTTCGTCGACGACAATCAGGCCCGGATGCGCCAGTGTTGTGAAGACCGCAGACCGCGTCCCCATGACAATGCCAGCCTGCCCCGAGCGCGCGGCCTGCCAGGCGGCCAGACGCTGGCCGTCGCCAAGTCCTGAGTGCAGTACGGCGATGGACGTTTGAAAGCGCGCCTCGAAACGCGCCACGGTCTGGGGCGTAAGCCCGATCTCGGGGATGAGCACCAGCGCCTGTCGACCCTCGGCAAGGCAACGGGCAATGAGCTGCAGATAGACTTCGGTCTTGCCCGATCCGGTAATCCCCTGCAGCAAATGGCAGCCGAACCGTCCCAGGTTGACCGCGTCGACCGCGGCACTCTGCTCGGCGAGTAACACCGGTCCCGCTTCTCGCGTGGACGGATCCAGCGGGCCCGCCTCCAGGGTACAGCGCTCGATCAGGTCCTTGCGCACCAGTTCACGCAGCACGGCGGCGCTGACGCCGGCATCCGCCAGGTCGGTCCCAGAGCGGGGGGCGGCCTGGAGCAGGGCAATGGCCTTTGCCTGGGAGCGGGCGCGAGCCAGCGCGCCGTCGGCCAGTCCCAGGCCCCGGGTTGTGAGCCGCCAGCCATCCTGGGGCAGGTCCCGTCCCTCGCGCAGCAGCTTTGGCAGTGCTGCTGAGAAGACATCGCCCACGGGATGCTGATAGTGGTTGGCCGCCCACAGGCAGAGCTGTTGTACGGATTCGCTTACCAACGGGGCCTGATCGAGCAGGGCACTGGCGGGCCGTAGCTGGTCGGCGTCGAACTCCGAGGAATCGGCGATGTCGGTCAGCACGGCGGTCAGTTCGCGCGAGCCAAAGGGTACGCGCAGGCGCTGGCCCGGGCGCAGGTCCCTGGGATTCACATCGTCCGGCGGTGTGTAATCAAACAGGCGGCGCAGGGGTACGGGAACAGCGAGGCGAAGTACGGCGGGCACGATGGGCGCAGAATAGCAGACGATTCCCTCGGCGACACACTCACATAGTGGATGCCACGCCCGCGCCGGGATCGCCGCCGGGGCAGGCTCCCGAGGGTTCCGTGCCGCGCCGGTAATACTCCGCTTCGCGGCGGCAATCGGTGCAGTCGGGAAGGCTGGCGTCGTAGCACGGTGGCGCGATTACGATGTCTTTGGGAACCGCAAAACGGTGTGCGGGGCTGGTGATCAGCAGGCGTTCCATGATGTCGTTCCAAAGCGTCGAGGCACCGTAGTGTCCCGACTGCACAAAGCGCATGGGCGAGCCGTCGTTGTTGCCGATCCAGACCAGGGCGAGGAACTCCGTGGTATAGCCCACCGCCCAGTTGTCCCGCAGCAGGTCCGTGGTGCCCGTTTTTACCGCGACTTCGTGGCGGGGCAGATAGAGATCCGAGGCGACGCCAAAGGTGGGTGCCCTAGCCGTCTCGTCAGACAAAATATTGTTGATCAGAAATGCCGTGCCCGCTTCGAAGGAGCGGTGACCATCACATGGCGACGTCGTGCAGCGCTTCTGGTAACGCAACTGGCCGTGGCGATCGGTGATGCGCAGAATCGGGTCCGGCGCCACGGCAATGCCGAGATTTGGGAACACGCTGTACAGCTGCGCCAGATCCAGCATGCGCACCTCACCGCTGCCCAGCGTCAGGGCAAAGCGGTTGGCGTTCTGGTCATCCCAGCCGCGAATGCCCAACTCCCGCGCCTTGGCGATGAAGCGTGGCACCCCCAGCGTGGCGAGTTCATTCACCGCCGGTATGTTGCGCGAGGCGGCGAGGGCCTCGCGCAGGGTGACGGGTCCGCGGAAGAGATAGTCGTCGTTGCGCGGCGTGTAGTCGCCCTCATCGGGAATCGTCAGCGCGATGGGCCGATCGCTGAGCACCGAACTTGCCGTGCGCCCATGCTCCAGCGCCATGGCGTAGGTGAGCGGTTTGATGGTCGAGCCGGGTTGGCGCTTGCTCAGGGTGAGATTCACCGCGCCGTCGATCGCCGTGTCGAAATAATCGACGCTCCCGACCATGCTCAGGATGTCCCCGTTGCGCGGGTCGGTTACCAGCGCCGCGCCATTGCTGACCCGGTGCCGGAACATGCGTTTCACCCCGTTGGAGATTTTCGCCTGAACCTGCTCGTGCAGCGACAGATTCAGGGTGCTGTGGATGGTCATGCCTTGCGTGGTCAGCGCTTTACGCCCCAGGCGCTCCTCGAGCAGCTTGCGCACATAGAGCGTGAAATGGGGAGCCGGCATGGCCATGCGCTGGGCCGCGAATTGCAGCGGCTCGGTGAGTGCCTGCATGCGCTCAGCG
This sequence comes from Gammaproteobacteria bacterium, assembly GCA_030433415.1. Lineage (GTDB taxonomy): Bacteria > Pseudomonadota > Gammaproteobacteria > Pseudomonadales > Halieaceae > Congregibacter. Next base: position 1,562 of record JAUIMF010000097.1, on the reverse strand, counting down.
TCGCTGATGAAGCCCTCATCAAGCATACGGTTCAGGACCAGGCGGCGGCGGTGCAGATGCGCCGTGTTGCCGGTCCTGAAGGGGCTGTAGCTTGAAGGCGCCCTGAGAATCCCCGCGAGGAAGGCGCTCTCGCTCAGCGACAGGGTCGCGGCTGTGCGGCCAAAATAATAGCGTGCGGCCGCTTCAACCCCGTGGGCAGGCCCACCCCAGGGAATCTCGTTGAGGTACATCTGCAGTATCTGGTGCTTGGACAGATGCTGCTCCAGTCGGCGTGCCAGAATAAGCTCGCGGTATTTACGCGAGAGAGTCCGAGCCGGACTCAGTACGCGGTTTTTTACCAGCTGTTGCGTGATCGTGGAGCCACCCTCAACGACGGCGCCGTGGCGCAGGTTGTTGCGCAGCGCCCGACCGATACCGGTCAGGGAGAAGCCGTGGTGCCGAAAAAACTCCCGGTCCTCAATGGCGATAACTGCCTGGATGAGGTGGTCCGGTACCGCATCCAGAGTGACGGGTACGCGGTCTTCCTCGTCGAAAAACCGGTACAGCTCCTCACCATGGCGGTCGAGCAGTACACTCGAAGCGGGCGGGATATGCGCCGAGATCTCGCTGGCAGTGGGTTGTTGCCACAGCAGGGTCGCATGAACTGCCCAGACCAACAGCAGTACTGCCACTGCGGTGAGCAGGAGCGGCCGTCTTACGCCCACGGCCCAGCGTTGATTGCCGAAGGGCCTGCCCATGCTGGCGTGGACCGCCTAGCGGCAGTCGGTGTAGCACATGCCGCCGGAACCCGTCGGCACCCTGTCTCCCACGTTACACCGCGGTGCGCCGTCTATGGCGCCGCTGTCGGGGTTCGTGCAACCACCGGGCAGCACCACGTCGTCTATGCGCTGTGGCACGCCCGAGGTATTTTCAAAAATATTGAGCGCGCCGGTAGAAATCGGCACAGATCCACCCACCGGTGAATCGATAAACCCAAGTACCGCACCTCCGCCGCCACCATTGCCACCATCGGCGTGGGCGTGTTGCAGCAGTCGAACGCCGGACCCCCCACTCAACAGGGCGCCTGCCAGGCACAGCAAAAAGAATCCGTTGACTCCACCCTGGCGGAGGGCGCCGCTTCGCAGCGCGATCGCGAGCAGCACAACACACAGGGCCAGCAGCGCATAACTGCCCATCACGGGCACGGCGATGGAAGTGGGGGAGTAGAAAATCTGAGCGGACGCGACGCCCGGGGCGATGAGTGCGGCAGTACCCAAGAACAGGGGCAGGCACCGGCGCCAGCTATCGGCTTTACAATGGCAAGACATGACGGATCCTCACGAGAGTGATTCAGGGCTGGAAGGCGGCAAGCCGGCGAAAAACCGACCATCGCGTGCTTCACAATCCCTAACGCGCGCCTGAGGCAAAAAGTGGGTCAGGTTTATGTGCCTTGACCGCGCTTGCGTCCAGATCATCTTCTGTTAAACTCCGCGCCCCGTTTGCCGGTCCCCCAGGGGCAGGCGACTCCCAGGTACGGTGCTCGACGATGAACGAATTCCGATCGGGTTGCGGTGCCACATGTC
>JAUIMF010000010.1 GCA_030433415.1 Gammaproteobacteria bacterium | reverse complement strand
CGCCTTGGGACCGGTGCCCGACAACCCCTGGCCGCCAAAGGGGTTGACCCCCACGACGGCACCCACGGTGTTGCGATTGATGTAGGTATTACCCACCCGGGTCGCCTGGAACACCTCGCGGGCAAAACCATCGATGCGACTGTGAATCCCAAGCGTGAGTCCGTATCCGGAGCGTCGAATATCCGCATAGATCTCTGGCAGGTCGGCGACCCGATAGGTAATCACATGCAGTACCGGACCAAACACTTCCTGCGGCAGCTGGGCCAATGACTCAATCGCATAAACCCGCGGCGCGAAGAAATGACCGTCCTTCGTCGCGGGGACTTCACAGCGCACCCGCAGTCGTCCTTCGCCATCCAGGCGCTGTGCATGGCGCTCCAGGGTCTGGCGTGCCTCAAGGTCAATCACCGGCCCCACATCGGTCGCTGGGTCGCGCGGGTCGCCAATGCGCAACTCGGCCATAGCACCCTCGAGCATCTCGAGAATACGGGGCGCAACGTCTTCCTGCAGGTAAAGCACCCGCAGAGCGCTGCAGCGCTGACCCGCGCTTTGAAATGCCGAGGTGATCACGTCATCCACCACCTGCTCAGGCAGCGCGGTGGTATCCACCAGCATGACGTTGATGCCACCGGTCTCGGCAATCAGGGGGACGATGGGACCTTCGCGTGCCGCGAGTCCACGATTGATCAGCTGCGCCGTCGCCGTGCTGCCGGTAAAAGCTACGCCGGCAACACGATCGTCGGCCACCAGCGGGCCAGCTACCGCCGCTCCGTCTCCCGGCAGCAGGTGAAGAATATCTCCAGGCACGCCGGCACGGTGAAGTAGTTGCACGGCCGCTGCGGCAACCAGGGGCGTTTGTTCCGCGGGTTTGGCCAGCACCGCATTCCCTGCCATCAGTGCTGCCGCTATCTGGCCGACGAAGATCGCGAGGGGAAAATTCCAGGGACTGATGCACAGGAACACGCCGCGGCCGTGGAGCGAGAGACAGTTGGTTTCGCCCGTTGGTCCTGGCAGTGCCAGGGGAGCAGTAAAGTTGCGCCGGCCCTGCTGGGCGTAATAGCGGCAGAAGTCCACGGCTTCGCGTACTTCCGAGATGGCGTCGTCCAGCGTGCGTCCGGCTTCAGCGACGATCAGCTCAAGAAACCTACTCTGCTCCGCCTCCAACAGCTCAGCGGCTCGCTCGAGGCACTGGGCCCGGCGCTCCGCCCCACCCAGATCCCAGGCCGCCTGGGCGCTGACGGCACGCTCCAGCGCACGTTCGGTAATCTCTGGCGTCGCCTCGGTGACATGCCCCACGACCTGTCCAGTAGCGGGGTTGTATACCGGGCTGTCATCACCGGGGCAGGCCTCACCACCCACCAGCGGTGCTGCACGGTACACATTCCCCGCCTGCTGCAGGTGCTCCGCCAGCGGTCCCAGCTCCAGGGGGTCGTCCAGGTCCAGACCCGCAGCGTTCAGCCAGGGGTGGGGTTCATCGCAGTAAAGGTCCCGAGGCACAGGAATACCGGGGTGGCGCCTCAGCGGCTGCGCCAGCACATCCTCTACCGGGTCCGCCACCAGCTGGTCCGGATCGACATCCGCATCGAGAAAGCGGTTGACGAAGGAACTGTTGGCGCCATTCTCCAGCAGTCTGCGCACCAGGTAGGGCAGCAGATCACGGTGATTGCCGACCGGGGCGTACACACGTACCGCTCGCTGGGGATTGTCCACATGCTGCTCCTTGTAGAGCAGATGGCCCATGCCGTGCAGTCGCTGGAACTCATAGGCCGCGCCCTCGGGTGCCAGGCCCTCTACCAGCGCAACGGTATGGGCGTTGTGCGTAGCGAACTGCGGATAGATACAGTCGGACGCCGCGAGGAGCTTCTCGGCGCAGATCTGGTACGAGAGGTCGCTGTGGGACTTACGCGTGAACACCGGATAGTCCGGCAGACCGAGTTCCTGAGCGTGCTTGATCTCGGTGTCCCAGTACGCGCCCTTGACCAGACGCACCATCAGCGTGCGCCCCGTATCGCGGGCGAGTGCCACGAGCCAGTCCGCGACGATGGCGGCGCGCTTCTGGTAGGCCTGCAGCACAAAGCCCAGGCCGTCCCAGCCCTGCAGCTCGGGGTCACGGGCCAGGGCAGCGAAGATATCCAGCGACAGATCCAGGCGCGCGCATTCCTCGGCATCGATGCTCAGGCCCAGACCGCCGTCGCGGGCCATAAGGGCCAGCTCGCGAATCCGCGGCAGCAGCTCCTTCAGCACACGCTCTCGCTGGCGGTATTCGTAGCGTGGGTGCAGTGCCGAAAGCTTGACGGAGATACCATGGGCATCACGCACGTTGTCGCCGCCGCGGGCCGTGCTGATGACCTGAATGGCCTCGGCGTAGGACGCATAATAGCGCTGGGCATCGGCCTCGGTGCGCGCGCCCTCGCCCAGCATGTCAAAGGAAAACCGCGTAGCCGCGCCATAGTCCGCCGCGCCGTTTTTCAGCGCCTCACCGATGCTGCGCCCCAGCACATACTGTCCGCCCATAATGCGCATGGCCTGCAATACCGCCTGGCGCACCACGGGTTCTCCCATGGAGCTCACCAGGCGTCGCATCCAGGAGCCGGTATTACCCGTCACGTCCGTATCGAGTTTGACGATACGCCCCGTCAGCATCAGGCCCCACACCGAGGCGTTGACGAAGGCGGATCCAGAGCGGCCCTTGTGGGCCTCCCAGTCCCCGGTACGGATTTTTTCGGCGATGAGTCGGTCTGCGGTGTCTTCGTCCGGCACGCGCAGCAGGGCCTCGGCGAGGCACATGAGGGCGATGCCCTCTTTGTTCGACAGCCCGAACTCCTGGAGAAAGGCATCCAGGGTACCCGCCTCGTCACTGCGCTCGCGGCAGCGAACGACCAGGTCGCGGGCACGACGCACGACCCCGGCCCGCGCCTCGCGTGACAGTTGCGAGCTGTTGAGGAGTGCCTCGACCACCGCCGGCTCCGGCGCGTGAGTGTGTTCCCGCAGTTGCTGGCGCAGTGCGCCCAGGTCCGTGCTCATGGACTTACCCCTGAAGTAATGCAGCGATTAACAGGTGCAGTTTACGGCTGGACCCCCGGTGTGACGGTCCCCCAAAGGGGTAGGCGCGGGGGCGATCGCCTTACCCCAACCCCAGGCTCAGTGCAGGGCGCTTTGATCGAGGTCGGACGCCAGGGAATCGCGAATACCCTTATCGATCTCAAAGGCCTCAATGGAGTAGGCCGGGTGATCGACGCCCGCGTACATGGGCGCACCCCCATGGGCCGCGCGGATCATGTCTGGCGTCAGCTCAAAGCGCAAAAAATGCACCGATGAGGTTTTGTCCGCCGTTGATCGATCCAGGTCCTCATCGGCAATGGGGTAGATGCGCTCGGCATCGCCGACCTGCAGCCACACCTTGTCTTCGATGCCGATCATCTGCGCCAGACGCTGCGCACGAATCTGGGGGTCCGGATACTCGATCATAAAGGTGGCCTTCCAGTTGTGACCATCGGGAATCAGCGGGTTGTAGGCCTCCAGTTCCTCGTTGATGCCCGCGGCCTCAAATACGCGCTCGATGCGCAGCATTTCCTGAATCTGGTATTTGATCGTCAGGGCGTCTTCAAAATACAGGCGCGCATGCTCGCCGAGCGCCAACTGGCGGTGTTTCTTGTGTTCCATTACGCGGGAGCGAAACGCCGGACGCTCGTCGGCATACTGCTCCAGGGACCAGAGGTCTTCCCGGGTCAACGTCGTCATGATCTGAGTCTCCATGGTTGTTCGTTCGTGTTGCATGGGCGGCGACGGTGCACAGCCAGTGCTCGCAAGTCGAAGGCTTTGCCGCGCGCCCGGTGACCCCGGCCTACAGACCGTAGGCCATGCGCAGCAGGGTCATGGGGTGATACGCACTGCCGACACTTTCGGATAAGTGCGCAATCTGGGTGCCGGCCATAGGGCAGTCACTCATGAAGTGATCGGGCTTTTGCGCGTCCACCTTACGCACCACGGGTCGGGCGATCTTCACGGACTTGGCCCGCGTCTCGGCCTTCACCGCGTAGGTTCCGTCGTGACCGGAGCAGCGCTCAATCGCTGTCACGTCCGTCTCCTGAATCAGCGACAGCACGTCTTTGGTCTTCAGGCCGATGTTCTGCACACGCTGATGGCAGGCCACCTGGTAAGCCACCTCGCCAAGGGCATTGGGGAACTCGGTCTTCAGAGCCTGTCCTTTGTGGCGCAGCCAGAGGTATTCAAAGGGGTCAAAAAAGGCAGCCTTCACTTTTTGCACATCGGCGTCATCGGGATACAGCAGCGGCAGTTCCTGTTTGTACATGAGCACACAGGAAGGGATAGGTGCGATGAGGTCATAGCCCTCGTCCACCAGCTTTGCCAGAACCGGGATATTGGCGTTTTTCAGCGCATCCACCGTGTCCAGATCACCCAGTTCCAGCTTGGGCATGCCACAGCATTGCTCTTTGGGTACCACGTCGATATGAATACCGTTGTGCTGGAAGACCTTGACGAAATCCTCACCCACCGCAGGCGTGCTGTAGTTGCCATAACAGGTGGCATAGAGCGCAACCTTACCGGTGGTGTCTCCCACCGCCTGGGCATCGATCGGCTTCACCATCGGTGCCACGCGCTTGCGCAGGGTATTACTGTGGAATTCCGGCACCGGCGCTTCGTGATGAATGCCCATGGTTTTTTCCAACACCTTACGCGCGGCGTTGGAGCGATTGACCGCGTTCACGGTTACATCCACCAGTGGAATGGTGGTGAGGCCAAAAGTCTTGTCTGTGCTGGTGAGAATCCGGTCCCGGGTGCTCGCGCCATGCTCTTTAAAATGCACTGCCTTGGCCCGCAGCATCAGGTGCGGAAAATCGACGTTCCATTCGTGCGGCGGCACATAGGGACATTTGGTCATGTAACAGAGGTCGCACAGGTAACACTGCTCAACGACCTTGTGGTAGTCCTCTTTTGCCACGCCGTCGACTTCCATCGTCTCGCTTTCATCGACAAGGTCAAACAGCGTGGGAAAGGAGTCGCAAAGGCTGACGCAGCGCCGACAGCCGTGGCAGATGTCGTAAACGCGTTCGAGTTCGGCGTTCAGGGAATCCTTGTTCCAGAAGTCGTCGCTCTTCCAGTCGACGGGGTGCCGGGTGGGGGCTTCGAGGCTGCCTTCGCGCATAGTGTGCCTACCTGTCTGTCAGAGCCACCAACAGCGGGCACCAGATACCCGCCATGGCGGTGGTCGTAAAAAAGAAGCGGCGGGCAGAACCCGCCGCGCGCCGCTTACCGGCGTCTTTGTGGCTCAACCGTCAAGCGTATCCAGCGCTTTCTGGAAGCGGTTGGCGTGGCTGCGCTCGGCCTTTGCCAGCGTCTCCATCCAATCGGCGATCTCATCGAAACCTTCGTCCCGGGCCGTCTTGGCCATGCCGGGATACATGTCGGTGTACTCGTGAGTCTCGCCGGCGATGGCGGCCTTGAGGTTGTCAGCGGTTCCGCCAATGGGCAGGCCCGTGGCAGGATCACCCACCTCTTCGAGGTACTCCAGGTGCCCGTGGGCATGGCCCGTCTCACCTTCGGCGGTGGAGCGGAAGACGGCAGCGACGTCGTTGTAGCCTTCGACGTCGGCCTTGGCGGCGAAGTACAGGTAACGACGATTGGCCTGCGACTCACCGGCAAACGCATCTTTCAGATTCTGTTCCGTTTGGCTTCCCTTCAATGACATGGTATTGCTCCCTATTATTCAGGCGTGTTGAGTAGCGGCGCGTCTGATGGCTGGCACCGACCGCCAGCGCCTCGCAATTCGCGATGCGTGAGACAACATAGCCTCTTACTCAGATTGGAACAATGGGAAAGAGCCGTGCACTATCATCGAAAAAACCGATCAAGACGTTTGGGCCATTCGCGATGGCTCGCGTCGACTCAGTGAGGGACAATCGTCACTTGGGTACGGGGCTGCACGATGACAGCGTGCCGCCAGAATGACCGTGGAAGGCCAACTGAATTACAGGAAAGGACCATTGGAAAATGGTCGGGCTAGCAGGATTTGAACCTACGACCCCTTCACCCCCAGTGAAGTGCGCTACCAGACTGCGCTATAGCCCGAATGTTGACACGACATGCATTTTAAACCGCTGCAATGCCGCGAAAGGTTCGGCGCCGTGTGCCGCCGAGGCGCGCATTATACGCGAGGGATTGCCACAGGCAATGGGCAATTTATCGTTGCGTCACCCCGAACAGGGTGAGAAAAATCAGGACTTGCGACCGGGCTTCAGCAGTTCGAGCAGCTCTTCGAGATCCTCGATGGTTTCCTGAATCACGGCGTTGATCTGCGCAGGGTGAACCCCCTTGCCCTTCTCGTCCGTCATGCGCTGGCGCGCACCGCCGATCGTGTACCCCTCGTCATAGAGCAGCGCCCGAATCTGGCGGATCGTCAATACGTCTTCACGCTGGTAGTAGCGGCGATTGCCCCGGCGTTTTACCGGCTTGAGCTGCGGAAACTCCTGCTCCCAATACCGAAGCACGTGGGGCTTTACCGCGCACAGTTCGCTGACCTCGCCAATGGTGAAGTAGCGCTTGCCCGGAATGGCGGGAAGTTCGTTATTGTGACTCGGTTCCAGCATATTCCTCGACCCTGGCCTTGAGCTTCTGCCCTGGCCGGAAGGTTACCACCCGGCGGGCAGAAATCGGAATCTCTTCGCCGGTCTTGGGATTTCGCCCGGGACGCTGGTTCTTGTCGCGCAGATCAAAGTTGCCAAAACCCGACAACTTGACCTGTTCGTTGTTTTCCAGGCACACGCGGATTTCTTCAAAGAAGAGCTCGACGATTTCCTTGGCCTCACGCTTGTTGAGTCCAAGTTCCTCGAATAACCGCTCTGCCATTTCTGCTTTGGTCAGCGCGCCCATAGGCTTCCGCAACCCCCACTCTGGGCGGCCGACCCTGAGAAGTCAGCCGCGGAGCTCAGCGTTATATTTTTCTCGCAACGAATCAACAACTTGCTGAAGACACTTGTTAACCTCGTCATCATCAAGAGTGCGCGATTGATCCTGGAATGTCAAACCCAGAGCAAGACTTTTTCTATTAGGATCAATACCTTTGCCCTGATAGACATCAAAGAGCGTTAAGTCTGTCAGGTAAACCCCTGCTGCCTCTTTCACGCTGCCCAGAAGTTCACCGGCTGAGGTGCTCTCATCCACCACCACCGCGATGTCACGGCGCAGGGCCGGAAAGCGCGACACCGGCGAAAAGGCCGGCACCCGGGCCTGGGACAGCAGTTCCAGATCAAACTCGGCAACCAACACCGTGCCATCAAAATCCAGCGTCTTCTGCACCGTGGGATGCAAGGCACCGAGAACACCCACCTGCACATCGCCACGCAACAGCGCTGCGCTCTGACCCGGGTGCAGGGCCGGATGTTCGGCACGCTCGAAACGGAACGACGCTACGTCGCCGGTCAGGTCCAGCAGCGCTTCGACATCGCCCTTCAGATCGTAGAAGTCCACGGACCGTGCCTCACTGTTCCAGCCCTCTTCTGCCGCGGGACCGGTAATCAGCATGGCAAGACCCGGACGCTGGCTGAGTCCGTCGGGGCCGGGAACAAAGCGCAGGCCACTCTCAAAAAAGCGTACCCGCGGCTGCTGGCGTTTGAGGTTGTGCTGCGCAGCGCGCACCAGGCCCGTGAGCAGGCTGGAACGCATGACCGCGTGCTCCGGCGAGATGGGATTGGTGAGCGCGACGGGCTGCACATCGGGCGCGAACAGGCGCTGCAGTTCCTCGTCGACGAAGCTGTAGCTGATCGCCTCAAAGTAATCCCGGGCAATGAGGGCCCGGCGGAATTCCCGCAGGCCCAGGCGCGCTTCAGGCACCGCCGGCAGGGTCACATCGCCACGTATGGGACTGACGGGCAGGCGGTTGTAGCCATAGACCCGCGCCAGCTCTTCGAGCAGGTCCGCTTCGATCGCAATGTCAAAGCGCCAGCTCGGCACGGTGCACTCCCAGCCACCGTCGACAACGGTCACGCCGAGGCCAAGCCCCGAGAGAATCCGCTCGACGTCTGCGGCGGGTATGGCCACGCCCAGCAGACGCTCGATGCGCGCCTCGCGCAGGCGTACTGGCGCAGGGCTGGGTATGTCGTCCGACGCAGCTTCGGTAATGGGACCCGCCTCGCCGCCAACGATCTCAAGCAGCAGTGCCGTGGCACGCTCCATCGCATCGCGTTGCAATTGGAAGTCCACGCCCCGCTCAAAGCGATGGGACGAATCGGTGTGCAGGCCAAAGGAGCGCGCCTGGCCGCTCAGGGGCACCGGCGCAAAGTACGCTGACTCCAGCAGCAGGCGGGTTGTGGCCGCGCCCACGGCAGACTCGGCACCCCCCATGATGCCCGCCAGGGCAACGGGGGCCTCGTGATCGGCGATCACCAGGTTGTCTTCGCGCAGGGTGATTTCCTGATCGTTGAGCAGCTTGATCGTCTCACCCGCGCGAGCCTCGCGCACCACGATGCCACCGCGGAGCTTATCGAGGTCGAAGGCATGCATGGGCTGGCCCAGCTCCAGCAGCAGGTAGTTGGTGATATCCACCGCCGCATCGATGCTGCGCAGGCCACAGCGACGCAGTTTTTCCTGCAGCCACAGGGGGCTCGGACGACTCAGGTCCACACCTTCGATGACGCGGCAGAGATAGCGCGGGCAGCGCGGCGATGCCTGCAGATCCACGTCTACCTGGCGATCCAGCGTGACGGCGCAGGGGGTGATGGACGGTCCTGTTACCGCCATATCATTGAGCAGCCCCACTTCGCGGGCGATGCCGGCAATGCTCAGGCAGTCTGCGCGGTTGGGGGTCAGGCCGATCTCGATGGCGTGATCATCCAGATCCAGGTACTCGCGCAGATCCGCGCCGACCGTGGCGTCGTCGGGCAGCTCCAGCAGTCCGGCATTGTCGTCCGACAGCCCCAGTTCCTGCGCCGCGCACAACATGCCGAAGGACTCCACGCCCCGCAGCTTGGCTTTCTTGATCTTGAAATCGCCGGGCAGCACGGCACCCACCGTTGCCAACGGCGCCTTGAGACCGGCCCGGGCATTCGGCGCGCCACAGACAATCTGCACGGTCTCGTCACCGGCATTCACCTGACAGACCTGCAGCTTGTCGGCATCGGGATGCGGTTCGGCGCTGACGATCTCGGCGACCACCACGCCGCTGAAAGCACCGGCGACGTCTTCGATGGCGTCGACCTCGAGGCCCGCCATGGTGATCTGGTGACCCAGGTCTTCTACGCTGAGCGACGGATTAACCCACTCGCGCAGCCACTGTTCGCTGATTCTCACGTGTTATCTCCTCGGTGCGCTAGAACTGGGCCAGAAAACGTAGATCGTTGTCGAAGAACAAACGCAGATCGTTCACGCCGTAGCGCAGCATGGTCAGGCGCTCAACGCCCATGCCGAAGGCAAAACCGGCGTAGCGTTCGGGGTCGATGCCGGACATTTCGAATACCCGGGGGTGGACCATGCCGCAGCCCATGACCTCCAGCCAGCCGGTGTGACTGCACACGCGACAGCCCTCGCCCTTGCAGTGCACGCACTGAATATCGACTTCGGCACCCGGCTCCACGAAGGGAAAATAAGAAGGACGAAAGCGCACTTCGAGCTCCGCCTCGAAGAAAACCTGCAGAAACTCACCGATCAGACCCTTGAGGTCCGCCAGGCTGGAATGCTCGTCCACCAGCAGGCCCTCGACCTGATGGAACATGGGGGTGTGCGTGAGATCCGAATCGCAGCGATACACACGCCCGGGGCAGATGATGCGCAGGGGCGGCTCGGCGTTCTCCATCACCCGCACCTGCACCGGTGAGGTGTGCGTGCGCAGCACGGTTTTTTCGTCCACGAAGAACGTGTCGTGCTCGGCCCGCGCGGGGTGATGGGGTGGAAAATTCAGGGCCTCAAAGTTGTAGTAGTCGTCTTCGACTTCGGGTCCGTCGGCCACGGAAAAGCCCGCGGCGCCAAAGAAGTTTTCGATGCGCTCGATGGTACGGTTGATGGGGTGCATGCGCCCCCGCTCCGGGGCCCGTCCCGGCAGCGTCACGTCCAGCGCTTCGCTCGCCAGGCGCGCATTGATCGCGTCGGCTTCCAGGCCTGCCTTGCGCGCGTTGATGAGCGCCTGCAGATCCTGCTTCACCTCGTTGATGCGCGCTCCCGCGGCGGGGCGTTCTTCGGGCGTCAGCGTCGACAGCCCCTTGAGCAGCGCGGTGAGCTGCCCCTTCTTGCCCAGATAATCCACACGCACGCTGTCCAGATCGGCCAGCGCCGTTGCCGCTTCGATGGCGTCCCGGGCGCTCTGACCCAGTTCCTCGAGCTTGTCCATGACCTTTCTTACCCCATAAAAAAGGGGAAAGAGCAGAGCCCTTTCCCCTGGATTTTCCGTGTTGCAAGCGAGCCGCTTTCGCGGCGGGATTGGCTCAGGCAGCGAGTGCTGCTTTCGCTTGCTCCACGATCGCTGCAAAAGCCGGCTTGTCGTGTACGGCCAGATCCGCCAGTACGCGACGGTCCAGACCGATGTTGGCCCGCTTGAGGCCATTGATCAGGCGGCTGTAGCTCAGGCCATTCGCCCGCGACTGGGCGTTGATGCGCGTGATCCACAGGGCGCGGAACTGGCGCTTGCGCTGGCGACGGTCACGGTAGGCGTACTGGCCTGCCTTGGTTACCGCCTGCTTGGCTACGCGAAAGACGCGTGAGCGCGCTCCGTAGTAACCCTTGGCCTTCTTCAGAATTTTCTTGTGCCGACGATGTGCGACGACACCACGTTTTACGCGAGGCATGGTTTTCTCCTGTCAGTGAATGTCGTCTTAGCGCGCCCGCAGCATGCGGTCGATGAGCACCTTGTCGCTGGCGTGGATCATTGAAGTTCCCCGCAGCTGGCGCTTACGCTTGGTCGTCATTTTCGTCAGGATGTGGCTCTTGTAAGCGCTCTTGCGCTTGTAGCCGCCCGCGGTTTTTTTAAAGCGCTTGGCTGCGCCGCTGTGAATTTTTGCCTTTGGCATTGCTGTTACTCCGCATTTGGGACCGAGGGCTCCGGGCCGTCGGTTCAGTCAGTAAATATGAAGATGTGTCCCGCGCTATGGCTTTGGGACACCTAGGGCATTCACGGGCCGCTAGTTCTTCCGCTTTTTCGGGGCGATCACCATGGTCATCTGCCGGCCTTCCATTTTCGGAAACTGCTCGACAGCGCCAAGTTCCTCGAGATCGGCTTCTACCCGCTTGAGCAGCTCCATGCCGATCTGTTGGTGAGCCATTTCACGACCGCGAAAGCGCAGCGTGACCTTGGCCTTGTCCCCGTTTTCAAGAAAACGCACCAGGTTGCGTAGTTTTACCTGGTAGTCCCCTTCTTCCGTCCCTGGACGAAACTTCATTTCTTTGAGCTGCGTACGACGCTGCTTCTTCTTCTGCGCGTTCTTCTGCTTCTTGGCTTCGAAGACGTGCTTGCCGTAATCCATGATCTTGCAGACTACGGGCGTTGACTGATCGGCGATCAGTACCAGATCCATACCCGCCGCCTCTGCGGCCGCGCGAGCCTGGGTCATGGGCACAATACCTACCTGCTCGCCGTCGGCGCCGATCAGACGGACCGTGTCCGCCTGGATTTCGTCGTTGGTGAGAGCGCGCTTGCTCTTACCGCTATCCTTGCTGATTGTCGTTCTCCAATTCGTCGCTCCCGGGGGAGCTTTTGCCTGCGCCGCACCCCGATCGGGGGGCGCAAAATTAGTCGGCAGCGGATTCTAAAGGCGAACTGGACGATTCTCAAGCCAAAAAAACCGCGAAAACCCTTGTTTTGTAAGGAATCTTCCACAAAAAGGGGCTTGTCTGGCGGTTTTTGACGGTATTGCGTATCAACGAAGCATCGCATCCCCCCTATCAACAAGCGACAGCGCTTCGTTTCCGATCTGCTCCGCCACCACCACAAAACGCCCCGGACCGCCTGGCACCAGCGCGTCGAAGGGGTAGCAGGTCACCAGCAGCAGCCCCCGGGCAGGCAGCACCGCGTCGATCAGGCCATCGCGAGCATCGGCCACAACCCGGTCCGTTATACGGTAGTGAATGCGCTGATCCTCATGATCCAGCGACAGCGTGTCGCCCACCTGTAGCTTCGACAGAAAACGAAAATGCGTATCGCGGTGCCCTGAGATCATGGTCAGCCCCGGATCACCGGGGCGCACCTGCGGTGCCATACCGGCGGCAAATGCCAGCGCCTCGCCGCTGTCTCCGGCGAGTACGTGGCGCTGCAGGCTCAGGCGCGGCACCTGCAGGCGCGCCACGGGCCAGGTATCTGCCCAGGGCCAGGGGCGTACGACGGCATGCCGTTGCTGACTGGCGATAAAGGCGCGCTCGATCAGCAGTGGCGCCAGCCACGCCTTGGCGTAGACCAGCCCGGCACTGGCGAACTGTGTCAGCGAGCCAAGCAGCAATGCCACCGTGAGGTAGCGGGCAATGGGTGGTCTGCGCCGACGCATGGCATGCTCGGCGGTAAGAATCATACCCATGAGTCACGCCTCTGTAGCCGCAGCATCAGCACCGCCAGACCCAGGCACGCCAGGGCCAGCGCGAGGTTCAGGGGAGCGCTGGTTGCGCCCTGGGCAAAGGCAAAGCGCTGTGCCGCCTGCCCTTGGGGCCGAGTATTTGGGACCTTGCGACCACTGACCGAGGCACCCTCGGGTCGCCGCGGCTCCTGTTCTACCGCAACAAAACTCGTAAATGGCGATGCCAGCGAGAATTTCAGGGCCAGCGGCAGCGCCCGGCTGCGCACTTCTTCCGTTGGTATACCCCGGTGCAGTTCACGCAGCAGACCGTCGAGCTTGCGCCGGGCCCAGGTCGCGGCGACACCGGCATCGTCTCCCTCGCGTGGCAACGCAAGCTGCTGTTCCCAGTGGCGATCCGCGAAGGTACCGGTGACGCGAATCCGTCCCTCGCGAAGCGGACCAGACAGACGCGCCAGCTGAATCAGGGGCTGACCCGCATAGAGATCCGGTATCGGCGCGGGGTAGGCCTCGGCGGAGCCCGGCCAGTCCACGTTCAGGTTGGTCACCATCGGCTGCTGGATATCGGCAAACAGGCGGCGCATCTGCGGCGAGACTTCGCTCGCCTGCCCAATGAACACCGCGCTGCCGCGACCGCTTCGCGCGGCCTCATGCATAAAGTAGTTGTTTGGCGCACTGCCGATACCAACGGTAAACAGGCGTGCGTCGCCCCGGTGGCGCTCCAGCAGTGCCATGAGTTCATGCTCGTTACCGACCGCACCATCCGTTACAAAAATCAGCTGGCGCAATGGCGAGGCGCTTTCGAGATCAGCGTCGATTACCGACAGGGACAGCGCTGCAGACAGGGCCGGCAGCATCTCGGTACCCCGGTCGGCGCTCAACGATGCGACGAAGCGCCGGGCCTCATCCAGGGCCGCCTCATCAGCCAGTCGCGATTGACCAAACAACACGCGGTGGCGGTCGTTGAACACCACCAGATTGAAATAGTCCTCGGGCTGCAGCGTATCCAGGGCAAACGCCACCGCCTGCTTCGCCTGGCGTATGGGCGCGCCCTGCATGGACCCGGACACATCCAGCACCAGTACGAGTTCGCGCCGCTGACGCGGCACCGGTGCGTCGGCCACGGGAGGCAGGAGCATCATCATGGCGTAGCGCTCGCCCTCAAAGGTCTCCTGAAATACCGCGGCCTGGGGGCGGTGCCGCTCCTGCGGGCGCCAGCTCAACACCAGGTCGCGGTCCATCTCTACCGTGCCCTCAGAAAAAGCCAGCTCGAAGCCTTCATCCCGTCGGTCGATGGCCAGCGTGTGATAGCGCGCATCGACCTCGGCCAGAGGAATCCCCGGACGCAACTCGACCTTGAGCGACAGCGGATTTTCGAGCGGCGTTTCCGTTGCTGACCGCTGCTGCGGCGCGGTCAGTAGCGGCGCATCGGGCACTGCCTGTGTTGCCGTTGCCCAACCCGAACCGTCCAGAGGCAGCCAGGTTGGCATGGCCAGCGGACTCTGCGCCGGCGGATGCGGGAATCCGGGAATGTAAGGCGCGGTGACTGTGGTGGGAAAACGCAGGGAGAACTCGCCGTCTTCGTAGCGAACGGGTAACACCATATGCACTGCTACGGCGATTTCCTCACCGGGAGGGATGTTCGCGACGCGGGTCGTGAACAAATGCGGACGCTGCTGTTCCAACAGAGCGCTGCGTTTACCGGCGCGCCTCGCGGCGTCATACACCTGTCGGGCCTCGGCGCGCTCGCGAATCTCGCCAAGGATCACCCGCTCACCGACACGCAGTTCCATCTGCGTCACTGCCGCCTCATGGGGCAGCGGCAACAAATACTCAGCCTCGACCCACTCCTGGCCCGGGTTGTGAAACGTCTGCAGCAGTGTCGCGCTGGCGAGCAAGCCCGAGATCTGCAGCTCCAGGCGGCTTTCGAGCTGCAGTGCGTCCTGAATTGACGCAGAAGACCCATGCAGGCGCAAGCGGGGGCCACCAACCGTTTCTTCGCCGATCGACTTATCAACGGCGGCCAGCTCCTGCGCCGGTGCAACACCGGGAGCGGCAGGCTGCGCGTTGGAGGCGTCAACCTTCCCAAGCAGCAGGCCCGTCGCAATCAGCACCAGCGCCGCGAACAGCCAGCGCCGACGACTGGGCCAGGGCCAGACCTCTCCCGGTCGCTTCATTGTTGGCAACATTTCCATCTGACTCTCTCCATCCCATTGAGAGCTTCAGTAAGCCGCGAAAGTCGGGCAAACGCGGGGATGGAGCGAGGCAGATTGCGGCGCAATCATGGCGAATTGTGGCAATCACCCTCAGGGCCGTGCAGCACCTTTGCCAGACTGCTAGAGTCGCGAGGCGATGGCATCGGAAGCCCGGTGTTTTCAGGCGAGCGGGAGAACGAGTGGATGGCTGCGCAGATCGCGGTGGTCGAAGATGAACTGGCGCTGGCGGCCAATTATTGCGATGCCCTGCGGCAGCGCGGCTTTGCTGTGCACCACTATCCGGACCGCGCCGCGGCCCAGCGCGCCTTCGGCGAGGCATTGCCCGATCTCGCGATCATCGACATCGCCCTGGGCAACGAGCCCGAGGGTGGCTTCGAACTCTGCCGCCAACTGCGAAGCCAGTCGCGAGAGCTGCCCATCGTGTTTCTTACGGCGCGGGACGACGACATCGACATTGTCTCGGGCTTTCGCCTGGGCGCTGACGATTACCTGTCCAAGACCATCAGCCTGGTGCATCTGCAGGCGCGGGTGACTGCCCTGCTCGACCGCACGGCGGCCCTGCGCGCAAACAACGGGGAACCGACGGAACTCGAGCGGGGACACCTCACCCTGGACACCGCCCGCATGCGGGCCGCGTGGCGCGGCGAGGCCCTGAACCTGACGGTGACCGAGTACTGGATTGTCGAAGCCCTGGCGCGACGCCCAGGGCACGTGAAGTCGCGACAACAGCTCATGGAAGCGGCGAGCACGGTACTGGATGACAGCACCGTCACGTCACACATCAAACGCATCCGCCGCAAATTCCACGAGGTGGACCGCGAATTCAACGGCATCGAGACCGCCTACGGCATGGGCTACCGCTGGCTGGACACATGAATCTGCGCCGCCAACTCATCGCGGTCAGCCTGCTACTTTTGAGTCTGCCCTGGGCGGGCTGTCAGTACCTGCGCGAAATGGAGCGCACGCTGCGCTCGGGTCAGGAGATGGCGGTGAACGCCACGGCCACCGCCATCGCGTCGGCCCTGACCGAGAAGGAGTCATTGCTCTACCCCACGCAACGAACAGCGGCCCTGGCGGCAAACGCGCCCACGCTCGCGATCCCCACGGCCGACGAGCCGCTGTTCACCGACGGCTTTGGTGAAGACTGGCGCCTGCAGCCGCATCTTCATGCGCTCCGCGATACCACCGCGGGAGTCTCGCTCTATCGCGCCATCTCAGGCAGCTGGCTGCATGTACTGCTGGAAGTCAGCGATGACGAGGTGCTCTACAGCACGCCTTACCGGCAGGGCGATCGCGCCGTGGTCACCTGCCTGGACTCCCTGGGGGCCCGTCGCCGCTACCTCATCGCTCCGGAAGGCCCCGGTCTGGTCAGCACCATCACCATGAACGGGCGGCGCCTGGATGCGCCCCTGCCCCTGCGTGCGGTCTGGCGAGAGCGTCAGGGCGGCTATGCCCTCGAATTACGCCTGCCTGTGGACGGGACTTGCGAGCGACTGGCCCTGCAGGTGACCGACGCTACTGAAACAGAAGAACTGCCGCTGTTCGACAGCCGACGCTTCAGCAATGGTGAAATTCCCTGGCTGATATATCGATCAGAACCCTTTGAGCAATGGTTGCGCGTGTTCGCTCAACCCGGCCGCAGGATAATGGTGCGAGACAGTGCTCACCATGTCGTAGCTGTCAGCGAAGGCGATATCGCCACGTCCAGCAATGACGCCGAAGTCTTCTGGCTGCTGCGGCTGCTCTATCGCTCGGCTCTGGGCGGCGATAACTCCGCGACCGGCGATTCCCGGTTTATTAACTACGAAGAGCAGCGTCCGCTTGCAAACACGGGAACCTACAATCCGGAGCGATGGCTGCAGCGTCAGTCGGGCGTTGCGCCCATCTCGATTATCGAGCGACAGGTCCCCATCGACGGTGACCCACACGAGCTGGGCAGCGTTGTCGTGCAGGAAACCACCGAGCGCTACCTGGCGCTCACCGATCGCGCCACGGGTCGGGTACTCGGCGTCAGCGCCCTGGTGCTTCTGACCGCATTCACGGGACTGCTGTTTTACGCGAGTCTGCTCAGCTGGCGCATTCGTCGTTTCAGCAACGCCGCGCGAGCCATTGCCAGCGACGCACAGGATCCCCGCTCGTTTCCGCGCAGTACGTTTCAGGATGAACTGGGCGACCTGTCGCGAAGCTATGCCCATCTGTTGTCGCAGATCAGTGATTACAATCGCTACCTCAAGGGGCTTGCCCGTACCCTGTCGCATGAGTTGCGCACGCCCATCGCGGTGATCGGCAGCTCCCTGGAACACCTGGCGGACGACGAGACCTCCGTACAGCAGCGCACCTACGTGATTCGCGCCCGAGAGGGTCTGGAGCGCCTGTCCCGCATTGTGACCTCGATGAGTGAAGCTTCGCGTATCGAAGAATCCGCGCAGAACGCGCCCATCTCAACGCTACGCGTCGACAAGCTAATGCAAGATCTGACCGAGGCCTACAAGGCCAGCTTTACCGAACATGAATTTTCCTGCGCCGTTCCATCGTGTGAGCCAATTCAGGGCAATGGCGATCTCATCGCCCAGGCCCTGGACAAGCTCGTCGAAAACGCGGTGAGCTTCGCGCCCGCGGGCTCCACCATCGCCATCGCACTTCGCGACACCGCCGATCATTTGAGCATTGAGGTCAGTAACACCGGCCCACTGCTGCCAGACACCATGGCTTCACAACTGTATGAACCCATGGTCAGTCTGCGGGATGAGAACGCCGACCAGCACCACCTGGGACTGGGGCTCACCATCGCCCGAGCCATCGCTCGGGCCCACGGTGGGGACGTGCAGGGGAACAATCTTGAGGATGGCAGCGGCGTGGTCTTTTGTCTGCGTGTTCAGCGGCAACCTGTTGAGCAACAACCTGGGTAGACCGCTACTGCATAAACGTCTGCTGCTTGATCTCGGTGAGCTGATCGCGCAACGCCGCCGCCTCTTCAAACTCCAGGTTCTTGGCGTGCTCGTGCATCTTCGCCTCCATCTGCTCCAGGCGACGGGCCAGTGCCGCCGGCGAAAGGCGTAGCAGGTCCTGGCTGTAGGCCAGGGTTTCTTCCGCCACCTTTTTACCCTTGGCTTTGGCCTTGGTCGGCATGCGACGTGCGCCTTCCATGATGTCCTGCACACTCTTGGTCACGCCTTTGGGCGTAATGCCATGCTCGGCGTTGAAGGCCATCTGCTTCTCACGGCGCCGCTGGGTTTCATCCATGGCGCGGCGCATGGAGCCCGTGACGTTATCGGCGTACAGGATCGCGCGGCCGTGCAGATTCCGGGCGGCGCGCCCGATGGTCTGGATCAGGGACCGGTCCGAACGCAGGAAGCCTTCTTTGTCAGCATCCAGGATTGCCACCAGCGCCACCTCGGGCATATCCAGACCCTCGCGCAGCAGGTTGATGCCCACCAGCACGTCGAAGTGCCCCAGGCGCAGGTCACGGATGATCTCTACCCGCTCCACCGTATCGATATCGGAGTGCAGATAGCGCACGCGCACATCGTGCTCGTTCAGGTATTCCGTCAGATCTTCGGCCATGCGCTTGGTCAGCGTCGTCACCAGCACACGATTCTGGGCCTCGACTTCCTTGCGGATCTCGCCCAGCAGATCATCCACCTGGGTGCTCGCGGGGCGCACCTCCAACTCGGGGTCCACCAGTCCCGTGGGGCGCACCACCTGCTCCACCACCTGCCCTGCGTGCTCCTCCTCGTAGGGACCCGGCGTCGCAGACACAAAAATTGCCTGGGGTAACAGGGCCTCCCACTCCTCGAATTTCAGGGGCCGATTGTCGAGCGCCGACGGCAGGCGAAAACCGTACTCGACCAGCGTTTCTTTGCGCGAACGGTCACCGCGGTACATCGCGCCGATCTGGGGAATCGACGCGTGGGATTCATCCACGATTACCAGTGCGTTGTCGGGCAGGTACTCGTACAGCGTGGGCGGTGGCTGCCCCGGTGCGCGCCCCGACAGATAGCGGGAGTAGTTCTCGACGCCCTGGCAGTACCCGAGTTCCCGGATCATCTCGATGTCGTAGCGCGTGCGCTGCTGCAGGCGCTGCGCCTCTACAAGCTTCTCGTTCTCTTTCAGCTGCTTGACCCGTTGTTCCAGCTCAATCTCGATCTCGCCCACCGCATTGAGCATCACGTCGCGCGAAGTCACGTAGTGGGTCTTGGGAAAAATCGTGATCCGCGGGACCTTGGCAATCACGGCGCCCGTCAGCGGATCGAAGAGACTGATGGACTCCACTTCTTCGTCGAACAGCTCGATGCGCACCGCCTCCGCTTCGGCTTCCGCCGGAAACACGTCGATCACATCGCCGCGCACGCGATAGGTACCGCGGGCAAAATCCACGTCGTTACGCTGGTATTGCAGCTCCGCCAGCTGGCGCAGTACCTGGCGCTGGTCGATCATCTCGCCCCGGGAGATGTGCATCACCATACGAAAGTAGGATTCCGGGTCGCCCAGGCCGTAGATCGCCGATACC
The DNA here is from genome assembly GCA_030433415.1 of Gammaproteobacteria bacterium. Classification (GTDB taxonomy): domain Bacteria; phylum Pseudomonadota; class Gammaproteobacteria; order Pseudomonadales; family Halieaceae; genus Congregibacter. The sequence continues at coordinate 52,125 of JAUIMF010000010.1, read as the reverse complement.
GTCGCCACCACCAGGCAATCCTGACGCGTCATCAACGCCTTCGTCGCCGACAGGCGCATCTGCTCGATGTGGTCGTTCACCGAGGCATCCTTCTCGATGAAGGTATCGGACGAGGGCACGTAGGCTTCGGGTTGGTAATAGTCGTAATACGAGACGAAGTACTCCACCGCATTGTCGGGAAAGAACTCCCGAAACTCGCCGTAGAGCTGGGCCGCCAGGGTCTTGTTGTGCGCCATGACGATGGTCGGTCGCTGCAAGCGCTCGACAACGTGAGCCATGGTGAACGTCTTGCCAGAGCCCGTGACCCCCAGCAGGGTCTGCGCCGCCAGACCCGCCTCAATCCCCATCACCAGGGAATCGATGGCCGCGGGCTGGTCGCCGGCGGGCTTGAAGGGAGAGCTGACTTTGAAGGGGCGTACGGCCGTCACGACTGCGTTCCTGATGGGAGTCAGTGGGGGATTATCCCCCATGCAGCCTGCCAGCACAGCGTTACGTACGCACTACAGCTGGGCAAATTGTCGAATCAGGTTGTGATACACGCTGTGCAAGCGGTCCAGCTCGTCGCGAGGCGTATCGGGCAGTGCCGAAAGGGCCTGAATGCTCTGGTCCAGTTCAAACAGGCTGCGCCGTATCGCACCGTCTGCCACCAGGCTCTGCATCCAGCAGATCGCGGCAAGGCGCTCGCCGCGAAGCACGGGCGTGACCTGATGCAGACTGCTGGAGGGATACAGCACCGCATGCCCCGCGGGAAGCTTGACGGATTGAGTGCCAAACTCCGTCGCGATCTGCAGTTCCCCACCTTCATACTCGTCGGGCTCTGACAGGAACACGGTCATGGACAGGTCACTGCGCATGACCTCACTGCTGTCAGGCAGGCGCATGATGGCTCCATCAACGTGAAACCCATAGGTTTCTTCAACGCGATACCGGTTGAAGCACGGTGGAAAGATCCGCTGCGGTAGCGCCGCAGAAACAAGCAAGGGGTGTTCACCAAACCGCTGCAGCAGTTGATTGACCCGCACTTTTACCCGCGGGTCCGAGGCATCTGCCTGTGCATTACTTTTTACGTCCGCCGCCATGCCCATGGCGGTTCCCCGGCCATCCAACCAGGGAATCTCGCCAAGGAACTGGCGGAGGTCGGCAACCTCCGCGACGGAAAACAGCTGTTCGATAACAACCACTAGAACTCCAGAACCACCGATGCGCGCACACTGCGGGCGTCACCCAGATACATGAAGGACCCGGAGCGGTAGGCGGCGGTCCAGTACTCTTTGTCAGTGACATTGCCCACGTTCAGCCGGAAGTTCAGCTTCTCTGTTGCGTAGTAGTTAGCGAAGAGATCAAACACGCCGTAGGAAGGCACCACAATCGAATACTGTCCTGTCTCCTGGTCATAGCCTGCCGCCGTGTCCGGCTGCCCTCCGTACATTTCACCCTGGTAGGTGTAGGAACCACCAAAGGCCAGCTTCTCTGTGGGCTGGTAGCGCAGCTGCAGGTAAAGGCTCTCGTCGGCGAAGTTACTCAGGGCCAGGCCCACGTTTTCTTCGACAAAGGACTCGCGCACTTCTGAATCCATCAATGCTGCACTCATCTGCACACTCAGCTTGTCGGTGATCGCACCGCTGAGGGAAAACTCGACGCCCTGCACCCGATTCTCGCCCGTATTCAGGGTACCGAGTGTCGAGTAGTCATCTCCCACGCTCTCCATCACGTCGGACTTGGTAATCTGGAACAGAGCCGCCGTGGCCAGCAGACGATCATCTAAAAGCTTCCACTTGGTGCCCAGTTCGATGTTGTCAGAACGCTCGGGATCCGCGAGGCGGGCCTGGTCCGGGTCCCCGCAAAGACCACCGTAGCCGCAGTTCGCGCCCAGGTCGGACTCACCGCCATTGATGTTATTGGCGGTGCTGAGATTCAGATACACGTTGCCTTCATCGTTGAACGCGTAGACCAGGCCGATGTTGCCACTCGTGAGCGTGTCTGAAAATTGATAGGTCTGGTCCCCTCCACGCCCTGATGTCGCATTGCTGTAGTCGTAGTCATCCAGACGCATGCCCAGGAATAACTGCCACTTATCGCTCAACTCAATCGTGTCCATGAAATAGGCAGACACCGTCTCGACCTCGAACTGCGCATCCAGGCCAGCACGCAGAAAGCTGCGTTGCATGAGATTACGGATCTCGGGGACCTCGTTTCCCTCACCATCGAGCACACAGTAGCCTGCGGAAGCGCCGCGACGACCACCTACGATGCAGTTACTCTCGCCATTGGTCGTGATATCGAAGACGCCATTGTCGACCGTTTCATTCATGTACTCGATTCCGAACACCCAGCGTGTATCCAGTCCCGCGAGCGTTGTGTCCCAATGCGCCAGGAACTGCGCCGCCTGGTAGTCGACCTCCTGCCAACCCTGGTGCGTACTCAGAGAAATAGTGTCGGCACCCGGAGCCAGCGGATCACTGGCGTCGCGCGTCGTGCCGCGGGCACCGGTGGCAATGTACTCGTTCTCGGTCTGTCCCCAACGCAAAGCGCCGGTCAAGCGCAGCGTATCGGACACTTCGTATTCGCTGCGCAGAGTCAGAGACAGTACCTCGCTGTCGAGAAAATCGTTGCTCTGGGCGTAGACCGGTATATTCCGATAGGGACGACGCTCGTCTCGCAGAAAGAAGCTACCCAGATCAGGCACATCGTCGGCAGAGAGATAGTAGGCGTCGGCAATGAAGGTCAGCTGATCCGTAGGGCGGGTGTAGCCCGCGAGTAGCAGGCCTTCACGGCTACGCTCGATACCATCGCGGTTCGGCACGGTCTCATCGGCTTTGAGCGCATTGATGCGAACGGCCGACGTATCGCTGATCGCCATATTCGTGTCCAGCACGATGCGGTAGAAGTCATCGGTGCCGAAACCGGCATCGACGATGCCGAAGTCATAATCGGGTGACGCCTGCTTGGTGACACTATTGACCGCACCACCGGAACTACCACGCCCCGCAAAGGTGCCACTCGGACCCTTGGTGATCTCGATCTGCTCCGTCGCAAAGCTCTCACGCGTGGTCATACCGGGGTCGCGCAACCCATCAACGAATACGTCACTACGTGCCTCCTGGCCGCGAATAATGTAACGGTCACCAAAGGCATTGCCGTTCTCACCCGTACCGAGCGTGACCCCTGCCTGGGCCGACACAATCTCCTTGAGATCGCTCTTCCCTGAATCCTGAATCTGGGTTTGCGTGAGGATATCCATGGTGACGGGCGTTGCCGCGAGATCTGCGAGACGACGGCTATCACCGGAGCGCAGCGCTTTGTAGGGTGCGTTCGCGTCACCATAAACCTCGACAATCTCAATGGCATTGCCCTGGGCCGTCGCAATACTGGACTCATCGCCAAAGACGGTGGGCGCCGTCACTGCGACGGCAAGGGCCAGTGCGCTGGAGCCCAGCGCAGGATGGGTAGGCGATAGTCCACCAGCGGGAGCCCCGGCGGGCTTGAACGGTACGCTGTGTTGTTGACCTTGTTTTTGCACGAGAGATTCACCCTGAATAATTGGTTGTTAACGTGGGCCGGGGGTGCAACTGCGCATTCCTCGGCAACCTTCTCGACACATTAACGCTAACCGTTCTCATTTGCACTATGTTTTTTATTTATTTGGGGAAACTACCATCCGCGCATACTTGCGTGGCGAGCACTACCCAAATCTGTATAATCCGCCCCCCTTCAACGCACGGCCGGCAGTTCAGGCCGACGGATACCCCATGACAGACGACACGGTGCCCAGCTTCGCCGAGCTGGACCTTCCTGCTTTTTTACAGACCGCCCTGGCCGAGGTCGGCTACGAAACCCCCTCGGCAATTCAGGCGGCAACGATTCCCGCCATGCTGCGCGGCACGGACGTGCTCGGCCAGGCCCAGACCGGGACCGGCAAGACCGCTGCGTTCGCCCTGCCGGTGCTGGCGCGCATCGACGCGAAGCAGAAAAAGCCCCAGGTGCTGGTGCTGGCGCCCACGCGAGAACTGGCGATTCAGGTCTCCGAGGCGTTCCAGAAATACGCCAGCCACATGTCGGGCTTTCGCGTGCTGCCGATCTACGGTGGCGCCGACTATCGCGGTCAGCTCAAGCAGCTACAGCGCGGTGTACAGGTGGTCGTGGGAACCCCGGGGCGGGTCATGGATCACATGCGCCGCGGTTCCCTCGACCTGTCGCAGCTCAAGACCCTGGTACTGGATGAAGCGGACGAAATGCTGCGCATGGGCTTTATCGATGACGTGGAATGGATCCTCGAACAAACGCCCGCTGAGCGTCAGATAGCGCTCTTCTCGGCCACCATGCCCGATGCGATCCGTCGCATCGCACGCCAGCATCTGCACGAGCCCGAAGAAGTGGCGATCGAAGTCAAGACCGTGACCAACGCGTCGATTCGCCAGCGCGTGTGGATGATGGCGGGCGTCCACAAGCTGGACGCACTCACTCGCATCCTCGAAGTCGAGCCTTTTGACGCGGCAATCATCTTCGTCCGCACGCGTCTGGCGACCACGGAGCTGGCTGACAAGCTCGCGGCACGAGGCTATGCCAGCGCCGCGCTGAATGGCGATGTTCCGCAGAAACTCCGTGAAGCGACCATCGACAAGCTCAAAAAGGGACGCATTGATCTGCTGGTCGCCACCGATGTGGCGGCGCGAGGCCTGGATGTGGAACGCATCAGCCACGTGATCAACTACGACATTCCCTACGACGTGGAAGCCTACGTGCATCGCATTGGACGGACGGGCCGCGCCGGTCGCAAAGGCGACGCAATTCTCTTTGCTGCGAATCGCGAACGCCGCCTGTTGCGTGCTATCGAGCGCGCCACGGGCAGCCAGATCGAGAAAATGGATCTGCCCAGTGCCAGTGAAGTCACCGACATTCGTATCGAGGCCTTCAAGACCCGCATCACCGAAACGCTGGCGACGCAGGATCTCAGTCTGTTCCATGACATTGTGGCGGACTACCAGCGCGAGCATGGCGTCCCGGTGATGGACATCGCCGCCGCCCTCGCCCGCCTTGCCCAGGGCTCCAAGCCTCTGGTAGCAAAAGCAGACAAGCCCAGGCCGGAGGAACACGAGGCACCCCGCGAGCGCAAGGAGCGCGGACCCCGACGGGAGCGTGGACCTCGCAGCGACAAGCCGGATGCCGGCATGGAACGCTTCCGCATCGAGGTAGGACACAAGCACGGCGTCAAACCCGGCAATATTGTGGGAGCAGTGGCCAACGAGGCCGAGATCGATTCGGAATACATCGGACGCATTGATATTCGCGACGATCACTCGCTTATCGACCTTCCCGAGGGTATGCCCAAGGAAACGTTCCAGCACCTGCAGGGCGTGTGGGTAAGTGGCGAGCGCCTGCGCATTTCCCGCCTGCAGGGCGGACGCCCCGGGGGAGCGGGTAAAAAAGGTAAAAAGGGTAAAAAAGACCCGCGTTAGAGTATTGATTCCCGAGCGAAGCCTGATTAAAATCGCGCCCCTCTCGCGAGAGAGCTACTCCGCCTTAGCTCAGTTGGTAGAGCAAATGACTGTTAATCATTGGGTCGCTGGTTCGAGCCCAGCAGGCGGAGCCAATTATAAGAAACGGCAGCGCAAGCTGCCGTTTCTGCATTTGGCGTAGCCTGCTGGGCGCGAAGAGCCCGGCACGCTGTCAGGATGACAGTGCGTCGCGGAGTGCATGGATGCACGTGAGCGACGTGCCGTTCGTTGGCAACTTGTCTTTGGCAACCTGACCGAAGCAAGAGCCACCGCCGCTGCCAATAAACCTTTTAATCAGACGCTTTTCACAGACCCAAGGAACCCAAAGACACGATTATGCTGACTGCCAACCGACTCGAAAAAATCATGGAACTGGAGGACAACCTCCGCGCTCAATATCAGGATCAGCTGGATGCCAAATCCGCTGAGATCGAACGCCTCGTCGCTGAACAGGCGAAGCTGAAGTCGGAAATGCAGGCCACCATCGACAAGCAGCTCGAGAACATCAAAAGCCTGTCAGGCAAAGCCACTGCGAATGATCGCGTCGAGCAGCAGCTGCGGGAACTCACCAACCGCTCCGAAAAACAGGTCGCCGAAATCAGCGAACTGAAAAAGCGGCTCAAGACCATCCAGCGCGAGATGGGCGAAGTCCGGGAAGAGAACAAAACGCTGACCCAGTACGATCCCGTTCGCATGCGCAAAAACCTCGACGCGAGCAAGAAAAAGCTTGCAGAGAAGACCAAAGCCAACGACTCGCTGCAAAAATCCCTCAACCAGGTTAAAAAAGACAAGGTAGGTCTGGAGCAGCAGATCAAGCAGCTCGAGGAAAAGGTCGCCGAGCTTGAATCCGGTACGACCGCAGCAGAAGAAAAAGAAGCGGCCTGACTCTGGCCAGTAGCGGGTCTGCCCTATCGGGGTGACCCGCGTCACACTCTGGCAGATACCCGGTAGATTGAATCGCTTTCTACCGGCAAACACGTAACAATCTGGCGCAACAGATACTACCGTGGCGCCAACAGTGACAGCCGACTCAAAACGCCTGATACCGAGAACGAACTCGACGTCTCGCCCCCCCCAAGCTCGATCGACACGACGCGGTATCACGCATCTACTTCGTTCACTCGTCACGAGCGTGTTGCTGGCCCTGAGCGCTGCAACCAGCACTACGGCCAGCGCGGATGTCACCACGCTTACCTTTCTGGACCAGAACAACAATCCCCTGCCCTGGGTAGTTTTGCGTTACCGCACTCCGGCGCAGGAGCGTTCCCCACGCCCCGTCGGCACTCCCGCTGAGTTCGTGGTGGATCAGCGCAACAAACGCTTTACCCCTCTCGTATCCAGCGTACCCATTGGCGCGACGGTGCGTTTTCCCAACAGCGACGACATTCGCCATCACGTCTACTCGTTCTCTGAGGGTAACGCCTTCGAGCGCAAACTGTACCGCGCCGATGATGCCGAACCCGTGGCATTCAACACCGAAGGCATCGTGGCCATGGGCTGTAACATCCATGACAACATGCAGGCCTTTGTTCTGGTCACCAATAGACCGACGTGGATCAGTGACGAGCACGGCGTGATTACGCTGCCCGAGGCGTTCGATGCAGACACCGTTGAGCTCTGGCATCCGCTGCTGAACGGCGAAGGCAGCTTTGTTCCACCCCCCGCAACGATCGGCGAGGGCAACACCATCTCGTTGCCGCTTCAATGGCGAGACCCGCAGACGCCCCGCAGTCAGGGCGACCTCGAAAACCTGCTGAAACGCTTCTCTGGTGAAACTTCGTAGCTTTGCCGCGCGGCTGCTTCTGCTGCTGATCGTACTGGTGGGTGCCGGCCTGCTGTCGTCCACGCTGGCAGCGCTCAAGGCCGCTGACGCCAATGTGCGCGCGCTCGTCGCCGAAGACGTCACTGTCAGGGCCCGCGTGGCGGCGCTGGCGATGACGCAACAGATAGAAACGCTTCGCCAGCAAGTCGCGGTTATCACCGGCGACTACGGATTTCGCGCCGCGGCGGCTACGGGTGACCGGGGGACAATCCTCTCGGCGCTTGCAAACCATGGCGAGCGCGTGGATGCAGACCTCGCCCTTTGGATCACACCGACGGGCGAAATCATCCTCGCCTCATCACCGGTGTCCGAGCTCCCCGCCAGTGTAGAAAAAGCGATGGGACGGGTCACACCCCAAAGCGCGGGAGCGATTGAGGCCATCGCCGACAAGGCCTACTACCTTGGCATCAGCCCATCGTTGGCTCCCTCGCTCATGGGCTGGCTGATTCTTGGCAAAACGATCGACACGCCAGAAGTGGAGCGCCTTGAGCAACTCACCGGTGCCGCTATTACCATCGATATTCGTAACACGGCTGAAGGCTCCGGTGGCAGAACATCTGCGGGCTGGGTGACGCACACCATCGATCTCGGTGCGCTACAGACCGGTGACTCCCTTTCCGCCGAGGTATCACTTTCACTGCTTGACGCCCTGGCCAACTTTGACGGCCTGCGTTACCAACTCATTTTCATTGCCCTTACAGCCCTGGCACTCTCGACACTGATCGCTGTCGGCGCGGCGCGCTGGATCGCCGCGCCCATCTCGCGTCTGGTCGGTACCGCCCGAGCCATTTCCAATGGCGACTACTCACGCAGCGTCACCGTCGATACGGGGACGGAGCTGGACTCTCTGGGACTGGCGATCGAAACCATGCAGCAGGCGGTTTCGGAGCGGGAATCACGCATTCGACACCAGGCCCTGCATGACCTGCTGACCCAACTGCCAAACCGCAATCACCTGCATACGCTTTACAACCGCTACCTGACCGAGAACCCCCAACGCACCACGTTTGCCGTGGCACTACTCGAGATCGACAATCTCCCACAGCTACGGGACCTTTACGGCAGCGACTTTTCGGACCAGGTACTACGCGAAACTGCCCAGCGCCTCGCCGCCAGCCTGCGCCGCGGAGACTTTGCCGGTCGTGTGGCAGATCAGCAGATTCTGCTGTTTCTGCAGGAGTTGAACGCGAGCAGTGTTCCCACAGTTATGCAAAAGCTGCGCGAAACCCTGGCACCGGCCATGAGCATCGACGGAGTTCCCGTCACCATCGAAACCCGCACCGGCTTCGCCTTCAGCCCCGCCCATGGCACTGATTTTGAAGATCTGCTGCGGCGCTCGCAGTTGGCGCTGGCGGAGGCGAGAACAACGGGACAGCAAGCTGCAACCTACGAACTGGGCAAGGACGAGCACCACCTGCGCCAGATTCGCATTGCCGGGCGACTGCAATCGGCCATCGACGAAAATGCCTTCGAGCTGTTTTACCAACCCAAATACCATGTGCAGCATCGAAGCATCTGTGGTGCCGAGGCGTTACTGCGCTGGAACGACAGGGAACTGGGCAACGTTTATCCCGATGAATTCATTCCCGTAGCCGAGCAGACGGGCATGATCACCGCCCTGTCCGCGTGGGTGGTCGAACGCGCCATTCGCGACCAACAGGCCTGGCGAGACGCCGGCATTGAGCTCGCAACCTCGATCAATCTATCGGGAAAAGACGTAATAAATCGGGATTTCGTTGATTCGATTGTCGTGAAAATTCGCGACGCCGGACTACCGCCCCACGCCCTGGTGCTTGAGGTGACCGAAACCTCCATGATGTCAGACGTCGAACTGGCCCGCGAAAATATGGAACGCGTGCAACAACTCGGCATGCGCATATCCATCGATGACTATGGCACCGGCTTTTCATCCCTCGCCCAATTGCGAACACTCCCGGTTCGGGAACTCAAACTCGACCGCAGCCTGGTAGAACAGATTGACACCGAGGAAGGTGATCGCCTGATCGCGTCATCGACGATCGAGATGGCGCATCACCTGGGCCTTGAAGTCGTCGCCGAAGGTGTAGAAACACCCCAGATCTTCGCGCTGCTGCGTGATCTGGACTGCGAGATTGTGCAGGGCTACCTGATCGCGAAACCCATGCCGGCAGAGCATCTGCTGGAATTTCTGGCTAAAGAAAGCTGGCGCGGCCTGAACGCCGCGTCTCAGACCTGAAGGAATACCATGAGTATTTTTATCCGCACCTTTGTGCTGCGGTACGTAACGCTGCTACTGACATTGGGCCTTGCTGCACCCACCGTCAGCGCTGATTCGAAGATTCTCGCAACGGCGGGGGGACAACAGATCGAGGGCCAGGCAGGTGGCGGGCTGGTGCCCTGGGCGCTGCTGGCAGGCTATGCCGAGGCCGGCGAATGGGGTGGCAGTGTGGCTGTGACCGGGGTTCGCGTCGACGACTTCGATCTTCGCGTGACGGGCGCTGCGGTCAATTTCGGCAACCGCTTTGAGGCAAGCATTGCGTCGCAGCAGTTGAAGGTACAACCGCTGAACCTGTCCATTGACCAGGACATACTCGCCATGAAGTGGCGCGTGGGTGGCCATGTGCTGTACGGCAATCTGCCCGCTGTGACGGTAGGTGCTCAGGCCAAATGGGTCCGGGATTTTGCGATTCCCGAACTCCTCGGTGCGGCAGATGACCACGGCATCGACTTCACGGCATCTGCTTCGAAGCTATGGCTGAATGCGCTGTTCGGACGCAACGTGTTCGCCAACGTCACGTTGCGCCACACCGAGGCGAACCAGACCGGCCTCCTGGGCTTCGGCGCCACCGATGGTTCCGGCCCCAGTTGGGTCGCTGAGGGATCCGTTGCGCTGTTTCTCAATCACCACTGGGCCCTGGGCGCAGAGTATCGTCAAAAACCTGATCACCTGGCTGCCGTCAAGGAAGACGACTGGCGCGATGTATTTCTGGGCTGGTTCCCCAACAAGCGCTTCAGCGTCATCGCCGCCTATGCGGATCTGGGCAGCATTGCGGGCCTCACTGATCAATCCGGTTTCTACCTATCTTTGCAGGTGACGCAATGAATACTGCGCGCGCATTCCTGATCACCGTGGCGGCAGTTGCCTGCCTGGCGTCCTGTACAACCACCTCACCGCCACAGCGCACGCTGTACCAGGCTCTGGGTGAATACGAGGGCATTGAAGCGATAACCGACAGCTTCCTGGGTGAACTCGCAGGTAATCAGCAGGCGCTACCCTTGTTCCTCAATTCCGATATCTCGCGATTCCGCGCGCAGTTCATCAATCATCTTTGCGTCACTGCCAACGGACCCTGCACCTACGAGGGCGACGCGATGCGTGAAACCCATCGAGGCATGGGGATCAGCACCGCCCAGTTCAATTCCATTGTCGAAAACCTCATTGCCGCTCTGGAAGCGAATGGCGTGCCCACAAGCACTCAGAATGCGCTACTACAGCGCCTCGCCCGTCACTACGACGAGATTGTGGAAGAGCCCTTCTGACCTAACACTCGGCCCGAGAGCCACCGTTCACAGCGCATTTATCGCCAGCGCACCGAGGCGTTACACTGCCCATACCCATACCCGCACAGGAATCGTCTCATGCGCCCATCCATCGCCCGGCTCTGCCTGATATTGTCGGGACTCATCCTGCTCGGCGCCTGCAGCAGCCAGCCCCTGATGGTGGTCGATCACGACCCCACCGTCGATTTCTCGCGATTTCACACCTACCGCTGGTACGACGATGCCTTCCCTTCAAAGACCTCGGAGTATCGTCAGTACAACAGCTCTGACGCGCGCATACGTAACTACGTGAATCGGGAACTCAAGGCCAAGAACTTTCGCGAGGTGTCCGGCGTGAAACCGGACTTTCTGATCAACTACAGTGTCTCGACCCAGGAAAAAATGAAGGTGAACAGCTTCGCCGGTTATCCCTCGGCGGGCATGCATGGCGGCGTGGGTGTGGGTACCCACGGCTCGGCGGTAAGCCTGGGCTACAGCAGCGGTCCCAGCGTCAGCACCTACGATGAAGGCACCGTCATCATCGACGTGATTGACACGTCGACGAACACCATTGTCTGGCGCAGTCTCGCGGAAGGGCGCCTCAAGAAACTCTCGTCGCGCAAAGAAAAAGACAGCCGGGCATCGACGGTGGCACGCGAGATGATGGCCGACTTTCCACCGACTGCGTCGTCTTCCTGAGCGCGACGGAAACGATCGCCCTCATCCCATGGCCTGGTTGCGACGAATAGGCATCATCGCCGCGGTGGTAATTGCCCTCGAGGTGATTGCGGCCGTCGGCATCTTTTTGCTTGGCCCCGACGCGATGCAAAAGCTGCTGGCTTTCTACGCCCCCACCGGTGACCCGACCGTGCTAATCAAGAATCAGCTACCCGATGGCGCGCAGGAAAAATGCTCGACTTACCAGGGCGAGGTCTTCTGCATACGCGATGCCCCGGAGACTGCTGTTGCAGACACAAGCACTCCCCCACCGCCTACTCCCGGACTGGAAGCACGCCGCTGCGCCACTTACGAAGGTCACACCATCTGCCTTGAGGAGGGACGCTAGTGCCCGCTTTTGCCATATTGCTAACCGTGTTGCTCACCGCCGGGGCAACAGCCCTGGGAATGTACCTGCTGGGTCCTGACGCATCAGAGCAGCGCACGGATTGCGTTGAGAAAATGACCGATGCACTACAGCCATCCACCGTTGACGGGGTAAAAGACATCGTGCGGCAGTGCAAAGAGCGCTTTCCCGATTAAGTCGCTCAGGACTGATCCCGATCTCTCAAGGGCCCATGCGCGTCGATGCGGAACTGCTCGACCTGCAGCTTCAGTTGCCGTACCACCTGCTCGAGTTTCTCGCTCACGGCCAGGCCCTTGATGGCGTCGTTTGCCGACTCTTCGGAGTCCGAGCGGATCGTCGCAATGCTGGCACTGATGCCATCGGTCGCTTCATTCTGCTGCGCCGCGGCGTGATTGATCTGTTCGTTGAGCGTTTCGATCTCACTTACAGACTCGTTAATGGTGCGCAGCGCCGAGGCCAGACCGTCGATATCCTGTTGTACCTGCTGTGCCTGCCCCGTGGTTTGTTCCATGGTTTCCATCGCACGGTTGGCAGACTCGCGCAGACTGCGCATGGTCTCATGGACCTTTTCAACAAACTCGCGAGTACTGGTTGCCAGGCTGCGCACTTCACCGGCTACCACGGCAAAGCCCCGGCCCTGCACGCCGGCCCGGGCCGCTTCGATGTCAGCATTGAGTGCCAGCAGATTGGTTTGCTCGGCAATATCGCTGATCACATCCAGGACCTCGGCGACCTCGCGGGTCTGGTCGCTCAGCGCATTGATGGTATTCACCGAATCCGTAATGCTCACGTGCATGCGTTGGATGCTCTGGTCCGCCGTAGCGGCAACTTCCACGCCGGAGCGGGCCAGGCTATCGGCTTCAACAGATTTCGCCGTCGCAGCTTCCGTGCTCGCCGTTACGCGCTGGGCATGGGCATCCAGTTCCCCAATCGCCGCAGCGACGCTTTCGGTACTGCCTTTCTGGGAAACCACAATGCGCTCCGTCGCTGACGAAATCCGCACGACTTCTTCGACAGACCCCAACAGTGAATCGGTCTGCTGCTGAACGCTGCGCAAACTATCGCGAAAACTGGAAAAAACCGCCCCCAGGGCCTCAGTAACGTCCCCGAGTTCGTCCCGCGCATGAGGCTGGAATGTCTCGGTCAGGTCCTGGGATTCCTGCACCGCCACCAGGCGGTCCTTCAGATTCTGCAGGCGTCGCACCACAACCCGGTTGACCAGCACACCCAGGCAAATAAAGCCAAAGGTCAGCAGCGCGAGTTGAATCGATCCTGCCGTCAACAGGCTTTTTTGTGTTTTTTCGTCGGTTTCTCTTAGATTGTAGGTCAGCCGCATGGTACCGAGAATCGAGTTCTCCTCGACCACGTGGCACATCAGGCAATTGGTGCCGCGGTAGTCCTTGCTGGCCACTACGGGCATCAGGTAGGTCAGCAGGCGATCGTTATTCTCGTTCCGTGAATAGAGAAAATGACTGCCACCCTGAAGACCCAGTTCATCGACTTCATCGATGGGCGCCTGACCTTCGTTGCCGGGACCAAAAACATCGTTAATGAAATGACTGCGCACCAGTCGCACATCTTCGATTCCATCCTGCTGTAGCAGCTTTTCGCGCAGTACACTGCGCTGACCAATGGTGCCGTTGAGCATCATCGTATTGATCGAGTCGAAGTAGACTTCGGCATTGTTTTTGAGGATCTGCCGGATCAGTTCATCAGACAGATCGCGCTCTGCCCGATAGGTGAGCAAAAGAGAAATCGCGACGGTCACCGCGCCGACAAGCACCAGGCCCCCGTAGATCTTCTGGCGGATCGTCATGGAGGCCAGACGTTCGAACACACCCATAGCTACCCCTTGCTTGCGGGTTTAGCAAACCTTCTCACCAAAACAGACCAGAGTCACGACAAAAAATAGATTTAGATCAGTTTTGAGACAAATTGGGTATTACACAAACTTGTCGCGTGAACTGGAACACACTCAATTGCGGATGAACTGGAACGCCATCAAAGTCGAAGTAACGCTGCTATATGGCATGGGGGCGTGACCCAGCACCATTGGGGATAGTAACCTTGCGCATCAGACGACTAACGACCATAAGCGCAGTCTGACATTCATGTTGAGCCCGTATTGAACCCATGTTGAACCAATGGCGTTACCGCCTCGAAAAGGGGCGTCCTCACCTGTTATTGCTGGCGGGGCTGTTACTCCTGCTCATCGGCCTGTCTGTGGTCGGTGGTTTTGTCGTGTTCATCACGGGCACTGGCGGCAATCTCTGGGACTCCATCTGGTGGACCTTCCTTCACCTCAGTGACCCCGGTTACCTGGGCGACGACGATACGCCGATCTCGGCGATTCTCGGCACGCTGTTCACGGTGCTGGGCATGATCATTTTTGTTGCCGGCATCGTGGGTATCCTCACCAGCATGATCGCCTCCGGCCTCAAGAACCTGCACGAGGGCGGCGCGCCGGTGGCGTTCAGCGACCACATTGTCATCGTGGGCTGGAATACACGCGTTTTCACGCTGGTGGCCGACCTGCTTCACGCAAGCACCCGACATCAGATCGCCATCCTCGCCCCGCTGGTTAAAGAAGACGCCGAGAAACAACTCGAGCGCCGGGTGTTTGACCCCATAGCCCAGCGAGAGGGACGACGCGCCGCCCATATCGCCCGCGGCAATGTGGTGTATCGCCAGGGTCACGCGGGCGTAGATCACGACCTGAACCGCGTGTCGGCGGGCGATGCCTCCCGCTTCATTTTGCTGGCGGAGCAGTCCGGCGTGTCTGTGCGAGCGGTGGATGTGGCGCAGATACGCACGCTCTATTCCATTGAGCGCGCACACGTCAGCCCCGACGCGGGAGCAAAGCGCTTTGCCACGGTCGTCGAATTCACCTCGGAACAGTTTCGCAGCCACGCGTTCTACGCCATGCGCGTAGACCCCCGGCGCGACGCCTGGGTGAACTACTACGAAGAACAACTCGAAAAACGTGGCCTGCGAAGCTATCTGCCCGTACCGGGTGAACTCAAATCCCTGAACGACATGACGGCGGTCAACCCGGACCAGATTGTCAGCCGGGTGCTGGTGCAATGTGCGGTACAGCCGTTCCTCAGTGGGATTTACGACGAGCTCTTTTCCTTCCAGGGCCGCGAGATGTTCCTCTGGCAACCCGACAGGAACTGGCAGGACGTATGGCATCGCATGCTGGAGCAATCTCCCGCGTCGCGACCGGTGTTCCTCAGCAGCCGTATGCAGGAAGGCCTGGTCATGGGCATCTTCCGCGACGGCGAGTTCAGCTTTGACCCCGCCGACTGGTCCGCGCTGGATGACAACACGCAGTATCTGGTGCTGGGCGACCAGCAGGCATTCAGCCGGCGCCCCCTTGAGGGAGTGGATGACAGTTATCCCGCGAACTGTGGCCTATCGGTGCCCTCAGCCACGCCAGACAGTCGCGTGCTCATTCTCGGGGTCAATCGCCGCTTTACCGTGGTGATCGAGCAACTGGCAGACTACATCGAACAGTACGCGGGACATCGCCTGACCATTGACGTACTCGATGAGAACGACCTGCCCGACGTGGCGACGCACACCGAGAACATCAATCTGAATCTGCACCGGGGTGATTACACCAGCTGGGAAACCCTCGGCTCCCTGCTCGAAGAACAGCCCGCCTACGACAGCATCATTCTGCTCGCCGAGGATCTGCATATCGATGACCCCGAGGTGGATGCCCGGGTCACGCTGGTGCTGGTAATGCTGCGCGCTTTTCGCGATGACTTTCACTGGCAGGAGAAACTGGAGCACACGAGCCTTGTGGCCGAGGTACGCGATCCCCGCAACCGCAATATCCTGCGCCAGAAACAGCTCGCTGGTGACGTGATCGTTGGCGACGAGTACGTCAGTGGATTCATCGCCCAGATCTGCGTGGATCCCCGCCTCGAAGAGCTGTACCGCGAGATTCTCGATTACGGGCAATATGAGGTCTACGCCCGGGACGTGGCGACGCACGAGGCCGGTTGCGCCTTCGGCAGCCTGGTCCAGGCCTGTGCAGAGCGTGGCGAAACCGCCATGGGCATTCTGCAGAAGCAGGCCGATGACAGCATGGTCACACTACTCGCCCCAGGCATGGAAACCATTGTGGGCGAAGGGGACCAGGCACTGGTTATTGCGCGCGAGTAAGCTTGAGAAACTCTCGCGTAAAGCGCTCCGGAGCCTGCTCGCATTGCTCGAAATAAAGCGACGGCTCGATCAACTCCATTTCCATCAATCGCCAGCCGCCCTCGTGACTGACCAGATCAACGCGGGCGTACAGCAACGTTTCGTTCAATGCAGCCAGCGCCTGATCCCCGGCAACACGCAGCGCCGCCGACGGCTCCCAGGGAATGATCTGCCCACCGTGCTCCTCCTGCACGCGAAAATCGCCGGCGGCGGGCCGCTTGCAGATCGCATGGCTGAATTCGCCGCCAAAGTAGAACAGTGAGAACTCTCCCTCGTCACAGATGCGCTCAAGAAACGGCTGCATGATCAGCGGTTGGTCGTGGTACACCCGCATCGCCTCATTCCAGGAAGCAGCGTCGCCGCGATGCAGCACAAAGGCATTGTCTGCATTCGCGCCGACCAGGGGTTTGACCACCAGGCGCTCAACACCAAAATGCTGAAACCCGGCATCGATCTGCGCAGCATCCAGGCGCTCGGGCCAACGCGTGGGCACGATGGGAACGCCCCGCTGCTCCAGATCGGCAAGGTACCGTTTGTTACTGTTCCAACGACAGGTGGCGAGGGAATTGAACAGCCGCGTCTTCGCCTCGATGGCTTCCAGCGTCCGCAAAAAAGTCGGTAGGTGGTTCTGGTAATCCCAGGTGGAGCGAACAATCACCGCATCGAACGCTGACCAGTCCATTCCGGGCCTGCTCCAGGGTACTTCGCTGACTTCCCAACCGTGCTGCGCAAAGGGCTCGACGAGCAGTCGATCATAGATGTAGAAGTCCAGCGGTTCTTCGAGCGTAAGAAAAGCGCATCGCTGCATCGTCATGCTCCCGTTGCCGCCCAGCGCAACACCAGGGACAGAGAACGCCCTGGCTGCAGCGGCGCCAGGCTGTCGGCGCTGCCGCGATAGGTCTCATCCAGTACGTTATTCAGTTGCAGCTCCCACGAGAAGCCTCCCGCGCCCTCCACTGCCACCGCCAGCCCCCACACCACTGCATCATCCAGGGGCAGTTCGCCACCGCCAGACCGGTGGCGCGATGGGCGATAGCTCAGATCACTGCGCAGCGTCAGCGCCGCCAGATTCCAGCTCGCGTAGTAGCGCCACGCCGGTGGATTGAGGTCCGCCAGGGGTTCGCCGTACCGGTCCTCGCCACGCTGCCATTGGTAGGAGAGCTGATGGGCCAGCGCCCCCGTGCTCCAGCGCAGATCCAGTTCCACACCCCAAAGCTCTGCCTCGTCAACGTTCTGGTAGCTCAGCTGCGTGTCAGTGAGGGCAACACGCTCGATATAGTCATCCAGAGAACTTGCGTAAGCACTGAAGGCCGCGCTGAATTCGCCAGCGCTGTCGTAGCGCAGACTGAATTCCAGGTTGTGGCGTAGCTCCGGCTCCAGGTCCGGGTTGCCGCGTATCTCGCCCCGTGGAGTCGTGCCCCGAAAATAGCGCTCGCTCAATGAAGGAAAACGAAACGCCCGCGCAAGTTCCACGCCCGCGGTCCAACCATGGCGGTGGTAGTTCAAGCCAAGG
This sequence comes from Gammaproteobacteria bacterium, assembly GCA_030433415.1. GTDB lineage: Bacteria > Pseudomonadota > Gammaproteobacteria > Pseudomonadales > Halieaceae > Congregibacter. The sequence continues at coordinate 34,480 of JAUIMF010000010.1, read as the reverse complement.
CTGGCCGACGGCTGAAGCTCCCGGTCGGACTCCGTCGCTCGCTGCGAGACATGATCAAGGCGCAGCGCACCCTTTATTTCAACGTCCCCTGCCCGCCAGCGTTGGTCGATAAATAACCCAACGGTGTCTTCGTCACCGTCTACCACGCGCTGGGCCGGTAGCGGTGTTCCGACTGCGGTAATCTCCCGCTCCGCAATCTCTACGTCGCGGCGCCCCAGCCACTCGATTCCCCAGGATCCGCCTCGCTCGTCGAGACCACCAAGAAACAGACCGCCGATGGTGTGGCCGCGGTAGCGCGTCAGGTTGCGCTGAGTTTCGCGCTGCACATCGGAATCCCAGTCCTGATAGTGGTGATACAGGCGCAACAGCCGATCGCTGGAACGCAGCTCCACGCGCCCAAGGCTATGGAACTCTTCCGGTGTCGTGCTGACCTGAACGTCGGGGTACGCGCTGTTACTGCGGCCTATGTCGCGACCCACACTGGGCAGCCAGCTGTAGCTGATATCCAACTCCCGCCACTGGGAAGTGCCGCGCAGCAACAGGGCCGCCTGCTCAAAACCCGTATTCAATGCGTGTCCATCGGGGGCTTCTGCCTTAGCCGCGCGCCGCAAGCTCAGTGCCAGGGTTCCCTGCTCGTCCGCCGACGCCAGAGTCAATGCGGCAAGCTCATCGTTGCTGCGCACCTGCCCCTCGATCGCGGTGCCCCCGCTTCGCACTGTCTGCATGTGCACCACGCCCCCCAGGGCGCCAGAACCATACAACGCCGACGCCGCAGAGCTGTCGATGGCTACGCTTTGCAGCAGGTCTGGCGGGATGAAGGACGCGGAGTTCCCCGCCCTGCGATCCGAGAGAATGGGCACGCCATCAACTTCTGTGCGCACCCGGGCGCGGCTGAAGCCCCGCACGCTGTAGGCCTGCAGTAAACCGCCCTGTCCATTCAGGCTGACGCCCGGAAGCTGGGCGATCCAGTCCGCGACACTGCGACCCAGGGTCAATTGCTCCTCGCCGTCGATGACCCGTGCGTAATCACCGGTCGCGAGCATCGAGGTGTCCCGGGAACCGACAACTCGCAGCTCCTCCAGCACCGGTACGGTTACGGGCCCCACATCGGCGCGGACCACTACCGGTAGCAGCAAAATCAGCGCCGAGACGCATCTGGGCAACATCGAGACACAAACCTTGGGAATCAGGACCGGGGACGATACGCGCCAGACGGCCCGGATAAAAGTCCGCCTGGCATTTGTGGGCAGATTTTTGCTGCCCATGGCATCACAGAACCCGCATTGACGGTGCAGTGGTCGGCCCACTGATCTACACTGCCGACCCCATGCAAGCAAATCCGAACTCGCAGCACCACGCCAACGACGAAGCGAACTTGCTGCGCCTGGCTACCTATGCGTCGGTACTGACCGCCCTGACGCTGGTGCTCGCCAAGGCCTGGGCCTGGCACGATACTGGTGCGGTAAGTCTGCTGGCTTCGTTGATCGACTCTCTGATGGACGGGGGCGCTTCGATCGTCAATCTTCTCGCTGTACGCTATGCACTCAAACCCGCAGACGCCAACCATCGCTTTGGTCACGGCAAGGCAGAGGCACTCGCCGCGCTGTTGCAGTGCATGCTGATTCTTGTCTCCTGCGCCTATCTGAGCCTGGAAGCGGTTCAGCGTTTCAGTGAACCCCGGGATCTTGCCAGCATCGACAACGGAATTGCCGTCATCCTGTTTTCTCTTGCCGCGACCACGGGACTGCTCCTGCTGCAGCGCTACGTGATTCGCAAAACCCACTCAACGGCCATTCGCGCCGATTCGCTGCACTACGCTTCAGACCTGGCAGCCAATCTGGCGACGCTCCTGGCACTGTGGCTCGCTGCCAGCGGTATGCCCCTCGCCGACCCCGTCCTGGCCCTTGCGATCGCCCTTTGGCTGCTCCTGTCCACCCGCCATATTCTGCGCGATGCACTGGACGAGTTGCTGGACCGGGAGCTTCCCGACGAGGAACGGCAGGTCATTATCTCTATCGCCCGTGAGCATCCTGACGTGATCGGCGTGCACGATGTGCGTACCCGCCGCTCAGGTCGCGCACAGATCATCCAATTGCATCTGGAACTCAACCCCGAACTGAATCTGAAGCGCGCCCACGCCATCGCCGATGAAGTGGAGCGCCGGCTGCACACGCAACTGCCCAATGCTGATATCGTGATCCATCAGGACCCCGCCGGCGTGGGCGAACGCCGGCGCTGGATCGAATCCCACAGCACAGAATAAGGAAGCCACTGTGTATTACCGTCAACTGGGTAACACCGACGTACAGGTCAGCCTCATCTGCCTGGGCACCATGACCTTTGGCGAGCAGAACAGCTATGCCGAAGGCGCAGAGCAGTTGAGCTATGCGCTTGACCAGGGCATCAACTTCATTGACACCGCCGAGATGTACCCGGTGCCACCCCGCAGAGAAACCCAGGGTGAAACCGAACGAATTGTAGGACGCTGGCTGAACGAAAGCGGGCGCCGCAGCGAAGTGGTGCTGGCAACCAAGGTCACGGGGCACAGTCCGCCCTCGGGAGATTTCGGGCATGTACGCAATGGCCCTCGGCTGAATCGCGAACAGATCATGCAGGCCATCGATGAGTCCCTTGTCCGCCTGCAAACGGATTATGTCGACCTCTACCAGGTTCACTGGCCCGAACGCGTGACCAACTTTTTTGGTCAACTGGGCTACCGCCATTTCGACACGGACTGCATTGCCATCGAAGAAACCCTGGATACGCTCGCCGACGTGGTGAAGTCGGGCAAAGCTCGCGCCATCGGGCTGTCCAACGAAACTCCCTGGGGACTCATGGAGTATCTGCGTCTGGCCAGGGAACGGGACCTGCCGCGGGTGGTCTCGATCCAGAATCCCTACAGCCTGCTTAATCGCAGCTTTGAAGTCGGCCTGGCAGAAATGGCGATCCGCGAGCAGGTGGGCCTGCTCGCCTATTCGCCCCTGGCCTTTGGCATGCTCAGCGGCAAGTACGCCGGTGGCGCGCGTCCCGATGGCGCGCGCATTACGATGTTCAAACGCTTTCAGCGCTACACCAATCCCCAGGCAGAGGCAGCATCCGACGCCTATGTCGCGCTGGCAAGGGAAGCAGGGCTTGATCCTGCGCAGATGGCCCTGGCCTTTATCAACCAGCAGCAGTTTGTTACCAGCAATATCATCGGCGCCACGACCATGGAGCAATTGCAAAGCAACATTGGCAGCGTCGAGGTCACGCTTGGCAAGGACGTGCTGCAGGCCATCGACGAAATCCACCGGCGCTACACCATTCCGGCGCCTTGATCAGCCCCCCCCGATCAGGCCATTGCCTGTACGGGGTGATTCGTCTAGCTTAGGCGCCCAGTTTATTTGAGGAGAGATCACGGCCCATGGCGACTTCCTTCGGCTTTGACAGCTTTATCATGCGCTGGCTCTTCGCCGCCCTGTTGGTGTTCGGCACGTACAATCCCACAGCGTATTCCTACGTAGGCTGGCTGATGGCCGAGGGCTTCAGCTTCGGTCCCATCCCGGCGATCTGCGGCGTTGCCCTGCTGATCGGCTGGGCAATTTATCTGCGCGCCACCTTCAATTCCCTGGGGCCCTTTGGCCTGGTACTGGGTGCGGCGCTCTTTGCCTGCCTCATCTGGCTTCTGGTCGACCTCGGGCTGCTCACCACGGACTCCATGACCGCCGTCACCTGGCTGGCGCTGCTGCTCGTGTCGCTACTTCTGGCCACCGGCATGTCCTGGTCCCACATCCGCCGCCGGCTGACCGGTCAGCTCGACGTGGATGACGTTGAAGATTAGCTCCGAGACGGTCGGGACAGTCGTCATCCCTTTGCGCTGCTCGCGCTACATTGATCAGCGCTACGACACTGCTCGGCGCGCTCGACAGACGCGCAAACGGATAACGCCTGCCCCGCCCTCCGCTGTGCCACGACTGCCGACCACGAAGTGACCAACATCAGCTCGCGGATACTACCCTGCCGGCTGTACGTGGCGCGACGGTGCAGGGTACGGGCGTCCGTCGAGCGCGGTGTTAAGAACCGCAGCGCCGATGGAGATGCGCGAGCAGCCCGTACCCTGCGGCGTCGTGCCACCCACCGCCAGCAACGAAGTGACCCAGACCAGTTTGGGTGTACGACCTTGGAGGCTGTACGTGGCACCACGGTGCAGGGTACGGGCGTCCGTCGAGCGCGGTGTTAAGAAACGTACCGCCGATGGAGATGCGCGAGCAGCCCGTATCCTGCGGCGTCGTGCCACCCACCGCCAGCAACGAAGTACCGACAACCAGCATGTGTCGTTTGCGCCATTTCGTTGTCCAGAGCGTGGAGCTACGTGCCGGTCGGGGCAGGCGTCATCCCTTTGCGCTACTCGCGCTACATTGGTCGGCGCTACGACACTGCTCGGCGCGCTCGACAGACGCGCAAACGGATAACGCCTGCCCCGCCCTCTGCCGTGCCACTACCGCCGACGACGAAGTGACCGAGCCGGGCCTGGGTGTACAGCATTGCAGGCTGTACGTGGCGCGACGGTGCAGGGTGCGGGCGTCCGTCGAGCGCGGTGTTAAGAACCGTATCGCCGATGGAGATGCGCGAGCAGCCCGTATCCTGCGGCGTCGTGCCACCCACCGCCAGCAACGAAGTGCCGCAGACCAGCTTGGGTGTACGGCCCTGCAGGCTGTAAGTGGCGCGACGGTGCAGGGTACGGGCGTCCGTCGAGCGCGGTGTTAAGAACCGTGACGCCGATGGAGATGCGCGAGCAGCCCGTACCCTGCGGCGTCGTGCCGCCCAATCCCAGCAACGAAGTGCCAAGTAAAGCTCAGCTTAGTCGGCGAAGCTCACCTTCTGCTCCTGCGCCGAGGCCGCGAGGGCCACGCCGTCTCGATCGGCGAGGCTGCTGGCACCATCGCGAGTCACGGAACAGACGACCAGCGTGTTGTCACCACCCTTGGGCGTGACCATCAAACGCATGTGTGCGTCGCCAGAACTGTGCTTGATGCTGCGCAGGCGAATACGCGTATCGTCGCCGTAGAAGGCTTTGACATCAGCTTTGCACTGGGCAAGGTTTTCACGGTCCTGGCTGCCGGCAAAGGCAGACACGGCGCCGGCGGCCAGCACAACACCCAACGTGGTTGCTATCAATTTCTTCATGAGAATGTCTCCTTAGGTAACAATTGATCAATGTGCGTAACAACTATGCACGGGAGACACTATAGCCTTTGCCAAAACGATGCGTTATATCCAGTATTGACCGCATCTGCTGCATTTTTGCAACACCGGTCAGTCTTTGCGATAAAAGTCAGCCGAAATGGCAGCTATCGAGGCGAGGGCGAAGCAGCGAGAGCTCGTCGGCGAGAATTTCGCGCAGAATGCGCATGCGGGCTGACAGCCGCAGATCACGGTGCGACAGGACCCAGATATCCAGAAAGTGGTGCACTTCTTCACCCGGGACCCGCACAATACCCGGCACTTCACGGAATATGGAGCAGGCGCCGAAAACCATGCCCATCCCATTCTTGACCGCCTCGAGCTGCAGGTTCACATCACCGATGATGTGTCGCACCGGCAGGTGACCGTTGCGGCACAGCTTCCACGGATCGTCCGCAAGCCCCGTCGTCCGATAACCAATCCATGTCAGATGGCTGACATCCTCGGGATCCTCGGGATTGAGCAGGTCTTCGCGCACATAGGCGGACGCGGTCATGGCCGAAATGCGTCGACCGATGAGGGACTCCGGCGGCGCGACACCGGCGGGAAAAACGCGAATGGCAATGTCCGCCTCGCGCCGGCCGAGATCGAGGGCATCGGCGCTGGTGATCACCTCTAACTCAATACCCGGATACTGCTCTGCAAAGGCAGCCAGGCGTGGCACGATCACATTCAGACCCGAGGCGGTCGGCAGGGTCAGGCGAATCAGACCCTGGAGTTCCTGATCGACGCCAGACACCTGCCGCTCGGCGCTGAACAGCAACTCCTCGACATGCTCGGCAGTGGGCAGCAGGTTCTCGCCGCTCTGGGTCATGCGGTAACCCTCGGGCGTACGGTCGAACAGCCGTGCACCGAGATCGCGCTCCAGATCATCCAGGCGGCGGGTCACAGTGGAATTGCTGATACCCAGTTCCTGCGCCGCGGCGCGGGCCGAGCGTTTGCGCGACAGCGCGAGAAGGATTTTCAGGTCGTCCCAGTCCATGGGCACACTATAACCTCTGCCCCACACGCCCTGCTGCATCGCCGCTCACGAACTGTGTGAGGGCGCGGTCCGCAAATCAGCCAATCAGGCGTAGGTGGCGTCGAGGGCCTCGATAAATCGCGGCAGATCTGCCTCGGGCAGTTGATTGATCCCCGCCGCGGCTGCGCGCCCTCCCCCGGTGTCGAATTGCCGGCAGAGCGTGTCGGCATCGCGTTTGTCGTTGAGCGGAGCCCGAACACTCACCAGAAACCCACCACCGCGCTTGTGCGTGAGCACCGCGTGGGCTCGCGACGGAGCAGCATTGGCAAGACTGTTGCCGTAGACACCGCTGACACGGCGCGCCCAGGCGGCCTCGGGCAGAATAAAGACCGCGCTGTTGGGGGATGACCACTCGGGCTGCAGGGCTTGCGCACTCGCCATATCGCTCTCGTAGCCATCGGCCAGGCGCTCAAAACTCGTGGCGGCTTCGGCGACGAAATCCTCGGGGCGATCGTAGCCAGACATCAGCTGATACAGCTCCCCCGGATGAAAATGCAGGTCTTCCAGAGCAGCGCCATAGCCGTTGTAGTTGACGCAGGTGCCGAGACGCCGATACAGATCCAACGTCGCCTCATCCAGGTCCAGGGTGCGGGCCAGGGCCCGGGCGCTGTCATCGAGATTGTCGCCGAAGGCACCCACAACCCCCCAGCTCGCATAGGCGCCATTGAGGTAGCCATTCACCAGCAGGCTGGTGCAGACATCCGGCGCGGTGTTAATGCGCGCGTCGAGGTGCTCTGAAGGGGGAATATCACCGGCGAAGTGGTGGTCGCAATAGAACACCGGCACCTTTGCAGACAACAGTTGTTGCAGGGGCTCGCGGTTTTTGTCGAGCGACACGTCCAGCACGGTCACACGCTCCGCCGCGTCAACATCCACGCGTTGCAGCAGGCTGATATCCCGCTTTACGCCCGTGACCAGCTCACTCTTGAGCGGCTCAGCCCGGCGGAGTTGAATCAGGGCGCAGATACCGTCCGCGTCGCCGTTGAACACATCGTAAGCAGTCATGGTGAGCGGGATCAGGCGTCCAGGGCGGGTTCAGGAAACAGCTTCTTGACCTTCGCGGACTCTACCGCCTCGCCGGGACCGCGTCGCTTGCCCACGCGCCCCTGCTTTACCCACAGGTGGTCGTGGCGGATCTCGTGCTTCTCGAATCCGTTGACGGACTCGCGCAGCACCCGCGTGATGCCCTGGCAATCCATGGCTTCGCAGCGCAGCATCAGCTCTTTGAGCGCTACGCAGACCTGGCCATGGGACAGGCACTCTTCCTCGGCGCGCATAATCATGGGATGGCCCGTACCGCTGACCGAGGTACCGAGCAGTAGCTCTTCGTGAAGTTTTTCTCCGGGCCGCAGACCGATAAATTCGATAGGCACCGTATTGTCGGTTTCACGCGCCCCCGCCACTTCGTGACCACTGAGGCGAATCATGCGTTTGGCCAAGTCCACAATCTGCACCGGCTCACCCATGTCGAGCACGAATACATCGCCGCCGGTGCCCATGGCGCTGGCCTGCAGCACCAGGTGCGCCGCCTCCTGAATACTCATGAAATAGCGCGATACTTCGGGATGGGTCACGGTGACCGGGTCGCCATGCTCGATCTGCTCGCGGAACAGCGGCACCACAGAGCCCGAGGAACCCAGCACGTTACCGAAGCGCACCATGCAGAAGCGCGTGTCGGTCTCTTCGCCCGCCAGCCCCTGCAGGATCAACTCGGCAAAACGCTTTGACGCACCCATGATATTCGTGGGGCGTACCGCCTTGTCGGTCGAGATCAACACAAAGGTCTCTACCTTGGCCAGGCGCGCCGCCTCTGCCGCATGCCAGGTGCCGAACACGTTGTTGGCAACGCCCTCGGCCACGTTGTGCTCCACCATGGGCACGTGTTTGTACGCAGCCGCGTGGTAAACGGTCTGCACTTCGAACGTGCGGTAGATCGACTCCATGCGATGTTTGTCTCGCACCGATCCAAGCAGGCAGACCGTCTCGATATGCGTATCGCGGCGCCCCTGCAGTTCCTTCAGCTCCCGCTCGATGCGGTAGAGTGCATACTCGGAATTATCCAGCAGTATCAGTTCCTTCGGGCTGGCTTCAAGAATCTGGCGACACAGCTCCGCGCCAATCGAACCTCCCGCACCGGTCACCATCACCACTTTGTCGGTGATGCACCGCTCGATGAGTTCGGGGTGCGGCGGTACGGGCTCGCGCCCCAGCAGGTCATCCAGGTCGATATCCTGAATCTGACTCACGTTGGCCGCGCCACCGACGATCTCGTTGATCTTGGGCACGGTTCGCACGTGCACGGGCAGGCCGACCAGGGAGTTGATAATCTCGCGACGCCGCTCCGGCGAGGCCGAGGGAATTGCCAGCAACACCTGGGTGATGGCGTGCTCTTCGACGAGGCGTTCCAGGTCCCGTGGGCGCACCACCTGCAGACCGTTGATGACGGAGTGCTGGGCGCGGGGATCATCATCCACAAACGCCACCACGCGATATTGATCGCCATGGTGCAGCGCTGTCAGCAACTGCCGGCCCGATTCGCCCGCACCATAGATGAGCACGTTCTTGGTACTGGAGCGCAGGCGTGCCTGATAACTGGCCCGCACAATCAGTCGCGTGCCCCCAATGCTGCACATGGCCAGGGCCCAGTAGACGAACGGCATGGCGCGGGGTACGTCGGCGCGGGTAAAAAAGATCGCCGCGCCCAGGGCCAGCGTGGAATAACTCACGGCCTGGATAATGGACCAGATTGCCTGCTGACCCATAAAGCGGATGATCGCGCGGTAAAGCCCCATGCGCAGAAAAATCGCTGCGCTGGCAAACAGCGTCAGCGCGGCGCAGGCCACTTCCACCACGCCGGGGGCCCGCCCCCAGAACGGGTAGCCATAGGCAATGACCATCGATAGGGTGACGAACACCATATCCACGCCAAGGACCATGGTCTGCTTTACATTTCGGGGGACTTCAATGATTTTCAGCAGCGAACGAGTCGCCGCTTCCATACCACGACGAGCCCTGCTCGCCAGGTTCTTGGCCGGGTTATTCACTCTTAGGTCACTCCGCGCTGGTCTGGCGCCTGTCGACTTGCTTTGTGTGTCTGCCGACTTGTGACAAAAAGCTTACTCCAAACGCCGCCACTTCGCCATGAGTAAGAGTTGCGGGAATAGACTCAGGGCCCCAGCCGTCCATTGTGGTAGCAAATCCAACACTACAGAGGCAGCCAGGGGCACAAGCCACAACCCGTGAAGCACGAGCAGGCGCCGGTCGACGGCACCATGGGAACCGTAGCGCCGCGCCAGGCGCTGGTAGAAGTGTTCGCGATGCGCCTGGGCAAGCACTTCGCCGCGCCACCTGCGCCGCAGCAGCGTGATCCCCGTATCGAGCAGGAACGGACTCATCAGAATCAGCCAGACGACAGGCTCAAGCCAGCCTTCGAGCGCTGACCACAGTCCCAGCCAGCCCAGCAAAAGGCCCGCGGGCAGACTGCCCGCATCCCCCATAAACAGGCGCGCCGGCGGCAGGTTGAACACAAGAAACCCCAGATAAGCCGCGCCGACCACCGCCGATGCCATCACAAACTCCGCCGAAGCCCCCGCAAGATAGCCGAGCGCGCCCAGTGTCGCCGCGCTCAGCACACATTGCAGGGCAGCCAGTCCATCGATACCGTCCATAAAGTTGTAAAGATTCACCAGCCACACCAGCGCTATCACGAGCACGATCGCATTGAGCGGGAACAGGCTGAAAAGCCCATAAGCTGTCACCAGTGACGCCGCCGCGGCGAACTGCACCAGCAGCCGCACACGTACCGACAGGGATCGACGATCGTCCCGCGCGCCGAGGGCGCAGAGTGCCGCTGCGCCGCCGAGGGCAGCGCACTCTGCGTAACCGACGGCCCAAAAGCCCGAGAACCAGGCGCCCAGCAACACCGCTACGAGTACGGGCACCACAACAACACCCGCCGAACTGGGAGTGGGCTTGTGATGGGAACTGCGCGCATTGGGCGTGTCCAGCCACAACCGCGTCGCGAGCGGCAGGTAGATCACTATGCCCAGAATCACCGCCACCAGCGTGATACCCGGCAGGAGCAGCATCATCGTGCTTCCCCGTCCGCCAGCCCAAGAACCGCTTCAAAGGTTTGCGGAGCCGCATTCAGAAAACGCGACAGATCATCGCCCTCATAGCACTCTTCACCTGCCAGGCGCTGCCACAGCGCGCCCAAAGGCTCACCGCGCAGGCGGTCAGTCAAGGCAGCAGCAAAACGCCAGGCGGCCGCGGGCGGCGCTGGCAACCGAAAGCGCTGAGCCAAGGCCTGCTCCAGCGCCGCGTACAGGCGACGGGTGCTGTATTGCTGGCCATCGGTGGCGGTCAGGGGCTGTGGCAGCACCTCATCGGTTTGCAGCAATGCCACCAGCAGCGCCACCAGGTCCCTGCGTCCAATCATGCTGCGGGCGCCGCCGGCGGGCGGCCTTGGCAGACCTAAGGACACCCAGCGTTGCAGCCACTGCAGGTGCCCTGTCAATTCAGTGTCGTAGATCAACGCGGGACGCACGACAAAAAGACGCATGGTGCTGCCCGCACACACCGTCTGCAGCGCCTGTTCTGCAAGTAGCTTTGAGCGCCCGTAATCCAGGTCGCCATCATCGCCCGCCACCGATGCGGATGCCCCGTGCGCTTTTACACTGCTGACAAAAATAAAGCGCTCGACGCCTGCATCCAGCGCCTGACGCGCCAGCGCCACGGTCCCGTCGACATTGAGTCGCCGGTAGGACTGCGCGTCTGCACGCTGATGGGCAATGCCCGCGAGGTGAACCACGGCGTCTACGCCATTCAGGGGCACAGCCCTGGCGGGATCCGACAGATCACCCCGGAGCACGGTATCGACCAGGGGAAGCTCGGTGTCCCGGTGCGCGAGTGCGTGAACAGCTACAGAGCGCTCTCGCAGCGCCGGTATCAGGGCTCGACCCAGATAACCGCTCCCTCCTGTGACCAGACAATGCACTGTGGCGCTCGTTCCCCCATGAATCGCCGGCGGATGTTGCGCTCCCTGCGACGAAAAATAAAGGGCCCCGCAGGGCCCGGAGTTTACTTGAGCACAATACGCGCGCGGTTTCGCTCCACGGTCGCGGCGCCAATTCCCGTCACTTCCGCCAGTTCTTCAACGGATTCAAAAGCGCCAAACTGCTCGCGGTAACGCACGATGGCCTCGGCCTTACTGCCGCCCACACCGGTCAGGTTGCGGGCAAGCTCCTGTGCATCAGCGGTATTGATATTCACCGTGGCCGGCATCGAGGCTTCGGTAACAACCGGAGACGCCTGCTGAGCGCTGGCGGCAGGCGCCTGGAACGCCGCCTGCTGTCCCAGCAGTATCAGTACCGCGAACAGTGACGGGCCCAGCGCACGCCGACGCGAACTGCAGGGCATGAACGGTGAGGGACGCTCCGGCCGGGACCGGGGTAGCGAAAATTGACTGAAAGAAGAATGTTTCACGGCGAGACCTCCATGTCATTGCGCGAATGGACAATTGTCAGGGTTCGGGAACCGCCATACCCGCAGGAACACGCGGACGGCCAGCTCCCGTCGCTGAGCACTGCCAAGAGCGCAGCAGCGACAACACCAACGGTAGCAGGTTGTGCCGCCGCAGGAGCGACTGTGAGCAGATTTGATCGATCAGGAGCTGGCGCCGATCCCGAGCGAGGCGTTGATCGCAGCCAGGGCCGCCGCCGGATTGTCGGCCTGGGTAATGGGCCTGCCTATGACGAGGTAGCTCGCCCCATCCCGCATGGCATCAGCGGGCGTCACCACGCGACGCTGGTCATCGCTGGCCGCGCCCGCGGGTCGAATACCGGGGGTGACCAGTGAGAAGCCCTCACCGCACAGCTCCCGCAAGCGCGGTGCCTCCCGGGCCGAACAGACAACACCGTCAAGTCCGCAGTCCTGGCTCATCAGGGCCAGGCGTTGCACCTGCTCCTCGAGCGAATCGCGATAGGCCAACTCGGCAAAATCCTCTGCATCCATGCTGGTAAGGATCGTCACCCCGATCAGCAGCGGACGATGCGCGACACCGTCCAGCGCCCGCATCGAGGCGTCCAACATCCGCCGACCGCCGCTGGCGTGCACGTTCACCATCCAAACACCCAGCCCGGCGGCACTGCGCAGCGCCGCCGCCACCGTATTGGGAATATCGTGGAACTTGAGATCCAGAAAAACCTGAAAACCGCGGTCGTGTAACTCCTCGATGAGTGCAGGGCCAGCGGCGGTAAACAACTCCTTACCGACTTTGACGCGACAGGCGTTCGGGTCGAGGTGCCGCACCAGCTCCAGGGCGGGGGCAACCTCGGCATAGTCCAGGGCCACAATCACCGGGGACTCAATCATCGACAAAGGACTACTCCGTTTCTGTGCTACGTATCGTGCGGAACGTGCCCCAGTACTTGCAGCCGGGACAGAACCACAACAGGTGTTTCGCCGAGAACCCACAGTGCTCGCAGCGGTAGGCCGGGCGCTCGCGAATGAGGCGATCAAGTAACAGGCTCAGCATGGCGAGGGGTTGGACAGGCTGGGACAACTGTGCCAAATCGGCATCGGTCTGCAACTGAATAAGGCGCAGCAGTCCACGCAGTGACGGCACATGGGCCAGCCTCGCGGCCAGAAATGCCACGGCCGCATCGCGCCCCTCGTCGCGCAGTACATCTTCGGCCACGGCGATCATCAGGGGTGTCGATGGATACCGGTCAAGACACTCACGCAAATACGTTGTCAGCTCGGCTTCCTCACCTAGCGCCGCGTAGCAGGCGCGTAGCGCCGGAATCGCCTCGGGCAGAAAATCCGGGTCCTGGTCCACGATCCCGGTAAGCGCGGCAATTGCCTCGCGGTGGTTCCCGTCTTCGCCTTCCAGACGACCAAGCTCCAGCGATGCGCGTGCACAGGCGCCGTCGCTCTCCAGCGCCCGTTGCAGCATGTTGCGGGCACCGGGCACATCGCCACGGGATTTCATTTCCAGCGCCAGCTCACAGTAAAAGTGCGCGAGCTGGACGGCCACCGCCTGCCCCGAGCGCAGCGGCACTGTAGTACTGCGCAGCAGGCTCTTGCGTGGCAGGAGTTCCCGTCCTACCTCGATGGCCCGGCCCCACTCGCGCTCCGAGCGATAGAGCTCGAGCAGGTGCTGGCGCGCCACATCGCGCTGCTCGTCGGACTCTTCCACCAGATCTTTCAGCAGCTGCTCTGCACGGTCCAGCAGCCCCGCACTCACGTAGTCCCGCGCCAGTTCGAGATGCGCGATATGCATCTGCGAGCGGGAGAGATTCGGCCGCGCGAGCAGGTTTTCGTGAATGCGGATCGCCCGGTCAACCTCCCCGCGGCGGCGCAACACATTACCCAGGGCAATATGGGTCTCGAGGGTTTCGCTGTTGACCTCGAGGGCGCTGATGAAATGGTCGACGGCCCCGTCGGGACGCCCGTCGAGCAGATAGTTCAGGCCGCGGTAATACTGGCTGGGTGGCGAACTGCTGGTCGTGGTACCACTGCTGAGACTGCGCCGCCCCAGCCACCAGCCGCAGGCTATGGCACAGAAGAGCAGCGCAAAGGCCAGAACATCATTCACGCGTGGCCAGCGCCGACGTACGCAGCCGGTCGAGCTCGCTCTGGACGCTTGCCACCTGTCGCCGTGTGGCCATGAGTCGGGCCCGCAGACGCAGGGCGGTAAGCGAGGTCAGGAGCATGCCCAGCACGCCGCCGATCGCCAGCGCCGCGAGTACCCACAGGGCCAGGCTGCGTGGGGCGAGGGTCATGAACAGCACATCCAGGGGCACCGGGTCGGCGTTCTGCAACGCGAACAGTACGCCCACGCCCGCCATGGCGACGGCGATGAGCAGGGCCAGGAGCTTGCGCAGAAATCCCATGCAGTCAGAGTCCCGCCTGCAGTCCCAGATTCACCCGATCACGGAGTTCTTTGCCGGGCTTGAAGTGCGGTACGTACTTGCCCGTGAGTTCCACCGCGTCACCGGTCTTGGGGTTGCGGCCGCGGCGCGGCTCGCGGTAGTGCAGCGAAAAACTGCCGAAGCCCCGGATTTCGATCCGGCCACCGGTACTCAGGGAGTGGGACATATGCTCAATGATCGTCTTCACCGCCAGTTCCACGTCCTTGGTGGACAACTGGGACTGCCGGAGGGCGATCGCTTCGATCAGCTCGCTTTTTGTCATTGTCGCGCCTTCGCTGTACCTACGCCGTACCTACGCCGCGCCGGCGCTGCCGCGCCGACCATTCGAAGGACATTGTGGACGCATCCGCCGAATCACGCAACGCCTTATTTTATATGGAAAATTTACACATTTTGGCCAGCGCGGCTGCGCCCTCTAAGCACAGGCAGAGAGCGTCAGGCAAAAAAAAGGGCCCCGCAGGGCCCCTTGATACCGGTGCAACGATGCCAGGCATCGCTGCCGCAGCGCTTACTGACCGCCCATCTGGGCCTTGATCAGGTCGCCGATCGTTCCGGGAGAAGACGCGTCGTCCTGATCTTTCAGGGACTTCACGGCTTCCTGCTCGTCGTCGTAATCCTTGGCCTTGATGGACAGGGTTACGCCGCGGTTCTTGCGATCCACAGACACGATCTTCGCTTCAACGGAATCACCGACCTTGAACTCGCTGCGCGCGTCTTCAACGCGATCACGGCTGATGTCAGACGCCTTGAGGATGCCCTCAACTTCGTCCGCCAGCTTCACGGTCACGGCCTTGGCGTCAACTTCGATAACCTCACCGGTAACGATGGTGCCGCGATCATTGACCGCAATGTAGTTGCTGAAGGGATCGTCTTCTAGCTGCTTGACGCCCAGCGAGATGCGCTCACGCTCGGGATCGATAGACAGGATAACCGTCTCGATCTCGTCGCCTTTCTTGTAGCTGCGCACGGCTTCTTCACCGGTTTCATTCCAGCTGATGTCAGACAGGTGCACCAGGCCGTCGATGTTGCCATCCAGGCCGATGAAGATGCCGAAGTCCGTGATGGACTTGATGACACCAGAGATGCGATCGCCCTTGCTGAAGCTCGAAGCAAACGCGTCCCAGGGGTTCTGCTGGCACTGCTTGATACCCAGAGAGATACGACGACGTTCTTCGTCGATATCCAGCACCATCACCTCGACTTCGTCGCCGAGCTGCACAACCTTTGAGGGATGTACGTTCTTGTTGGTCCAGTCCATTTCGGACACGTGCACCAGGCCTTCCACGCCCTCTTCGATCTCGGCAAAGCAGCCATAATCGGTGAGGTTCGTGACCTTGGCCATGACGCGGCTGCCCTCGGGGTAGCGACCGGTGATCTCGACCCAGGGATCTTCGCCCAGTTGCTTCAGACCCAGGGATACGCGGTTGCGCTCGCGGTCGAACTTGAGGACCTTGACGTCCAGTTCCTGACCGACTTCCACGATCTCAGACGGATGCTTGATGCGCTTCCACGCCATGTCCGTGATGTGCAGCAGACCGTCCACGCCACCGAGGTCGACAAAGGCACCGTAGTCCGTGAGGTTCTTGACCACACCCTTGACGGACTGACCTTCCTGCAGATTCGCCAGCAGGGCGTCGCGCTCGACACTGTTCGCTTCTTCCATCACCGCGCGGCGGGAAACGACCACATTGTTGCGCTTCTGGTCGAGCTTGATGACCTTGAATTCGAGATCCTTGCCTTCGAGGTGTGCCGTATCGCGCACGGGGCGAACGTCCACCAGGGAGCCCGGCAGGAACGCACGGATCGTGTTGATATCGACGGTAAAGCCACCTTTGACCTTGCCGTTGATGATGCCATTGACCACTTCTTCTGCGGCAAAGGCAGCTTCGAGATCCTTCCAGGCTTCAGCGCGCTTGGCTTTTTCGCGGGACAGCTTGGTTTCACCGAAACCGTCTTCTACCGTCTCCAGCGCGACCTGGACTTCGTCACCAACGTTCAGGGTGCATTCCCCGGCGGCGTCAGTGAACTGTGCCCGGGGAATCACACCCTCGGACTTGAGCCCTGCGTGGACCGTAACCCACTCGTTATCGATGTCGATTACCACACCCGTGACGATGGCGCCCGGTTGCATATCGACGGTTTTAAGGCTCTCTTCAAAAAGATCAGCGAAAGATTCGCTCATTAGTAATACCTGTCTGGTTAACGGTGCAAAGCACCTGCCGCTCCTCCAGCGAAAGCGGGTCTCGTTTATCAAAACCGTGGGCAGAACAGGACTGGACCTTCATTGTTCCACCCGCGGCGGGGTTTCCGACGTCACCGCAAGTGGCAGCGCCAGATGCACCTGCCTCAGGAAGCAGCTTCCCAGGCAAGCACCTTCAGGAGTAGAAGAGGTCAGCGGTGAAGCGAGCGACGGGGTTCATCGAGCTCGTCTCTGTCTCGCAGAGACGGCAACCGACGACAACAGCGTTAAACCAGCTGCCTCTGTCGTGCTTCGCGCAGCACCGTGTCCAGCACTGCATCCGCTGAAACACCCGTGCTGTCGATCACCAGGGCGTCGTCAGCGGGTACCAGCGGGGACTCAGCGCGGCTTCGGTCGCGCGCGTCCCGCTCCTCGATGGTCTCGAGAAGGCGCGCGAGGGTAACACTTTCGCCTTTTTCCAGCAACTGCTTCTGGCGGCGCTCGGCGCGGGCGCCGGCACTGGCCGTAAGGTAGATTTTGAGGGGGGCATCGGGGAATACGACGGTGCCCATATCGCGGCCGTCGGCGACCAGTCCCGGTGCCTGCGCCATGCGCCGCTGTCGCTCAAGCAGTGCCTTGCGAACCGGCACGACCGCCGCCACCACAGAGGCCGCAGCACCGCAGGATTCGGTGCGAATATCACTGCTGATGTCGCGCCCCGCCAGCTCTACCCGCGTGAGTCCCTCGGCGGCGGGATGAAAGCTGACATCCAGATCGCCAGCGATCGCCGCCAGGGTCGCTTCGTCGGCAAGATCCGCGCCGCTGTCGAGCGCCGCAAAGGCGGTCACACGATAAAGCGCACCACTGTCGAGCATGTGCCACCCCAGGGCGCGGGCCAGGCTGTAGCTCAGCGTGCCCTTACCCGCGCCACCGGGTCCGTCCACGGTAATGACGGGGATCGTCACCCTTCGTCATCCCTCACGGTGACAGACAGTCCAAGCCCTCGTGCCAGGGAGTCAAAGCCTGGGAACGATGTCGCCACGTGATCGCAATCCAGCACGCGGATTTCTTCGTTCGCTCGCAGTGCCGCCACCGCGAATGCCATGGCGATGCGATGGTCGTGAAAGGTGCGTACGGTGCCGCCGCCGAGAGTGCCGCCCTCGATGATCAGGCCGTCGTCCAGGACTTCATTGTGAATACCCAGCGTTGTCAGGCCCTCAGCCATGGAGGCTATGCGATCACTCTCTTTCACGCGCAGTTCTTCGGCACCGCGCAGTACGGTACGCCCCTCGGCGCAGGCCGCGGCAATAAACAGGGCGGGAAACTCGTCGATGGCCAGGGGCACCAGCTCCCGGGGAATCTCAATGCCCTTGAGCGGCGCATGGCGAACCAGGATGTCGGCGACCGGCTCGCCGCCGATCTCGCGCTCGTTGTGGAGTTCGAGGTCCGCACCCATCAGCGCCAGAATATTGATCACGCCCGTGCGCGTGGGATTCACACCCACATGCATAAGCAGCAGCTCAGAGCCGGGGGCGATGCTCGCCGCGACCAGAAAAAATGCGGCGGACGATATGTCAGCGGGCACGTCGATATCGCAGCCGCGCAGCGAACCGCCGCCGCGCAGCCCGATCACGCCATTGTTGCGGGACACCTCGTAGCCAAAGCCCCGCAGCATCCGCTCGGTGTGATCGCGCGTCGGCGCCGGCTCCGTTACCGAGCTGTGTCCGTCGGCAAACAGACCGGCCAACAGCACGGCGGACTTCACCTGGGCACTGGCCATGGGCAGATCGTAGTGCACTCCGCGCAGGGAATTACCCCCGGCAATGCGCAGTGGCGGACGGCCGCCGTCGGCCGCGTCAATCACGGCGCCCATGCGCGTCAGGGGCGTGATCACACGCTGCATGGGTCGAGCCATCAGGGATACATCGCCGACGAGTTCGCTGGCGAATTGCTGTCCGGCAAGGATGCCCGCAAGCAGGCGCATGCTGGTGCCTGAGTTCCCCATGTCCAGGGGATCTGCCGGGGCCTGCAGACCCTGCAGCCCCACACCGTGAATGGTCAGCGCACCGCGCGAAGGGCCTTCGATGTTGACCCCCATGGCACGAAATGCGGCGACGGTAGCCAGGGCATCCTCGCCTTCGAGAAAACCCGAGACCCGCGTTGTGCCCTCGGCCAGGGCTCCCAGCATCACCGAGCGATGCGAGATCGACTTGTCTCCGGGCACCCGGGCCTCGCCCTGCATACTGCCCCCGGGGGCGATACGAAACTCCACCCTTACCTTGCTCCTGTTGTCGCTTAACCGACGTCCGATGAAAGCGGACGCTTGCCCGTGCGGGCTTCGAATTCCTGAACAAACTGATCCCGCGACGCCTTCGCGTCACGGAAGGTCTGCTCCAGCGCAGCCCCGTCGCCTGCTGCCACCGCCTCGCGCAGCGTAGCAAGGTGCCGCCCAAAACTGTCAATGGCCTCAAGCAGCGCCTCGCGATTGGTCAGGGCTATGTCACGCCACATCACGGGGTCACTCGAGGCGATGCGGGTGAAGTCCCGAAAACCGCCGGCGGCAAAGCGAAAAATACGCTCCCGCTCGGGCGCGTGACTCAAGGTATCCACCAGCGCGTACGCGAGCACGTGCGGTAGATGACTGGTGGCGGCGAGAATGGCGTCGTGGTCTTCGACCGACATGTACACGACTTCGGCTTCCGTGGCCTCCCACAACGCATGGGCCAGCGCGAGGGCCTCGGGCTCCGTATCGTCCGCCGGGGTCAGAATGACCCGATGGGCAGCAAACAGATCCGCCCGCGCCGCGTCCACACCATGGCGCTCTGAGCCCGCGATGGGGTGACCCGGCACAAAGCGTGCCCTTTGCTCATGGGGCAGGGTCGCCGCCACGTCGCGCAGCGAGCCTTTGACGCTCGCCACATCGGTAACGCAGCGAACACCCCCGCTGTGGGCCAGTATGTCGGGCAACAGCTGCTCCCCGGCGCGCGTCGGCGTAGCCAGCACAACCACATCCACCTGTGCCATCAGCGTGGGGATGTCCGCCACCGCCTCGTCAATCACGCCCAGGGTCCGGCCCCTGGCGAGCACATCGGCATTCTGATCCCAGGCGATGACCCGCGAAGCCCAGCCACTGCGCCGCGCCGCCAGGGCCACGGAGCCACCGATGAGGCCCAGGCCGACAATGCCGATGCGAAAACTGTCCGCAGACTGCACGGGATTCTCAGAGCACAGCGCGCGGGTAGGAACCGAGGGGCTTGAGAAGAATAGACTGCTCCTCGAGCTCCGTCATGATGCGGGCGACGGCGGGGTCCTGCAGATGCCCCTCGAACTCGATGAAAAATACATAGGCCCATTTCTCGGTGCGGGACGGACGAGTGTCGATACGCGTCAGCGACACGTCGTTGCGACGGAACGGGTCCAGCAACGTGAACAGGGCCCCGGGCTTGTTGCGACTCGACACGATGATCGAGGTCTTGTCCGCACCGCTTGGGGGGACCTCACTGCGCCCGATGATCAGAAAACGCGTGGTGTTGTCAGCCGCATCTTCAATATGGTCCGCCAGGGTTTCGAGGCCGTAGACCTCGGCGGCCATATCACCGGCGATCGCCGCCGTGCCCGAATCCGCCGCCGCGAGGCGGGCCGCCTCGCCATTACTGCTCACAGCCTGTTTTTCGACGTGGGGCCAGTGCGTGTGCAGCCAGTTGCGACACTGGGCCAGCGCCTGCTGGTGAGCGCAGATGCGCGTTATCTGCTCGGCCTTGGTACCCGGTGCAACCAGCAGATGATGACTGATGCGCATCTCGACTTCGCCGGCAATCTTGAGCGGCGAATCCATAAAGGAGTCCAGCGTATGGCTCACCATGCCCTCGGTGGAGTTTTCCACCGGCACAATGCCGTAATTGCAGTTGCCCGACTCGACTTCACCAAACACCTGGTCGATGGTGACCTGCGGCACGCAGACCGCAGCGTGGCCAAAATGCTTGAGCGCCGCCGCTTGGGTAAAGGTACCTTCAGGCCCCAGATAGGCCACCTGCAGGGGCTTTTCGAGGGCCAGGCAGGCCGACATGATTTCGCGAAAGACGTGGGCGACGGTGGGACCTTCGAGGGGTCCCTGGTCCCGCTCCATGATGCGCCGCAGCACCTGAGCTTCGCGCTCAGGCCGGTAGTACACTACCTCGCGGTCGGACTCACCCCTGGCCCGTGCCTGCTGGACTTCTTCGAGCTTGATCGCGGCCACGCGCTGCGCACAGCGCGCTCGCTCGGCGATGAGCTCCTGAATCCGGGCGTCGATGGCATCGATGTCCTGGCGAACCCGGTTCAGATCACGATCATCGGTTGGCTCAGCCATGGCGGGCTTCGAAGTCCGACATGAATTCGATGAGATCGTTGACCGCGTCGCGGGGAATCGCATTGTAGATGCTCGCACGCATACCGCCGACGGAGCGGTGACCCTTGAGGTTGAGCAGGCCCGCCGCGTCCGCCTCGGCGAGGAACACCTTGTCGAGTTCGGCGTCGGCCAGCGTGAAGGGCACGTTCATCCAGGAACGATCCGCCACCGCCACAGGATTTCCGTAAAAGTCGCTGCCATCAATCGCGCCGTAGAGCAGTTCCGCCTTCGCACGGTTGTTCTGTGCCATCGCCGCCAGACCACCCTGCTGCTCAATCCACGCAAACACCAGACCGGCCAGATACAGCGAATAGGTCGGGGGGGTGTTGTACATGGAGCCCGCCTTGTCGGCGACCTCCCAGCTGAACATGGAGGGACAGGCCGCCATGGTTCGTCCATACAGCTCCCGGCGCACGATCACGATGGCAAATCCGGCGGGGCCTATGTTCTTCTGCGCGCCGGCGTAGATCACGTCATAAGCCTCAACATCGATGGGGCGCGACAGAATGGTCGACGACATATCAGCAACCAGGGGCGCGTCCACCTCGGGCACCCAATGGAATTCGATTCCATCGATGGTTTCGTTCGGCGTGATGTGCAGGAACGCCGCATCATCGGGCACGGTCCACTGATCCTGCGTGGGAATGGCGCGCGGAATGTCCGAAGTCGCTGCAATGACTTCATGGGCCTCACCGTAGCGTGCACCCTCGGCCTGGGCCTTGCGCGACCACTGCCCCGTGTTGCTGTAGGCGAAGCTACCGCCCTTGCCGCCCAGATTCAGCGGCACGGCGGCAAACTGGCTGGAGGCACCTCCCTGCACAAACAGCACGGCGTAGTCGTCGCTGATCTGCAGCAGGCGTCGCAGACAGGCCTCGGCCTCCTCCACCGTGGCCACCACTTCAGGGGAGCGGTGGCTCATTTCCATAAACGACATGCCCGTACCGTGCCAGTCGAGCATTTCGCTCGCGGCCTGTTCGAGCACCGGCTGAGGCAGTGCCGCGGGCCCGGCGCAGAAATTCCAGGGGCGGCTCATGCGTCATCTCCTTCGTTTGCAGCGGCGTTGTCAGCATTACCGCTGTCGTCATTCTCTTCATTGCCCTCGACGATGCGCTCCACCTGCACCAGGCTCTCGCCGGGCTTGGTACGGATGATGCGAACGCCCTGGGTGTTGCGCCCCAGCTGCGATACTTCGTCAGCGGCCGTGCGTACAAGCGTGCCCTGGTTCGAAATCAGCATCAGCTGATCACCGGCAAAGACCTGCAGGGCACCCACCAGGCGACCGTTGCGCTCCGAGGTTGCCATGGCGATAACGCCCTTGCCGGCGCGGCCCTTGGTGGGGAACTCCGCCACCGCCGTGCGCTTGCCATAGCCGTTTTCGCTTACGGTCAGCACCGTGCCCGAGGCGTCGGGAATCAACAGCGAAATCATCGTGTGACCGTCGGCGAGGTTGATCCCGCGAACACCGCGACTCGCGCGCCCCATGGGCCGCACTTCGGATTCACGGAAGCGCATGGCCTTGCCTTCACTGCTGCAGAGCATGACGTCGCATTCGCCGTCGGTAATCGCCGTGCCGACGAGCACATCACCCTCTTCGAGCACGATGGCACGCAATCCCGCGGAGCGCGGTGCAAAGCTCGCCAGATCAGTCTTTTTGACGTAGCCGTTGGCCGTAGCCATGAAAATGAAGCGATTGTCGGTCTGTTCCTCAAGAGGCAGGATCGACGTCACGCGCTCACCCTCGTCGAGCTGCAACAGGTTGACCATGGGTCGACCGCGAGACGTGCGACCCGCCACGGGAATCTGGTAGACCTTGAGCCAGTAAACCTTGCCGAAGTTACTGAAGCACAGCAGCGTGTCGTGGGTGTTGGCAATGAGCAGGTGTTCGACGAAATCCTCGTCCTTCACCGTCAGCGCCGCCTTGCCCATGCCGCCACGCCGCTGCACCTGGTATTCCGCCAGGGGCTGGGTCTTGGCGTAGCCGCCATGGGACAGGGTCACGACGCGGTCCTCAGGGGTGATCAGATCTTCTGCGGTCAGGTCTTCCTGGGAATCGCGGATTTCCGTGCGGCGGTCATCGCCAAAGTCCTCGGCGATTTCTTCAAGCTCTTCGCGAATCACCTGCAGCAGGCGCGCGGGATCTTCGAGAATATCCAGCAGGTCGGCGATCTCCGCCAGCTTGTCCTGGTATTCCTTCAGCAGTTTTTCGTGCTCAAGACCGGTAAGTCTGTGCAGGCGCAGATCCAGAATCGCCTGGGCCTGGGCCGGTGACAGACGGTACTGGCCATCGTGCAGACCAAATTCCTCGTCGAGTTCGTCTGGACGGCAGGCCTCGGCACCGGCACGCTCGAGCATGGCGGTGACCTCGCCGGGCAACCAGCGCTCGGCGAGCAGGCCCTCGCGTGCCTCGGCAGGACTGGGCGAGGCTTTGATGAGCTCGATGATGCGATCGATATTGGCCAGCGCGATGGCCAGGCCTTCGAGCACGTGCCCCCGTTCGCGTGCCTTGCGCAGCAGATACACGGTACGGCGTGTGACGACCTCGCGACGGTGGCGCAGGAAGGCCTCGAGAATCTCCTTGAGGTTCAACACCTTGGGCTGACCGTCGACCAGCGCAACCATATTGATGCCAAACACGCTCTGCAGGGCGGTTTGCGCATAGAGGTTGTTCAGCACCACATCGCCGATCTCGCCCTTGCGCAGTTCGATCACCACGCGCAGGCCGTCCTTGTCGGATTCGTCGCGCAGCTCCGAGATACCCTCGAGCTTTTTCTCTTTGACCAGCTCGGCGATGCGCTCGATCAGGCGTGCCTTGTTCAACTGATAGGGAATCTCGTGAACGATGATCGTGTCGCGACCACTCTTTTCGTCCGTCAGCACCTCGGCGCGGGCCCGTACGTAGATGCGGCCACGCCCCGTGCGATAGGCCTGCACGATGCCCGCACGACCGTTGATGATGGCCCCGGTGGGGAAGTCCGGCCCCGGCAGATAGCGCATCAGGTCATCGATGCTGCTCTCGGGCTCGTTGATCAGGGCCAGGCAGGCGTTGATCACTTCGCGCAGGTTGTGCGGCGGAATATTGGTGGCCATGCCGACGGCGATGCCCGCGGAGCCGTTGACCAGCAAATTCGGTACGCGCGTCGGCAGCACCGCCGGAATCTGCTCCGTGCCGTCGTAGTTGTCGACGAAATCGACGGTTTCCTTGTCCAGATCCGACAGCAGCGAATGGGAGATGCGCGCCATGCGGATTTCGGTGTAGCGCATTGCCGCCGCGGAGTCGCCGTCGATGGAGCCGAAGTTGCCCTGCCCGTCCACCAGCATGTAGCGCATGGAGAAGGGTTGAGCCATGCGCACGATGGTGTCGTACACCGCCGAGTCGCCGTGGGGGTGGTACTTACCGATCACGTCACCGACAACGCGCGCAGACTTTTTATAGGCCTTGTTCCAGTCGTTGTTCAGCTCGTTCATGGCAAACAGCACACGCCGGTGCACCGGCTTGAGGCCGTCGCGCACGTCGGGCAGCGCCCGACCCACGATCACGCTCATCGCGTAATCCAGGTACGACTGCTTGAGTTCGTCCTCGATGGTGACGGGAGAAATCTCCCTGGCTAGCTCACCCATAAAATGCCTTCACAATGCCTTTGCGCAGGGCGTTCAGAAAACGCCGGATCAAACGCCAAATTATACCTTTTGTGGACCCGCCAAGGCTACGGGAGACACAGCCGCGCTATACTCGCGCTCCGCCCCGGCGAGGGCGGACCAAGCGGAAGGAAGCCGAGAACATGAGCCCTGAAAATACCGCGGCGGAGCTGGTGATCCACGCCGAGTGGATTCTGCCCCTGGAGCCTGCAGACGCTGTGCTTGCAGACCACGCGGTCGCCATACGCGACGGCGATATCGTCAGCGTGCTGCCGCGGCAGGAAGCCCTGGCGATCGATACCGACGAGCGCGTGGACCTGCCGGGCCATGCCCTGATTCCGGGGCTGGTGAATGCCCACGGCCACGCTCCCATGAGCCTGCTGCGGGGCTTTGCCGACGACCTTCCGCTCATGCCCTGGCTCGAGGAGCATATCTGGCCCGCCGAACAGGCCCACGCCAGCGACGAATTCGTGCGCGACGGCGCTGCGCTTGCCATGGCTGAGATGATTCTCGCGGGCACTACAACGTTCAGCGACATGTACTACTTTCCCAATGTGGTTGCCGACCTGGTGCAGGAGGCAGGCATGCGCTGCCAGCTGGCGGCGCCCGTGCTGGACTTTCCATCGCCCTGGGGCTCGGGGCCCGATGAGTACATCAGCAAATGCCTGGCACTGCGCGACGAATGTCGCAACCGTGACCGCCTGCAGGTCGCCTTTGGCCCCCACGCGCCCTACACCGTGTCGGAGCCGGTGCTGGAGCGCCTTGCGACCTACGCCGCCGAACTCGATATGCCCGTGCACATGCACCTGCACGAAACCGCTGCCGAGGTGCTCAACGCTGTCGAGGCAACGGGCGAACGCCCCCTCGATACGCTGCGCCGCATTGGCCTGCTGGGCCCGCGCACCCAGTGTGTGCACATGACGGACCTGGGAGCCCAGGACATCGCGGCGCTGGCGGAAACCGGCGCCCACGTGGTGCACTGCCCCCAATCCAACATGAAGCTCGCCTCGGGCACCTGCCCCGTTACTCGCCTGCTCGAGGCCGGGGTCAACGTTGCCCTCGGCACCGACGGTGCGGCCAGCAACAACGACCTCAACCTGTTTGACGAGATGCACACCGCTGCCCTGCTCGCCAAACTCCATGACGATGACCCCTCGGCATTGCCGGCGGCGACGGCGCTGCACATGGCGACGCTGGGGGGAGCCCGGGCCCTGGGCCTGGACCATCGCATTGGCAGCATCGCTCCGGGCAAGGCCGCCGATCTGGTCGCCGTGGACCTCACGGGCCCGTCGACGCAGCCCCTTTATAATCCCGTGTCGCAGATCGTGTACGCCTGCAACGGCTCCCAGGTGAACCACGTATGGATCGCCGGACAACGGCTTCTGCACGACCGGCGCCTGACCACCCTGGACCTGACCGACACCCTGGCGCGAGCCCGCCACTGGCGAGGAGTGATAGCCCCATGAACCAGACCCTGAATGTCGACGAGAGCGAAATCGCCAAGTTCGAGGCCCTTGCGGCTCGCTGGTGGGATCCCGACGGGGAGTTCCGCCCCCTGCACGAAATCAACCCCCTGCGCGCCAACTGGATCGACGGCCGTGCCCCGGTTGCCGGCAAGACGGTGCTCGACGTCGGTTGCGGCGGCGGCATTCTGTCGGAGGCCATGGCGCTGCGTGGAGCGAAGGTCACCGGCATCGATATGGGCGAAGGCCCGCTCTCGGTGGCCCGCCTGCACCAGCTGGAGTCGGGCGTGGACGTGGATTATCGCCAGAGCACCGCCGAGGCCCTGGCCGAAGCCATGCCCGGCGAGTTCGATGTGGTGTGTTGCCTGGAGATGCTGGAGCATGTACCGGACCCCGGTGCTGTGATTCGCGCCTGCGCCACACTCGTAAAGCCGGGCGGCGAGCTGTTCTTCTCGACCATCAACCGCAATCCCAAGGCATTCCTGTTCGCCATTGTGGGCGCCGAGCACGTGTTGCGCCTGCTGCCTGCAGGTACCCACGAGTACGCCAAGTTCATTCGTCCGTCCGAGCTCGCCCGCTGGCTGCGCGAGGCGGGGCTGGAGTATCGCGAGAGCACGGGACTCGTCTACAACCCCCTCACCCGTCGCTATCGCCTCGCGCGCGAGGATGTGTCCGTCAATTACATGATCCACGCCCGCCGCCCGGACTGAGCGATGAGCGAAGCTCCCTTGCCCGCGGCGGTGGTGTTTGACCTCGACGGCACTCTGGTAGACACCGCCGACGATTTCATTCCCGTGGTACAGCAGCTCCAGGCGGAAAATGGCGTTGCGCCAATCGCGCCCGAACGCATACGCCAGAGCGTGTCCAACGGTGCGCGTGCCCTGGTATGCCTGGGACTGAACCTGGAGCCGGAGGACCCCCTGGTCGAGGTCCATCGCCTGCGCCTGCTGGAGCTCTACGAGCGTATTCTGGGCCAGCACGCACGGTTGTATCCGGGCATGGAGCAGCTGCTGAGGCGCCTTGAGGTGCAGCAGATTCCCTGGGGCATCGCCACCAACAAGCCCCGGGCCTATACCGTGCCGCTACTGCAGACCCTGGGCCTTGCCCCGGGCAGCGTGACCTGCCCCGATGACGTGGCCCAGCCAAAGCCGCATCCCGAGGCACTGTGGCTGGCCTGCCGGCAGCTTGACTGCGAACCCGTCGCGTCGGTTTACGTCGGCGATCACCGGCGAGACATCGACGCGGGTCGCGCCGCGGGAATGCGCACCGTGGCCGCCGCCTATGGCTACCTCGAACCCGGGGACGATGCCGACGCCTGGGGAGCTGACGCCCTCGTGCGCTGCAGCACCGAGGTCGAGGCCTGCCTCTTCCCTATCTGAACTTTCGGAGTCAACAGTGAACCAATCCTCCAACGTGGGCACCCGGGTGCCATCCGACTATGTCTGCGCAGGCAACGCCCTGGCTGGCCGCACGATCCTGGTAACGGGAGCGAGCGACGGCATTGGCCGCAGCGCCGCCCTGAGCTACGCCGCCCACGGCGCCACGGTGATCCTGCTCGGACGCAGCGTCGAAAAACTGGAGTCGATCTACGACGAGATTGAAGCCCTGGGGGCGCCCCAGCCAGCAGCTATTCCCTTTGACCTGGAGCAGGACACCGAGGAAACCTACGAGGAACTTGCCCGGGTGGTGGGGGAGCAGTTTCCGGTGCTGGATGGGCTACTACTCAACGCCGGCCTACTCGGCGAAAGACGCCCCCTGGGCCAGCTGCGATGGAACGACTGGCAACGCGTGATGCAGGTGAACGTCAACAGCCAGTTTCTGTTGATCCGATCGTTGCTGCCGCTGCTCGACGCAGCGCCCCAGGCCTCGGTGGTTTTCACGTCGTCTGGCGTCGGCCGTCGTGGCAAGGCCTACTGGGGCGCCTACGCGGTCTCGAAATTTGCCACCGAAGGCATGATGCAGGTGCTGGCGAGCGAGATGGAGAACACAAGCGCGATACGCGTGAACGCGATCAACCCCGGCGCGACCAATACCGCCATGCGCCGCGCCGCGTATCCGGCGGAGTCCCCCGACAACAACCCGGGTCCCGCCGAGATAATGCCCGTGTACCTGTACCTGATGGACGCGGCGAGTAGCGCGGTGAATGGCTGCAGCTTCGACGCGCAGTAAGCGATGAGTTAGCCCGGGCGGCGGACCTTAGCTGCGCTTGCGGTTTCCGCGACCTTTGGGCCCACGCACGCCGAGCTTGCGATCATGGCCCGCGACTCGGGCACGCCCGCGCTTGGATGACTGCCGCTCTGCCCGGCGACGCTCATCGGGCGTGAGACTCTGCACGGCTTTCTCGGGCAGCTGCGCCATGCGATATAGCGTGCTGATCTCTCGCGGTGAGAGTTCCATCCACTGGCCCTTCTTGACCTTGGAGGGAATAAACAACTCACCGTAGCGCACACGCTTGAGACGCGACACCGTGAGGCCCTGGGACTCCCACAAACGCCGCACCTCGCGATTGCGACCTTCCATGAGCACCACGTAATACCAACTGTTTACGCCGTCGCCGTTACCGGGCTGAATGTCAGTGAAACGGGCCACGCCGTCCTCGAGCATCACGCCATCGAGCATGGCCTGCAGTTGCTCCTCGCCGACATCGCCCATCACGCGCACCATATACTCGCGCTCGATGTTAGCCCGGGGATGCATCAGGGCGTTGGCAAGTTCGCCGTCGGTGGTGAACAGCAGCAGGCCCGAGGTATTGAAGTCCAGGCGACCGATCGAAATCCAGCGCCCCGAACGCACCTTTGGCAGACGCTCGAAGACCGTGCGTCGGCCCTCGGGATCCTTGCGCGAACAGACTTCACCCGTGGGCTTGTGATACAGCAGACAGCGGGTTTCATGGCCCTTGTCGGCCTCCAGGGGACGACCGTCCACCTCAATTTTGGCGTCTGACCCTACCCGGTCACCCAGCTTTGCGGCCACGCCCGCGACGGTGACCCGCCCTTCTTCGATCCAGCGCTCCATCTCACGACGCGAACCCAGACCACTGCGAGCGAGTACTTTCTGCAGCTTCTCGCCTCGCGCCTTATCGCCGCCGGCATCGACTTTTTTGTCGTCAGCCTTGGCCATGTCCAGCGCGCTCTTGTTCGGGGCCGCTCTCGGTCTCGGTCTCGGTTTCGGTTTCGGTCTCGGTCTCGGTCTCGGTCTCGGTCTCGGTCTCGGTCTCGGTCTCGGTCTCGGTCTCGGTCTCGGTCTCGGTCTCGGTCTCGGTCTCGGTCTCGAGGACGGTGCCATCGCCAGCATCGGCTTCGTCAACCGCTGCCTCGGTGTCCGGCGACGGGGCCGCCTCCTCACCCGCCGCATCGACCATGCCTTCGGGCAATGGATCGCTGAAGCCCAGCTCCGCGTTCAGGGTCTCGAGGTCGCGGATATCTGCCAGCGCCGGCAACTGGTCCAGGCTTTTGAGATTGAAATAGTCCAGGAACTGCCGGGTGGTGGCGTACATGGCGGGTCGACCGGGCACGTCGCGATGGCCGACGGAGCGAATCCAGTCGCGCTCGTGCAGTGTGCGAATAATGTTGGTGCTCACGGCCACGCCGCGGATCTCTTCGATCTCGCCGCGGGTGATGGGCTGGCGGTAGGCGATCAGCGCCAGGGTCTCAAGCAGCGCCCGCGAATACTTCTGGGGACGCTCCTGCCAGAGCCGCCCCACCCAGGGGCTGAGTTGCTCGCGCACCTGAAAGCGAAACCCACTCGCCACTTCGACCAGCTCAAAGCCACGCCCTTCGCAACGTTCACGCACTTCTTCGAGGGCGCTGCGAATGTCATCGTTGCCGGGACGCTCATGTTCTTCGAACAGGGCACCGAGCTGCGCCACTGTCAGGGGCTTACCCGCAGCGAGCAGCGACGCTTCGATGATCTGTACCAGTCCGACCGTGTCACTCATTCGGCGCGCCCCTTGACGTGAATGGGGCCAAAGCTCTCTGTCTGCACGATTTCAACCAGGGACTCCTTGATCAGTTCCATGATGGCCAGGAAGGTAACCACCACCCCCAGCTTGCCTTCTTCGGGAGAAAAGAGTGACACGAACGGCACAAACTGTTTTCCCTGCAGTTTGTCGAGCACCTCCGACATGCGCTCCCGCGTGGACAGGGCCTCGCGTTGCACCTGGTGGCTCTCGTACATCTGCGCGCGCTTGAGCACCTCCGACAACAGCGTCAGCAGCTCACGCATGTCTACATCCGGCTCCGGGCGCTCCTTC
Organism: Gammaproteobacteria bacterium; assembly: GCA_030433415.1. Classification (GTDB taxonomy): domain Bacteria; phylum Pseudomonadota; class Gammaproteobacteria; order Pseudomonadales; family Halieaceae; genus Congregibacter. The sequence continues at coordinate 4,385 of JAUIMF010000010.1, read as the reverse complement.
TCGATCGGCGGCGGCGCTGCGCTGGCCACCCAGGTATCGCGCTCCATGCGCGGCAGCTCTTCCATGTCTTCCGCGGCTTTCTTGAAGCGTTCGTACTCCTGCAGGCGACGGATGAGCTGGGCGCGGGGATCCTCTTCATCTTCTTCAACGGTGGTGGAGCGCGGCAACAGCATGCGGGACTTGATTTCGGCCAGCATTGCCGCCATCAACAGGTACTCTGCCGCGAGCTCAAACTGCATCGCATCCATCAGCTCAACGTACTGCATGTATTGCTCGGTAATGCGCGATACGTCGACGTCAAGAATATCCAGGTTCTGGCGGCGGATCAGGTACAGCAACAGGTCCAGGGGCCCCTCAAAGGCCTCCAGAAACACCTCGAGCGCCTGGGGTGGGATATACAGGTCCTTGGGTAGCTCTGTTACCGCCTTGCCCATCACCACGGCAAAAGGCATTTCACCCTGGCTCGGCAGGCTGCTCACCTCGGGCGTATCGGTCTGGGGGGGGCTTTCTTCTGTCACGGGATTTCCAGCGGGCAATCGCAAAATTATACCTCAGGCGGCCTCAAAGGGCGCAGGATCGCCCTTGCCTGCCCGCAGCAGCATGGGCACCTCGTCCGCCATATCCACGACCGTGGTGGCCTCCATACCGCAGTAGCCGCCGTCGATCACCAGATCGACGTGGTGCTCCAGCAATTCACGGATTTCGTAAGGATCAATCAGGGGTAATTCGTCCCCGGGCATGATCAGCGTCACGCTCATCAGGGGCTCGCCCAGATCCTCGAGCAGCGCCTGGGCGATCGCGTTGTCGGGTACCCGCAGGCCGACGGTACGGCGCTTGGGGTGCATCAGGCGCCGGGGGACCTCCGAGGTCGCCCGCAGAATAAAGGTATACGGTCCCGGCGTGTGATGCTTGAGCAGGCGATACACCGCGTTGTCGACGCGGGCGTAGGTCGCGATCTCTGACAGGTCCCGGCAAACCAGGGTGAAATTGTGGCGATCGTCGAGCTTGCGGATGCGCCGAATACGATCCAGCGCATTCTTGTCGCCGATATGGCAACCCAGCGCGTAGGCCGAATCCGTGGGATACACCACAACACCGCCGTTGCGCACGATATCTGCCGCCTGGCGCACCAGCCGCACCTGGGGATTGTCGGGATGTATCTGGAAAAACTGACTCATGCGCGCCTGCTCCGCCTCAGGAGTTGGGGATGCGGTGAGCGGCGCACGGAATTCGTCTACAATGCCGCCTCACCCGACCGCGCGGCATTCTAGCACTGCCAGGCGCCCTGAAGACTGCATGAAACAAATCCTCGAATTCCTGCCCATTGTCCTGTTCTTCGTTGTCTACCAGATGGATGGCGAGACCGTCTCCTTTGCGGGCTACACGCACGAACTGGATGGTATTTTCAGTGCCACCGCCGTGCTCATCGTCGCCACCGCCCTGCAGGTGATTGTCAGCCGGCTCATGGCGGGCGTCTGGGAGAAGCGCACGCTGTGGACCTTCGTCGCCGTGCTGGTATTTGGCGGCGCCACGCTCGCGCTGCGCGACCAGACCTTCATCCAGTGGAAGCCAACGATTTTCAACTGGGCTCTGGCCCTCGCGTTTGCGGGTTTTACGCTGTTCTCAGAAAAATGCCTGCTCGAACGAACCCTGGGGGGGCAGCTCACGCTACCGGCGCCAGTCTGGACCCGCCTGAACATCCTCTGGATCGGCAACTTCACCGTGGTCGGGGCTCTGAACCTGTACGTTGCCTACCGCTACAGCGAGGCGACCTGGGTAAGCTACAAGCTTTACTCGGCCATCGGTTTCACGCTGCTCCTGACGCTGCTGACGGCGCTGATCATCAGCCCCCATCTCACAGCCGCTGAGAGCACCGCCGGCGGCGACGGTTGACCGACTCACCGACCGACGCAGATACCGTAATAAAACATAGGAACGCACCACGTGTACTACGCGATTTTTGGAGAAGACGCCCCCGACAGCCTGTCCCTGCGCCTGTCCGTGCGCGAGGAGCATCTCGCCCGTATCCGCGGGCTCGTCGATGAAGGGCGCCTGTTCGCCGCGGGCCCCCACCCCGCCATAGACAGCGAGGATCCGGGTGAGGCGGGTTTCACCGGCAGCCTGATCATTGCCGAATTCCCCTCGCTGGAAGACGCCCAGGCCTGGGCCGACAGCGACCCCTATGCCCGCGAAGGTGTCTTTACCCGCGTGCGGGTCAAGCCGTACCGAATTGTTTTACCCTGAGCACCGAACTCATGCGAGGAACCCCCGTGCTACGTCGACTGATGCTTTGCCTGCTGTTGTTTACCGCTGCTGCCCAGGCCCAGGAAACCCGATACATCTCTGACGAGATCTTCGTCGTACTCCACGCCGGTCCCGGATCCAATTACCGGTGGCTGGGCAAACTTGTTCCCGGCACCTCATTGGTGGAACAGCGGCGCTCCACCGACGGTAACTGGGCCGAGGTGCGTACCAGCCGCGGTACCGTGGGCTGGGTTCAGGCCGAATACCTCGCCAGCGAAGCGCCGGCCCAGGTGCGGTTGCCACGGGTCGCTCGCCAGCTCGAAGAAACGGAGCGCGAATCAGCCACGCTGCGTACGGAGTTGGACACGCTGCGGGGAGAGCGCAGCCAGCTCGAAAATGCCCTGGCTGAAAGCCAGGCTGAACTGCAACGCGTTACGGAAGAACTCGCCCAGCTACGCCAGGTGTCGGGCAGCGCCATCGAGACCGCCGAGCAGAACCGCCGCCTGGTCGAAGAAAGTGAATCCATGCGTCTGTCCATCGACACGCTCGAGGCCGATAACCAGCGCCTGAACGACCGCCTGCAAAGCAGTACGTTGATCGACGGCGCGCTGGCTGTGCTGTTGGGCGTAATTATCACCCTGGTCGTACCCCGCCTCTGGCCGCGCCGCCGCAGCAGCTCCAGCTGGGCCTGACGACTCCTGACACCTTAGCCGGAAGACACCATGACTCTACCCCACCTTTTTCGCCACGTTTTCGCCGCCACGCTGGGTGTGCTTTTGCTTGTTGGCAGCACCCACGCTGTGCGCGCCGAAGAAACCCCGCTGCCCAATCCACAGATACTGATCGTCACGAATTTTGGTGAAATCACCCTGCGCCTGTTCCGCGACAAGGCGCCCGTGACCGTAGAGAACTTTTTGCGCTACGTAGACGACGAGTTCTATGACGGCACGATCTTTCACCGCGTGATACCGAATTTCATGATCCAGGGAGGCGGCATGACCCCGGACATGCAGGAGAAACCCACCGGTGATCCGATTCCCAACGAATCGCGCAACCGGCTGCACAATATTCGCGGCTCCATCGCCATGGCGCGCACCTCGGATCCGGATTCCGCGACGGCCCAGTTCTTCATCAACCAGCGCAGTAATCTGCGCCTGGACTGGCAGCCCGGCGGCAGTGGCTATGCGGTCTTTGGTGAGGTCATCGACGGCATGAACGTCGTGGATTTCATCGCCACGGCGCCCACGCATCAAGTGGCAGGCCACGGCAACGTGCCCGTGGACCCGGTGATCATCAAGAGCATTCGCCGCAAACGGCTGTTCTGATCTACTCCCGCCGCCGTGATCGCTCTCTCTGTCAATCTGAACAAGATCGCCCTGCTCCGGAATTCCCGGGACACCTCGATCCCCTCGGTCACGGGCCACGCGCGCACCGCCATCGACGCCGGTGCGGACGGAATTACGGTGCACCCCCGGCCCGATCAGCGCCACATTCGCGCCGACGACTGCCGCGACCTGGCCCCAATGCTCACGGTGGAGTTCAACATCGAGGGCAATCCCTTTGCCCCGGCGCGCCGGAGTGACCGGGCGGGCGTGAGCGACTACCCGGGATTCATGGCCCTGGTACGCGAGCTTCGCCCCACCCAGTGCACGCTCGTACCCGACGGCGATGACCAGCTCACGTCGGACCACGGTTTCGACCTCACGCGCCAGGCCGACGACCTGGCACCGCTGCTCGAGGAATTGCGCGCTCTGGGCATTCGCAGCAGCCTGTTCATGGACCCCTTACCCGAACAGATGAAAATCGCGGCGGACATCGGCGCAGACCGCATCGAGCTGTACACCGAGAGCTATGCTGCGGCGGCGGCCCGTGGCGAGGAGGTGCAGCGGGCCAGCTTCGATACCTACCGCCGTGCCGCCGAGGCCGCCCTGGAAGCGGGTCTTGGTGTGAATGCGGGACACGACCTGAACCTGCAGAATCTGCCTCTGTTTCGCGAACTGCCGGGGCTACTGGAAGTGTCCATCGGCCACGCCCTGACCGTCGACGCGCTGTCCATGGGTTTTGCCAACGCGGTGCGTGCATACCAGGCGGCACTGGGCAAAGCGTGACCGACACAACCATCGAGGTGGAGCAGCCTGAGC